>JBLHKS010000124.1:0-21279 GCA_047620505.1 Verrucomicrobiales bacterium | reverse complement strand
AGGACGTCGGCTTCCAACGCCCGCATGTCTTCCCGCACGACATTCCAAGCCCGAACGTTTGCGTGGATGTCAGAGAAAATTGCGTAACGCATCGCTGGTTGGGACGGTGAAAGGATTGAAACCAAGCTGACGACATCTCGTATCGCCCGCAGCAGTTGCTGTTGGTGAGATCGATGATCATTATCGCACCTTTGTCGATGAGAAAAAGGGTTTTGCGCGTCGGCTAGAACCGATGAGGTTGTCGCTAACGACTAGGCTACAACCTCGCTTAGAATCCCGGTGCTGTCGCCGAACTGCGAATTCGGCACGCCAACTCGGCCCAGCATCGTCGTGAAGACGTTCGCGAACGGCGTTGAATCATCGTACTTCAGAAACTGACCGTGCTTGAACCCAAGATCGCGGCCTCCAGCGAGGATCAGTGGGTAGTTCTGATTGTTGTGGGTCGTGCTGTTCGAGCTGCCGTAGATAATCGTAGTTCGATCGAGGAGCGTCGCGTCGCTCTCTGGAGCCGCTGGCGCGGAACTCATTCGATCGAGGAAACGCGAAAATTGGGTCGCCAGGAATCGGTCCCACTTCCCAAGCTCCTCGGCCCCAGCCGGCTTGTTCCAGCCGTGCGCGAGCTTGTGGATCCCGCCCTTGAGTCCCAGCAGCTGCGGAAACTTGACGGCCTTCGATGACCCATCGCCCATGCTCGCAATCTGATAGGTCGCGACTCGAGTCGAGTCTGTGCGGAAGGCCAAGTAGATCAGATCGTACATCGTCTGGACGAACTCGGTCGGGACCTGGTCGTCGGAATCGAGCTTCAACATCTCGCGGTCGGCATCGCTGAGGTCCGGCTTCGGGATGTCGACCCATGCCTGCGAACGCTCGACGCCTTGCTCGACCTGCCGGACGGAATCGAGGTATTCGTCGAGCTTGTCCTGATCGTGCTTGCCTAGATTTCCACGGATCGTCTTGGCATCGTCGAGCAGCAAATCGAGCATGCTGCCTGCACTGCTCAGCCGGCGGCGATCGCGCTGAGTATCGGCGTCACCCACTCCGAAGAACCGATCGAAAATCTGGCGTGGCTGGTTGAGCGCAGGGATCGGTCGGCCGTGCTCGTTGTAGGAGAGCGTGCTCGAACGAGTCGGCTCGCCAACGCCGCCGTCGGTTGACATAACGAGCGATGAGAAACGCGTCTGATCGGCGAAATGCGCGGCGGCGACCTGATCCATCGACTGCACGTTGCTAAGCGCGTCCTGACGAATGTCCCAGCCAGTCAGAAACGTGTCGCCGCTGTCGTGGCCGCCAATTTTACGGACCTTCGGATGCGACAGGCCCCCTAAAACGGTCAGGTTTTCGCGATGCGGCTCCAGCACCTTGAGCGATTCGTTGAACTTGAAGTCGCGCCCTTCGCCTTTGGGAAACCAGTACCATTTGCGTTCCGGACTGTCCTCTTTCGGCGGGAGCGCTACGCCAAACGGAAAGTAAATTGCCGCGAGTCGCTTCGGCTCCGCGTCAGCAGCTGCTGAACCCGCCATGCAATCCAACGCGGGCAGCGCAAGCGAAACACCAGCGCCGCGAATGAAGCTGCGGCGATCGAGTTTCCACGATTTACGATTACTGTTTGGCATCGCGAAAAACACGGAATTCCGCCCGCTTGGTTTTCATGAAAGCGGTCAAGATTCAGGCTCGGCCTTCTTTAACCAATGATCGATGATGAACGGACCAAACGGAACGACCGCGCCGACAATTCCGGCCCCGGCGAGCAGGTTCGAAATCGGGACTTTTTTGATCGCGATCAAAAACGCGGCGACGAGGGCGAGAAACAGGAAGCCGTGGATCGAACCGGAGATGGTGACCGCGATCGGGATGTCGGCGTAATATTTCATCGGCATGGCGATGAAGAACAAAACGAGGGTCGAGATGCCTTCGATGATTCCGAGAACTCGGAGGAACTTAAAATAGGTCATGGCCGGAAATGCTGGCTTACTTCGTGCGAAATGTCTCGCTGGTAGCGATGCTGTGCACCAGTTGCCGCATTCGCATGTCGTTGGCGACGAATTCCTCGGTCAATCGGTCCAATTCGGGCCCATCTGAAAACTCCAATGTTCGGCCAAGCGCGTAGGTCATGAGTTTGCGAACGAGGGCGTCGGCAAACTGCTCTTTTCGATGCTCGAGAAGATAAGCCGTGAGACCGTCGAGTCCGCTGACCTCATGGCCGCCGGGGAGAACGCCCGAGTCATCAACCGGGAGCGTGAGTGTTTTCTTTTTCGGCAGCTGCCGACTGATCTCCTCACGAAAAAGGCCAACCGCGTCCCACGCTTCAAGCGCTTGGCCCCACGGATCGATATTTGCATGGCAATCGGCACAAGCCGGATCTTCGCGGTGGATTGCGAGTTGCTCGCGGATCGGCAATTTGGCGAATTCCGGGTCGGCGGTCTTCAACTCGGGCACGTTGGGTGGCGGCGGCGCGGGTGGGTCGTGGAGAAGGCGTTCGCGGATGAAGACGGCGCGCTTGATGAGATTCGAGTCCGCTCCGGTCGAGGTTCCAAGCAAAATCGAGCCGTGGTTGAGGACGCCGCTGCGGCGCTGATTTTCGGCAAGGTCGACTCGCCGAAAATCGCCGCCGTGGACGCCTTCGATTCCGTAATGCTTCGCGAGATTCTCGTTCAGTATCGTAAAATCGGATTTCAGCAGGTGAGACGCGCTGAGGTCGTTTCGGAAGAGCGCGGCCACGAAATGAAGCGTCTCCTGCCGCATGTGATCTTTCATTTCGTCGCGGAAATCGGGATAGATCGACTTGTCGATTTCGAGCTTGTCCATTCCATCGAGCGCTAGCCACTGCGTCGTGAATTGATCGATGAAGCCCCAAGCCCTCTCGTCGTCGAGCAAACGGTCGACCTGAAGGGCGAGGACTTCCGGCTTCAACAAATCGTCCGACTCAGCAGCTGCTGAAAGCTCGGCGTCCGGCATCGTGCTCCAGAGAAAGTAAGAAAGCCGCGAAGCCAGCTCGAATGCGTCGAGTGGCCGAGGTTCTTCGTCAGCCGGCTCTAACAGATACAAAAACTTCGGCGAAACCAGCGCCATCGCCAGCGTCTCGCGAATCGTCTCCTCGAAATCCGGGAACTCCGGCCTGACAGATGCAAAAAAATCGGCATAGCGAGCGACCTCGGCCTCGCTCGCTGGGCGCCGCCATGCGCGCGACAGGAAATTCGTGACTACCTCGCTAGCATAAGCTGTTTCGTCCGTCTCGCGTAGCGGCGAGTCGTGCAAAATCCGGCGATGCTGCCGTGGCGGCCAGGCGTCGAAAACCGGGCCCTTGAAATCGACCGACTCGACTTCCAAATACGGATAATCCGGGTCGTGCACGAAGACCTTCCGCTTCTTGCCCTTCTCGTCGACAACCTCCTTTTTCTTCGGCTCAGCGAACTCGTCGTAGCCGTTCTCGATCCAGACCAACAAGCCCGGAAACTTGCTCTGGCCGCGCGCCGACAACGGGAAATTCTCGATCCGGCCGCGGAACTCGAACGTCCGCGATTCTTCGTTAGCGACGTCGATCTCGGCGAGCGTTTTCAGCTCCATTACCGTGTCAGGCCGGTAACCGACTTTCACTCGCATTCTTGCGACTGGCCCCTTCCGCTTCTGCTCCGGCAATTCCGACCTGGCGCGCACGCGGACGACAAATTCGCCTTCCTCCGGGTAGTCCTTCTTCATCTGCGCTACAAACGCCCGACCTCGGCCCACTCGATTCGCAGACTCCCTGCCACCGGGGTAGCGCCCGCCAGCAGACTTGGCCATTTCGTGCTCGAAAACCTGCGGCTCGGTCGCCGTCGTGATCGCCTTGTCCAGCGCCATCCGCGCCGCCGCCAGATAATATTCCAACTGAATCCCGGAGATCTGCAGCGCGCTCCCGTTGTTTCGAAAGCCGTCCTCGGACATTCCTTCGGGTGGAAAATCGCGCACGTAATCAATGTCGAGGTCGAACAAATCGCGCATCGTATTTTGATACTCGGTTTTATTCAGTCGCCGGACGACGACCCTGCCGCCTTTGCTCTTCTGCGCCTTCTCAGCATGCTCGATCGTCGCGTTGAGCCAACCCAGCAGCTGCTGGCGTTTCTCCTGCGGCAAAGGATCGCGTGAATCCGGCGGCATCTCTCCCAAATTCAGCGCCGAGCGAACATCATGCCAATGCTCAGCCGCGCGGACGTCGTTGATCAGATCCGTCGACAAAATATCGAGCCGGAAATTTCCCTTTTGTTTCTCAGGACCGTGGCAAACGAAGCAGTGCTCCGCAAGAATCGGGCGAATCGTGGCGTCAAAATCTTCGGCAGCGAGAGCCGTCGCGGCGTGTGCGAGAATAACGATGGTAGAGCGCAAAATCATGGGTCTATCGAGCGCCGAAAACACGCGGAAAACCGGGGCGGCCTTTCCGGGAAGTCGACAGGAACCAAGGCTGGTCCACTCCCCTTTTCGATATTAGAACGAGCGAACGGCGAAACACGCAAAAGATTTCGCCTGAAGAGCGTCATCGGTCTCGATCGATCGTCAGCAACGCGCTGTCGATCAGCTTGAGCGCCGAACCGAATCGCTCATCGACATAATAGATGGCCCAGACTTCTTTGCCGTCTTCGTCATCCTCTTCCTGCTTCGGGTAGCCAACTAGATCCAGCAGCTGAAACGCGCGAGGATCGGCGTTGTCGATCTCGACCGAGTAGACAAGCGAAGGCTGATCGTCGTCTGGTTGGTCGATTTCAATGAGCAACCGGTAGGGCATCGGATTCTCAGAATCAGCTGGCAGAATGTAGTCGGCGGGATCGAAAGAGCTGTTCCGCGTCGCGCCGGAAATGCCGTCCACTCCCAACTCTTCGGCCAACTCCCTGCCTGCTTTCTCCGCTTTGCGTTTTGCTTTTTCCCAACCGCGAACTTTGAAGTCCCAATAAGACAGCGCTGCTCCGTCTTGCGGTTCGCGAAGCGTCTTGATGTGATAGAACGAGGCGTTCTCAAGCCAGATCGCGACGTGCGGCGGATCTTTCGCATCGAATGCTTTCCCAGCGCGAACCGTCAGGGCCATTTTGTAGTGCGGCGCTGGGCTGTAGTGATAGATCAGGCCGTCGTTCGTCATTTCGAAGCGGTCGAGCGCCGGGCCGAGGTTCTGGCTCAGGCCCAGAATGGCGCGGACCGGTCCCGGCTGCCAGAGGAAGAGCGCGGTCAACCCTGACGTGATCCCCAGTGTCGCCCACAACGCTTTGCTTCGGATGTATCGCTTCAGGTGACCGAGGTTGTTCGTCAGGTGCAACGCGATAAGTCCGACAAAGACGAATCCCATCAACGCATGCAGACCGACGACCTGGATCGAAAACGGCCGCCAGAACGACAGAATGCCAGTCACCGCCATGACGATGAAGCTCGATGCGGTCAGGAGTGAGACGAATCTGCGTTTCATGTCGAATTGGGAAGCTTCGATTGGTAATCGAAGTTTTCTGATCTTCGAATGCCATTCGAAGCTACGCGGGAACGATCTGCCCGTGCTCGCGCAGCAAAGCGTGAATCTCCTCTAGAGGAACTTCGAGCGGAGTCGAACCAGCATTCGCAGCTAACGCCGCCGCCGCGCCAGCCGCCTGACCCATGCCCATGCAGGACGCTTGAACCCTCAATCCGGAGTTGGCCAGTCGATCACTGCTGACACATCGGCCCGCGACGATGATATCGCGGCTGCCCTTCGGGATCAGCGCACTCAAGGGAATCGTCGGTACCGTGCCGGGCTTGAGCGGCTTCGGCTTCACGCCGGACTTTGTGTGTAGATCGACTGGGTAAAACGCATAGCTGATCGCGTCGTCGAACACGCGACCGGAGGTGTAGTCGTTCACCGTGATCATCGTTTCCCCTTCGATTCGGTATGTCTCTCGGAATCCAGTCTCCGGCTGCAAATGCATCAGGCGTTTTTTCTCCTTGCGGACCTTGGCGAGGATCGATTTTCGTCCGGTCAGGTTGGCTTCGGTCGCCGTTCGCGAGTTGGTCGAATCCGCGCCGTGGACGTAGAGCCGATGGACCTGATTCCTGCCCGGCTGATGTTCCTTGCCTAGCATGAACAGAAATGAACCGGGCTGCCGCTCGTCCTCGCGCAACCGCGGCAATCCTAACATACCCACCACTTCCGCGCCGCCAGTGCAATCGATAATCTGTTTGCAGCGCACCCGCCGCTTCGTCCCGAAACCGACGCAGTCGACTTCCCAGCCGTCGTCCGTCTTCGTCACCGCTTGTGGGAATTCGTAATACGCAATCTCTACGCCCGCCTCAGCGCACTTCTCCTCGGCCAGAACTGCATAGAGAAACTGATTCGTATAAACTTGGTTATGCCAGTGGCTCTGCGGCACTTTGGCGAAGTTAGGCAGCTGCCCTCCGTCGAGTTCCACGCTCTCCCTGACAAGCTCCCAACCGATCCCGGCGATGACCTGCTTGCCCCACGCATCGAACAGTCCGGGGAACGCCACGCCGCCGGTTGTCGTCGTGCCGCCAAGTTGGCTGTTGCGCTCCACGATCAGCGTCTTCGCTCCCGCGCGCCCCGCCTGAATCGCCGCGACGTGCCCCGCGGTGCCGCCGCCGACCACAAGGACGTCAACGTCGTTGGTGACTTCCGGCTCAGCAGCTGCTGGGATGGTTTGGGCGGAAACGTGCGAGGTCGAGGCAATCGCCAACCCGGCAGCGGCTGTGCCAAGGACGGATTGCTGCAGGAAGTCGCGACGGTGGGTTTCGGTATCGGAAGAATTCATCAAGGAGTGTCTTTTTGCTGAAGGAGGTTTGTTTTCGGAAAGTGTTCTCTCAGTCTCGCGATCACGGAAGCATGCTCTGGAGTTGGTTCGCCCTCCGCAAGATTGTACCATTCATCGGGATCGGTTTGGTGATCGTAAAGCTCTTCGCTTCCATCCACGTAGCGAATATAACGCCAGCGTTCGTCGCGCACGGCGTGGTTGTTCTGCCCCAACGTAGAAATGGCGACGTGCTCCCAAGGGGCGTCCGGGTTTTCGAGAAGCGGCCGCAGACTGACGCCATCGAGCTTAGGATTTTGTGGAAGGCCGCAGAGATCGACGAGGGTCGGGTAAATGCTCAACAACTCGACTGGTTTGCCTGACTTCCCTGCTGCGCCAACTGGCGTGCTGATGATCAAGGGAACCCGCGTGGTGCTTTCCCAAAGCGAAAACTTGGACCACCGTTGTTTTTCCCCTAGATGATAACCATGATCCGAGAACAGCACGACAATGGTGTTCTCAGCATGAGGGCTGCTATCGAGAGCATCGAGAACGCGACCGAGTTGCTCGTCAGTCCACTGGACGCAGGCGAGGTAGGCGTGCACCGCGAGTTGCCAGCGGTCGTTTTCGCGCATCCACTCGTGGGTCGGGATTTTCGGATTGCTCAAGGTCAATTTGCGCGCCGCGTCGGGCAAATCGCGCCAATCCTCTTCATTAACCCGAGGTAATTGCACGTGTCCGAAAGTTTCGTAGACCCGGCGCGGCGGAAAAAACGGAACGTGCGGGCGGTAGAAACCCACCGATAGGAAAAATGGCCCGTCGTGACGCTTCCTAAGTTGCTCAGCCGCCCAGCTGGCGGTGACGTGATCGGTAAACTTCGTCTCGTCATAATCCTGCGGACCGAAATCCCAGATGCCGTGCCACCCTTTCGGTTTTTTGTGAACCGCTTGATCCAGTCCCTTACGCCATTGCCCGAGCTTTGGCCCTTGCACATGCGCCTTGTGGCCGTGGGTGTGAAACACCTTGCCTGCGGTCAGCGTCTTGTAGCCATTCGCGGCAAAGTGAGCCGGCAGACTGACGTTCGACGTGAGAAACACCGGCTCCCGCGAGACGTGATACTGATTATCATAAAAGCCAGTCGACGAAGGCCGACGACCCCACAGCAGGCTGATCCGCGAAGGATTGCACATCGTTCCCTGACAATGGGCATTTGTGAAGAGCATGCCTCGCGCCGCGAGACGATCGATATTCGGTGTCGTCGCTTGCGGATGCCCGCCAAGGCAACCGACCCAGTCGTTTAGATCGTCTACCGCGATGAGGAGAACGTTAGGTTTCCCGCCAGCTTCGTGTTCGGCCATCGCATTCTGGCCAATGAATCCTACCAAAGCCGCAATGAGAGCGAGACCATGGATCGAGAATGTCGTCGGATGAGGCATCAGTCAGGCGCAACTTCTTGGTTTTCGCGTATCGCCAAGGTCGGCGCGGGCAAAATGGGGTGGCGGCGGCTGGCGAATCCATGCACCAAGCCTCCGCCTTCGGATTCTTCTGTGTCGCGGACGACCTTGAGCGTGATCTCCGACGCGGCGTGACCGCGAAGAAAGGCGACTAACGCATCGGAGTGAACGCGAAAGCTGCCCCTCTGCACGCCCTGCGGAATCGTGAACGAGCCCAGACGCTCGACTGCGGGCTGCCCGGGAAACTGGCCATGCAGGATCGATTCTTTCCAAAGCGGAATCTCACCCACTAAGCCGTAGATGCTGAAGGTGGCGTCCGGCACATGCGAGGCGAGTCCCCATCCGGTCGGCGCAAAAAAGAGCAGCAACTCCGCCTCCGCGATGTCTTCCCGGTCAATGTCGCCGAGATCAAAGCCCAGATACGCCGTTCGACGCGGGCCGCCTGTTTTGAGATAGAGCAACACATCGGATTCGTGCCCCGCGACGCGCCCCGTGTAGGCGTCTTTCGCCGTTTCCAGTAGAATCCAGCCCGGGCCATGATCTATAGGTATAACCGGAATCGTGCGATGCTCTTGATCCGCCCCATCCGTCGCCTCGCCGAACGATTCGCCAACCACGGTATTTTGCTGGCCAGTCTTCAATTCGATCACTTCGTCGGAACGCGCATACTCGACCTGCACCCGCCCCTCGATGACCTGAGTGTGGGTTTCGCCCGTCCCTTCGTAGACGCTAACCGCGAAACGCGTCCCGTAGTCGACCACATCCGCGGAGGGCGTTTTGATCCGAAACCCTTGAGCCGATTTCGGGATGTCCGAAACGACGGTGCCACTGTTCAGCTCGCAATTCATCGCATCCACCAGAATCAACTCCGCCGGTGCCTCCAGAATCACCTCGGCTCCCGAATCGAACCGCAAGGTCGCCAATCCCTCGGCGAGGCGCAGCGTTCCTTTTCCTAACCGGCTTCCATTTTCCGTCGACAAATCGCCGCTTTCCCACAGCGCGGCGCGGCCTTGCTCCAAGGTTGCGAAGGTCTGATCGGTCGGATGCCGTGGCCAAAAGATCAAGGTTAGCATCGCGATCAGCGCTGCCGCGATCGCCATCCACGTTCGGCTCATCTTCGAACGCTTCCGTGAATCCCTCCCGGATGGATGAGAGTCGAATTCGGTCGCCGCTTCGGCCTGACTCTCCGGGCTTCGAGCCAGCAGTTGCTGCCACTTGGCGTCGACCGTCGCCAGCGTCCGCAAAGTCTCTTGAGCTTCCGCATCGCGGCGCAGGAGCTGATTTAGCGCCTCCAATTCCTCCGGCGTCAGGTTGCCGTTGAGGTAAGCATGAAGAAGATCGAGTTCGTCCTCCGTCATGATGCTGGTGTGCTTGTCAGGGTTTGTTCGACACAGCGATGCAATTCTTTGCGAATGCGCGCGAGCAGCTGATAGAGCGATCCCTCGGTGCGTTTGAGTTGAACGGCCATCTGACGAATCGAGACGTCTTTCGCGTAAGCCGCCAGAGCCAGCTCGCGCCGTTCACGCGGCAGTTTTTCGATGCACTCATCCAGCGCCAGCAGCTGCCGGTGCCGACGGGGAATTTCCTCCGCGCCCTCCTCCGTCAACAACTCGACCACATCCTCCGCCAACACGAGGCGGTCGCGGGCATGGCGACGTCGGGTCATGAGCAATTCGTAGCGAGCGATCATGCAGGCCCACCGCCCAAAAGCCGCCGGATCATCCAACGTCGAGAACTTGCGCCACGCCGCGATGCAGGTGTCCTGCATCACCTCGTCAACTTCCTGAGCGCGCGGGCAGCAGGAACGCACAAACGCGCGCAACGCCGCCTCGTTCTGCGTCCAAAGGCGGAGAAAGCGTTCGTGAAGATCGTCTTCGGAAGGTTTCGGAGTTTGGGATTGGGCGTCCATTCGTGGATTGGCTTCGCCTTAATGCTGCCGAGGAGGGCAGAATTTTACGAACTTTTTGGAGGCCAGAGGATTTTTCCTTCATTTTTTCAGGCAGCCGTGCGGACGTTGTCTTGAACTCGCGTTTCCGATCCGGCATCAAATCGGAAAAATGTCCGTGCCTGAACGATTCAAAGCTCCGGCGCACGAAAGAGGAACGAATCGGAAATCATCAGCGAAATCACCAATTCACGGAAACTCCCGCCGCTTTCCTCATAAGCTCGATTCGCTTCCTGCAACGTTTTCGCATCGCGCAGAGTCTCGTTGCGGCCAACGCGCCACGCAACGAGCCGGGTTCCGAGGAGCAAATCGTCGTTTGGGACGCAGCAACCGGCGCTGTCAATCGAACCGCGACGCACCCCACCTACATGGAGGCGCTCGCCATGGCGCCTGGCGGCGGTCGTTTCGCAGAAGCCGACGCCGACAAAATCGTGCGCATCCGCGATAGCGCCACGCTGAAGGTGCTGAAGCAATTCCGCGCGCACGACGGGGCGATCACCGTTCTCGCCTGGCATCCTGACAAGCCCATCCTCGCCACCGGCTCCGCCGATCTCAGTATCAAGATCTGGAATCTGGAAACCGGCGAACAACTTGAGGAAATCCGGGAGTTGTATGATGGACCCTACACGCTGGCCTTCAGCCCCAGCGGCAAGCGCCTCGCCTGCACTTCTCGACGTCAGCCGACGAGAGTCTGGGAGTTGGAGCTTGGCGGGGAGTAGCTGAGCGCCAACCATAAAGAACTTTCGTTCCGCCTGATCGGGGCACCTCTGCCCACAAAAGGTTTGATTCAGCCAGCTTTCGCGCGAGCGCCTGGCTTTCTGATGCCGAGAAGTGGCCCAGCAGCTGCTGATCTGCGCATTTCATTACTTTCGCGCTGGTCATTCTCAAAATAAGGAATATTATCAAAATTATGATCAGCGCAAACCTTGATTGGAACAACACTCTGAACATTGTCCACTCGCTCGCGGGTCCATTCGTGACCGCGATTGCTGTCATTGCGGCGTCGCTCTTTCTCCGAGCCTCCCGGCGGCCGGGGACGATCTGCCTTTTGATTGGCTGCGTCCTGATTTTCGCCCAGCGGTTGGCTCACGCGATCGTTTTGCTGCCAGGCTTGGGCTATTTTGACCGAGCAGAGCATGTTCACGCGTCGCAGATGATTGCCTACAGCAATGCAACGATCGTGCTCAATCTAGTCGCTTGGTCAGTCTTCGTTGCCGGGCTCCTCCTGATGGCCATCGAACACCTCAAGGCCTCACGCACTGCCGCAACGCCAGCGGTCTAAACTGTCAGCCACTGCTAGTCGAAGGATTCGGCGGCAGGAACTCGATAACGGCTCCGAACTGGGTTTCGGCCGCGATATCACCGATGTCCTTGAGCGCAAGAACGGCCATGAATCCAAGGAGCAGAACCGCAGTGCCAGTCTGAATGATCTTGAGAGATTTGATCGGGAGCGGTCGCTGGAAGATGCCCTCGAGCGAGGCCATGACAATGTGACCGCCGTCGAGAAGTGGTATCGGCAACAGGTTCAGAATCGCGAGGTTGATATTCAGAACTACGCTGAACCAGAGGACCAAGCGCCAGCCATCCTGGTGCTCGAACAACCGGTAGTAGAGTCGCATGATCCCAACGGCGCTATTGAGATGGGTAGGCCCAACCTCCGAGGCGGGATTGAAAATGGCACCAAGGGTGTTTTGCATCATGGTCACGCTTTCAGCGATCTGGACGCCTGGATTGATGTATTCAAGCCGCCCTTTGCCAAATTCGTCCCAGACCAATCCAACCATCGGCCTCTCGACTTCCGCGGGTCTCTTTTCCGGTAAACGAGGGCGAAGTGTAACCGTCCGAGTTTGGTCTCCACGCAGAAAGGTCAACTGAACCGATTCTGGGTTTTCATTGTAGAGGAAGTCTCCGATTTGAAGCCGGTTTAGAACGGGTTCGCCGTTCATGGCCACGACCAGGTCTCCAATCTCCATTCCAGCTTCGGCGGCCGGGCTATGAGGCATCACCTCGCCGACGCAAGGGCGTTCGCGGCCAAGGATTCCAGTATCGGGGAGAGGAGGGCGGTGGAAAATGAAACTAAGGGTCTTCTTCCACCAGGATTTGTCGGATTTCGTTGAGCCGCTCGTATCGATGTCATCCTGGGAGAGAGCCAACGTCCGGGTCATAACCGTTCCGTCGCGCTCGAATCGAATCTGAACCTCTGGCGTCTCGCTGGCGACGACGTGCCAATCCAAGCTGTCTATCATTCCATGGATTCGCCGAACCTTTTCTCCGTTTGCCCAAAGAATCTTATCTCCGGCGAGAATCCCTGCTTCTGCCGCAACGCTGCCGGGCATAACATGCCCCACTTCGGTGGCCGTTGCCTGATCTGGCGCTGGCTTGCCGACTACCCAGACGATCAGCGCGCAAAACACTGCCAGAAGGAAGCTGAACAGGGGACCCGCGAAGGCGACGATGATCTTGTCGCGCGACGAAACAGGCGGGAGATCTCGGGAGTTGGCTTTCGCATTGGTTTTCCCTTCGATCGCTTCCATCGGGGCCATTTGAGGTATGGAAACGAATCCGCCGAAGGGGATCCATCCAAGTCCGTATTGGACGCCTCCACGGGTGAATTTCCAGATGGGTTTGCCAAACCAGACCTGAAATCGGTCAATTTTGAGGCCCCGCCATTTGGCTGCGAGGAAGTGCCCCCACTCATGGACGATGATTAGAAGGCTGAATACACCGAAGACGAGAAGTAGAATTCCAATGACCTGAAGTATTTGAAGGATTGCGTGCATCGTATAGAAAAGTTTCTGTAAAATCTGATAAGTCTGAAAATTATCAATAAACGGCGCGTCTGAAGGATAGAATTCTCCTGACTCCCGCAGATGAGCAGAAATCAGACCGCATTTGACGCCGCTTGCCGGCTATCGGTCGAGTCTACGGCTTCGCATCAGAACTCCTTGCCGCCGCTCTCTACCCACCTCACAGCAATTTGCGCCAATTCAGCGCCGCTGGTCACGCTGAGCTTCGCCCTGATATTCGCGCGATGCACGTCGACCGTCCGAGGGCTGATGCTGAGCAATTCGGCAATGTCCGCCGTGGGCTTGCCGCGCCCGATCAATTCAAAGACCTCAAACTCACGATCCGTCAACTCCTCCACTGAGTTCTTCAACTCGCGGGCACCGGCCATCCGGTTAACGAGGTTGCATGTCATTTCGTCGCTGAGATACGCTTGACCATCGAGAACTTTTCGAATCGCAGTCAGCACAGTCTTCGGCGCGACCTGTTTCATGAGATAGCCGTTGGCTCCGGCGCGCAGAACGCGTTCGGCATAGAGCGTTTCGGGATGCATCGAGTTCACGAGGATCGGCGCGCTGAATCCCGCGGCGCGGATCGCTTTGATCAGATCGATCCCGCCAGTGTCGGGCAGCGACAGGTCGAGGATGATTGCGTCTGGCTCGGTCTGGCTCAGCGCTTCGATCGCGCCGCGACCGCCGTCAAGTTCACCGCAGAGTTCGAGGTCTGACTGGGTGTCGAGTATCTGTCCCAAGCCCATTCGGACAAGGGGATGGTCGTCGATCAGGAAGATGCGTTTGGTGGCTGTTTCAGGTTTCATTGTTTTGGGGTGGCTTGGGAATCTTTTGGGACGCGGCATTCGACCCGAATACCTTGGGTCGCGAGGACGCCATCTGTTCGCTCGGTTTCGAAGCTGATGGCTCCGCCGAGAGTCCAGGCACGATGGCGCATCGAGTGAATACCGAGCCCTTTGCCGTCCAGCAGCTGCTCGGCGCTGCCTCCGCCGTCATCGAAGATCGTAAGGACGATTTCGTTTCCTTGCTCGCTGAGTCCGATACGGATAAAACCGGGCGAGCCGTGGCGTATCGCGTTAGCAAACGCTTCGGAGGCGATGAAGTAGAGTTCGGTGGCCTGTGCCGACGGAAGCGGCTCGATAGTCGAGGCAAAAGAGAATTCGAGCTTGATACCCGGCGTAGCCTTTTGCTGCTTGGAGATGAGGCCTTCGAGGGCCTCGCTCAACGTCTGGCGATCCGAGTCCAGCGGGGAAAGACCATGGGCCAACCCTCGGGCGTGTTCGGTCGCCTGAAGGATGTATTCGGAGAGCCGAATTGCCGACTCAGCTTCCGGATTCTCTTCTTGTCGGAGGCGTTCCTCCATCGCGCTAACGAGAAGCCCAAGACCGCCGAGTTCCTGGCACAGGCCGTCGTGCAGATCCCGGCCGATGCGTTTGCGCTCGCGTTCACTGGCTTCCAGCACGGCCTGGCGGGCTTGATTGCGCTCGGTGATGTCCCAGTTCGCTCCTATCAGTTTGGCAACATCGCCTTCGGCAGAGCTTTGAACACTGGCGTGCCCTTCAAGATGGCGGATCGCGCCATCCGGACGAATGATGCGAAAGGTCGAGTGGAAGTCTTCCCCTTTGCTGAGAGCCTTTTGGAATTCTCCTTCGAGCCGCTGCAGATCATCAGGATGCACAACAGTGCCCCAGCCGCCTTCGACCACCTCGCCTGAGCTGGAATCCAAGCCCAATAGCTCGCGCAGCGCCCGATCCCAGAGCAACTCGCCGCTCGAGGGGGCCCATTCCCAGACGCCTATGCCGGCCGACCTCGTCGCAGCTTTGAGGCCAGCGGCCATCTGTTCCAGACGCGCCTGAATTCGCCGCCGTTCGATCACTTCGGTTTCAAGCGCTCGCCGCGACTCAGCCAGCTCGAGCTGTGTCCTGACGCGTTCGGTCAACGGCTCCATCTTGAAGGGCTTGGTAATGTAGTCGTTTGCGCCGTTTTGAAGCGCTCGAACCACACTGTCGTCGTCCCCAATCGCCGTGGTCATAATTACAGGTAATTCGTGCCGCGAATAGTATTCCCTAACCGTTGTGAGGACCTCCATCCCGTTTATGCCTGGCATCATGAGATCGAGAAGGATGAGATCGACCTCACGCGGATGCGCCGCGATGAAATCGATCGCCGACAACCCGTCAGGGAGGGAAGTCACGTTGTAGCCTTCCTGCTCGAGGCTTGCTTGGAGCAAAAGCCGGTTGTCGGGGTAATCGTCGACAACGAGGAGATGACGGCCCGGCTTGGAAGTGGGTGCTGGTCGCTGATCTTCAGGATTTGAAGGGCGGCGACCGGGATGTGCCGTTGACGCAGCTGCGGGCCCTGGATCCAGGCTGCAAGGTGCCAGAGAAAAATCGTATTCAGACACTTTGGCGGATCTGGCGGATAGGATCGGGGAGGCGTGCATCAGGGAACTCGAGGGATTCTGAGTTCACACTGTATTACGGAATTTATGGAAATCCAATTTATTTACAGGCCTTCAAAAGGCGAAAGCATGTGAGTTAATGTTAAGAGCCAAGACACATTACTTCCACAATCGATCCATTTTCCCCGGAGTCACCGCCGCTTCCAAGGCCCCTGGTAAAGATTCCTTTAGAGGCCGTAAAGCTAAAACCCTCACCAATTCAAGACCCCCTGCGTATTGCTCAATTCCTCAAAGTAAAGCTACTATTCACACTGTCCAGTTTAGCAAATCTCGGATCATCTGAATTATGAAAAAACTTATACAAGGTTCGGTCCTCCTTCTCTTCTTGATCCTTTCCGGAACCCACAGCTACGCCCAAATTACCCTTGGTGCTCCCGGAATCGGATGGAACTTCCGCGTAATGCCGGACGTTCCATTCAACGAATCGGTTAACATTGGGCGCTACTACAAATACACATTTTCCGGCATAGAAGGCCAATCAGACGCTGATGGAGTGCCTGGCACCTACGGCTACGACGGGAAAATGAATGACAAACCCAAGAAGAACGGCAACGGCAACGCCGTTGAAGGATTCTGGAACTTCTGGGCCTCCGTAAACAACGTCCATATGAAAAGCGTCGGCCGCAATTCGTCAGATCTTGCCGATTCGAGTGGAGTCATTCGGAAGTATTTCCTGACTCCCATCGTATTCTGGGAGCAGGAAATCGAACTCGCCTGGCATGGCGCGGGAAATTCTAAGGATCCAGATGGTCACTTCTATATTCTAGGCGAGGCCGTCAAAGAGCCTCCAGTTCCAATTGGCGAATTGTCATTCCTCCAGACTCTCTATCAAACCGGCGAAAAGCCTCCCTTTTCCTGGGCCATTCAACGATAGATCAGATGAAGAAAATATCCTGCCTCCTATTTGCCATACTTGGGATTCCCCTGGCACTTTCTGCACAGCCGCCATTCAATATTTCACCAACAGGACAAGTCGATCCAGATGATTTAATAGAGGCCACACGGCGGCCGGCAACTCGAGAGCAAGCGACGGACGCCCAACTCGAGGCCATTAAGGCCAAAAGCCAGATAAAATACGGGAAAGATTTCAAGCCGACCGATGGCCTCAAAGCCCGTCCAATTGGAGACTATTACGCAAATTCAATCATTCTGAGCGACGGGAAGGATCATACGGTTCTGCCGCACTCCTCGATTCTTTGCCTGCCTCCCGCCTATCAGGAAAGAGTGATTACAAAGCCCAAGGGAGATCTCATCCTTTGGCCAGAATTCCTTAAACAAAATTGGCAATGGATTCGAGCGTACGAAGTGACCTTCGCGACAGCCAAAGGTGAGGTGCCGATACCAGAGCCCGTATCCAACCAATTTTCCAGAAGCGGACGAGTGATCGTCAGCGTGCTTCGAAAAAATCCGATCAGTGTCTTAATGCCACCTCCACCATCAGACGGCACGGAAGAAAAATCCCGGAACTAGTCGATTAATGAACCATGAAAACTTCTCCACTACTTGCTCTCAGCGTTCTCGCTGTATTATTCGCCTCAGCTAGCCCTGCGAGGGCTGAGAATATTATCCGTCAAACATTGCTGGACTCTGGGATCGTCTACGATCTGTTCACTGATCTTGACTCCGGTAACGCGATTTCGAATCATCCCCTGTCAGGAGGAGGGGCTTGTTATGAGCTTTTCGCTCGCGGCACGGCATGGGATACGAATCTCTATTTCCTTGATAAGAAGGTCGTCGGTTTCTACCTCCCGCAAGGGGCGATTCAGGTCCATTCCGAGGATCTATGGACCCAGGCAACGACAGGTATTCCGACCACTCGAGCCGACAAACCTTTCACCTTGTCGATTACGATTTCGGGTCTCACTGATGATCATAGCGCGCCTCATTCAGCCCGACACGTTCTTTATACGCGGGTCGGGCAGAACTTCACAGAAAGTTACGTCCCTGAGGGCAATCCAGAGTACACGATCGCCTCTTTTCATATGGATAACGCGGCTCCGAATTTTACTCCCGTTTATACACTGCTTACGCCGATGGCACCTACGAAGGCGATGGGTATCGAACGTTTTACTCTTTCGTCATTGCCAGACGAGACGATTCCGGCCGCCTCAATCCTTGATGAGGCGCGTGTTCTGGTTTGGCCCGTTAGCGAAGCTTCCTTCGAGGGTATCGCTGACGGCACAACAATTCGCGATAACTTGCCCCGCTTTTCTGTTATCTATAAGGATCTTTATCCCGTATCGCTCACCTATGCGAAGATCTATCCTGGATCTCCCGTCCTTGGTGCTGGCGGAACTACGATCAATGGCTCGATTCGCTGGCACTGGGCGACCGTGCCACAGAACGAAGTGATCACGGTGGATAACTGGGAGAATCTAATTCCTGAAGACGGTATATATACGATCGAAGTTCTTCATATGACGCCCTTCGATAACTGGGCGACCGAGCGCTTGTCGACAGTTACCTTTGATGTGAATCGCAAAATCACAGTTAGAGGTCAAGTCACTACGATGGAGAAATAGACGCCGATGCAAGTCACTCTTTCCAGGATCAAATCGAGACGTGCCGAAGCTGGCGTCGCGCTGTTGGAGGCCTCGCTTGGTGTGGCAGGGTTAGTGCTATTGGCTTTCATTTTGATGATACTCTCAATCCGCGCCGTGCAAGCGCAGCACTGGACGGTGATGCAGACACTGAGCGACTCTTATATGAGCCGCGAAGTGGCGCTGGGACGCCGAGTGCAGTTCTCGGAGTTGACTTCTGAAACCGGGCCGTGGCCGGCGGCCCCAAACAAGAGCTCAGATGAAGTTTCGATCGGCGTACTCCCGAACGGAAAGTCCGTTAAGGCGATCCGTTGGCGGACGCGGCTCGCCGATTCGAAAAATTTGGCAGCAGCTGGTGGAACCGGGAACAGCGAGAGCAACCCCGTCAAACTGGAGACGTGGAAGCTGCAGTCTTATTTAATCTATAGAATCGGAGAGCGCTCCTATGTTAAAACCCGGACGATTGTCCGGACTCGTTAGGCACATGACTATTCATCGAAGGTTCACAAAGCGCTTCCGGTCCGGCTTTACGCTGATCGAAATGACCGCTGCGATCATGCTTGCAATATTGGCAGCTGGGGCCGGGCTTGCACTGTTGAATCAGAATGTGGTTTTCTTGCGGATGATGCAGTCCTTCGAGTTTTTGCGAACCGAAGCACCGCACATCAACAGCATTCTCAACCAGAGCGCGATGCGAGCTTCATCCTATCGCATCTACGGAAGCAAACAGGACGCCTTTTCTGGGATTCGAGCGGTGAACACAGGCGGGAACGCCTTGAGGCTCGTTTATCGCAACCCGAGCGGCGCGATTGAAGAAAGTCTTTTCGCCTTTGAGACCCTCAACGGCCAAGCGCAGCTCAATTTTTACTATAACGACGGGACCGGCTGGACGCCAACCCCAACTTGGAGCGTAACCCGCTCTGCCAGCGCCGTCGAGTTTCGGGACGATTCCGGCATTCTGTTCATGACCCTTCGCGGGCCGGCGGAAGAGGAAATCACCTACGCAACCACCACAGAGTAATGCAATTTTCCCGACAGCTACGATCAAGTAAAGGCTACGCTTCAATGGCGGTAGTGACGACAATTGCGTTGGCGACCTCGTTTAGCATCGTGATGCTGTTCCGACAGGTGATTCAGTCTCACGATGGTCAGGCGAGGTCCCAGCTTCGGATCGATTATGCACAAAAGGAAGACGCCCTGCTGCGTTCGCTGATCTCTATTGTTCCTTTGCGCGCGATCGACGCGATGCAACCCGATTCGGCTCTGGTGCCGGAATCGATGGAATGGGAAGCGATCTTCAATGAAGCCATTTCGTTGGCATCGGCTGATCAAGCGATCGATGAGGTCACCTTGCAGTCGTTTGGCGTCGAGAACTTGATTTCGGCCAATCCCGGCAACTCCACGACCGCGGCCTCGACGTTGGTGAGCCCGATTCGTGGCGATCAAGACATGGTGAATTCGGGAACGCTGGCAAGCATGGATCTGATACTGGACAGCCGCTTCGCCGAAAAACTTCCGGACCCGCTGACCGCGTCCCAGGCAGTGATGATACTCGATGCGAAATATCCGATCATTACTGAAGAGAAGGTGTTTCCGGCCGGTTGGTCGACGTCGGCGCAGCTGTCTACAGATGACTATCCACTCTACAATTTAATCCCGTATCCCAACATCCGTTTTGGTTACGGAACGCCTGGGACACCGTTCGTCGCAAAGAGGAATTGGTGGGCGTTCCAAGTCACATTCGGCTCGGACATTGTTAATATTAACGGCCCACAACGATCGAAAAACTACGTCTTATCGCTCTATGAGGTACCCTCGCAGCTTCCGATCGCCGCGGAGGCTTTTATGTCCGTCGGCGCGCACGCGGGCGGGGCAGATTGGACTAATGTGAGCATTGATGGCGGGATTTTTGGGGGAAAACTCGATACCTCGCCTGGTTTCGCGCTGCCCGACGGCAATCTTTCCGCGCGCAATCGGATCGCTTTGGGAAGTGGGACAACCATTCAAGGCCAAGCCGCGTCCAACAATTTTGGCGACTTTGGAGTGCGGGAAGAATTCTTCGCCAATCACTTTGGCGATTTGCAGTCAACTTCGTTGGCCGCGGATTCGGGACGAGTCGCCTTTATATCGATCAACCGCGGATTGGATTTCTTCGAATACGCGGCAACGCCGCAGAATAATCTCATCGCGCCAACCTCATGGGACAATTACTCTAGTGGGGCTCAACGTTGTGCGATGAGGTTGTTCGTCACCCGGGTCTCCTCGTCACTCGACCAAACGCCAACGGAATTGACGTTGTTTTACAAGACGGGTGCCGGCGAATCCTCCGTGACGCTGGATCGAGCCGTGAATTGGTCATCGAGCGGGACAGCAGCTGGTGATGAGATCCCGTTCCAGACCGAGCACACGGAGACGGGCCGCAAAGCGCTTGTCGTTTATCTCGAGCGGCTACCGGCTTATTTGGCGTCGCTGGGTGCGGCCGGGATCGATGTGAACAGTTCGATGGTCATCAATCCGGACTCAACGAATGACCTAAATGTCAAGAATCCTGAGTTTCCCAGTGTTGGGACGGATATGGCTGTTGTGCTTCGCGAAAGCGGTGATCTCTCTTCATTCGGTTCAACCGGTTTCTCCCTGGTCACGAATGTCCGGCTTTATTTCGCGGATGACTTCAACATCGTCTCCGTCCCGCAGCCTTCAGGATCCGGCTTGCCATCCGGTGAAGCGTTTTATCCGCCGGTGTCACTCTATGCGCCGGAAAAGCGCTACGGAACAACGCTGAAAATCCGGCCAGTTGATTATTCGGGGCAGCTTAACAGTCTGGCGGTCGGCGATGCAGATGCGGTTCGCCCGCTCGATTTCCGAGCTGGCACCTATGAAGAAGTGACGCCCAATCTGATCACCGCTGATCTCAAGTCGATCCGCAGTCCAGCGGAACTCCCTCCCATCTCGCTCATGAACTGGCTGATCGTGGTCGAGGAAGTCTTTTAGACCGCCAATTCGGAGGAATACCGAACCCCTTCATTCCCATGAAACCTGATCCCCTGAAGTCATCAACTTATTCGTTACTATCGATTTCTTTAGAGGACCTGAAGGGGTCAGAAGGCGGATTTAAGAGCCTCTACGAATTGCCGAATTACATAAAATTCTGTAATTTCTAAGCATGCAATAAAGAATTGTTGCTACCCCTGCTATCATATCAAAAGACTATCTGTCCCTTAACCAACCATGAACTCAAGCCCTAGAATTTCGATCAGCAAAGGCTTGGCTATCGGCTATCGAAACCGGAAGCTCTTCCATGCTGACGATATCCTTGCTCTCGCCACGGCGGGAGAGTCGATTGACCTTGCTGAAGG
>JBLHKS010000123.1:0-21621 GCA_047620505.1 Verrucomicrobiales bacterium | reverse complement strand
TTCGTCTTTTTTGTTTCGGCATATTCTGGTTCGGTTAGGTTCGATTTTCAACCTTCCAGAGATCTACACCCTTCGCCCACCTTAACCTCTGGCTCCGTTTGGACCAGCCACCTCACTATGGCACAAGATATTCAATACGATCCGGCAATAATTCAGAAATTCGCCAATGCACTCTACAAGCGGGCGCGCTCTATCGTGGCTGTGATGACTCTTCTTGGCGTTTTGGTGGGCGGGGTCGTTGGCTTCGGAATGGGCCATGAATCAGACTCGGCTTTACCTTTTGTGCTGGGAGGAATGTTCCTAGCAGGATTCATTGGCTATCTTGTTGGGCAAGCAAGGGTGTTCGCATTAAAATTGCAGGCTCAAATTGCGCTATGCCAAATGCATATCGAAAGCAATACCAGAACGAGTCGGTAGTTGGGGGGAACACACGAAGAAAATCCGTATCTGAAAGAGCCCGTAGTTGTAGGAGTCGTCGTTCCGACTAGTGTGGCGACGTGAGCGAAGAATTTGCCTATCATAAGCCTTTCCCTCTCGGCCCCGACAAGACCGAGTATCGACATCTGACCAGCGACCACGTTGAGGTGGTCGATTTCAACGGGACCGAGGTCCTGAAGGTCGAACCAGCCGCGCTGACGCGCCTCGCGAATGAGGCGATCAAGGACATTTCGTTCATGCTGCGAACTTCGCATCTCAAGCAAGTGGCGGCGATCCTCGATGACGACGACGCTACCGAGAACGACCGGATGGTCGCGCTGATGCTGCTCCGGAACGCGGAGATCGCGGCGCGCGGGATTTTGCCGATGTGTCAGGACACCGGAACGGCAATCGTGATGGGAAAAAAAGGCCAGCAGGTCTGGACCGGCGGCGGTGACGAAGAAGCGCTCGCGAATGGGATTTGGAAAACCTATCAGGAAGAGAATCTGCGGTATTCTCAGATGTCCGCGTTGACGCTGTTTGATGAGAAAAACACCCGGTCGAATCTGCCCTGTCAGATCGAACTCTACGCGACAGACGGCGACGCTTACGAGTTTTTGTTCATCACCAAGGGTGGCGGCTCGGCGAATAAAACCTTTCTCTATCAAGAGACCAAGGCGCTCCTGAATCCAGATCGATTTGTCGGTTGGGCGACGGAAAAAATGGCTTCGTTAGGCACAACCGCCTGCCCACCGTATCACCTCGTTTTTGTCGTCGGTGGGACGAGCGCCGAGGCGACGCTGAAGACCGTAAAGCTGGCCTCGACCCGCTATCTGGACGAGCTGCCGACCACTGGCGGCGAGAACGGGCAGGCGTTTCGCGATCTCGAAATGGAACAGCAGCTGCTGGCTCAGGCCCGGGAAATCGGGATCGGCGCTCAGTTCGGTGGGAAATATTTTGCGCTCGATGTCAGGGTCGTCCGCCTGCCGCGGCACGGCGCGAGTTGCCCGGTCGGAATCGGCGTCAGCTGCTCCGCCGATCGCCAGGCGAAGGCGAAAATCACGCGAGAGGGTTTGTTCATCGAGCAGCTCGAAACCAACCCCGGCCAGTTCATTCCTGAGAAGTGGAAGGACCACAAATTCCATGGTGTGAAGGTCGATCTCAATGCTGGGATGGATCAAGTCCGAGAGACGCTTTCGAAATACCCCGTGACCACGGCGCTGGAGTTGACCGGCACAATCGTCGTCGCCCGCGACATCGCGCATGCGAAGCTCAAAGAGATGATCGACGCTGGCAAGCCGCTGCCGGACTACTTCAAGGACTATCCGATTTACTACGCCGGACCTGCGAAGAAACCCGAGGGCTTAGCGAGCGGCTCGTTCGGTCCGACGACGGCTGGCCGAATGGATCCGTACGTCGATCTTTTCCAATCGCAGGGCGCGTCGATGGTGATGATCGCCAAAGGCAACCGCAGTCAAGCCGTGACGGACGCCTGCAAAAAGCACGGCGGATTTTATCTCGGCTCAATCGGCGGCCCGGCGGCGATCCTCGCGCAAAACCACATCAAGAAGGTGGAGGTGTTGGATTTTCCGGAACTCGGGATGGAAGCGGTCTGGAAAATCGACGTTGAGGATTTTCCGGCGTTTATCCTCGTGGATGACAAAGGGAATGACTTTTTCCGGCAGTTGAATCAGTGTCCGGTTGGGTAGGTTTCCTTTCTGGGTTACCGCCTGCGGGTCGGGAGGGACCATGGGGACAACACGCGACGCCGGCGCACTACCCAAAAAAATCAACACTTCGCGGGTCCGTAGCTCGGACGAGCCAAGGCCAGAAACGAGGAGCGAAGCTGATTGAGTTGCCCGGTTCCGGCGGGATCGGTCGCCACTTACTCATCTCTTCAGCGAACGCAAGGTTAACCGGACGAGCTGGAAGGAAACATCGAACACAGAAAAGACATGTAAACATGCGGGAGAGTCCACTCCGCGTTTTGCCTCTTTTTAGGGCTCGTGTGGTAAGGAATCATTTCACGGCGGATGAATGGGTAGATCATTTAATGAGAAATTCGTGGGAACAGCTTTGTTCAAAAGGCATTGAGTGAAGCAAATACTACGAAAGCGACAATTGCGATGATAAAGCTTGTCCACATGAAGTAGGGGCTGTTCCTGAAAATCCATCTGGGTCCTGTCGGTTCCGCCTCGAGTGCGGCAATCTTTTTAACTGCTTCTCCAAGAGCATCGCTCTCAGCGAGAATCCCAACGAGGGAGGACAAAATTGTCACAAGCAACGCGCACCACGCAACGATGACGAGAACGGGGCATTCAACGGGCCCTGCGGAAATTTTGAAAAGGTTTCCGTGGAATGTGATAGTCACTGCTAGTGTTCAAGCACAGCTAAACTGTCGGATGCAGGCGTTTTAGTTTGATGCGTGCCTTCGAGGTTGTGAATTGCCAGTTGATTGGCTGCGGTGACTGGTTTCGGCGCTGAGCGTTTGCAGTGATGATGTGCCTGAATTGCTCAAGACCTGGAATCCGGGGTTTCAGCGCGGCGCGCGACATCAGCGAAATTTCTATTTCGGCCATGTTGAGCCAGCTTCCATGCTTGGGCGTGTGACGCCGGTGAAGTGGATTTGAACTGGGATCCGATCCGTGTGGGCCCGCCCGGAGAAGTGACGCAGACGGATCTGGATACGGCGATCGCAACACGGGCGGGCAGCGTCTCTGGAATGACGCCGCTGGCCCTGATCGTGTCGGATCCACCAAGCCAGATCGAGGTTCAGACGATCGCGGATAGGCTGGATGAACTGATCGCGATGTTGCAGGCGTAGTCGCGATGAACCTCAATTCGCCCCGGAAAACGCTGTGGCGCACTTCCGGGTCCGTTTTTGCCTGAACGGATCGTCAAGCCACGCAGAACGGTTGCAAGTTCGGACCGGCCCGCTACATTCGCGCCCTTTTTCCAATCTGTAGAATTGAAATGAGTTCGCCAAAACACATTGCGATCGCGGGCGCCACGGGAGCCGTCGGCGTCGAGATGCTCAAGTGCCTCGAGGAACGCGATTTCCCGATCGCCAGTCTTCGGCTTCTGGCTTCGGCGCGTTCGAAGGGCAAACCGATGACGTTTCGCGGTGAGCAGCTGCTGGTTGAGGAATTGACCAAGGATTCGTTCGGCGGGATCGACATCGCGCTTTTCAGCGCCGGATCCGGAATTTCGAAGCAGTTCGCGAAACCAGCCGTCGGTGCTGGCGCGGTCGTGGTCGACAACTCGTCGGCGTTCCGGATGGATGAGGGCGTGCCGCTGGTCGTGCCGGAAATCAACGGAGCCGACGCGCAGAATCACAACGGCGTGATCGCGAATCCGAATTGCACGACGATCGTGACGCTGATGGGCTTGAACCCACTTCATAAGGCATGGGGCGCGCGGAAGATCATCGCTTCCAGCTACCAGTCCGTCAGTGGAAGCGGCCAGGCCGGGATCACCGAGCTCGACAACCAGATCAAGGCGATCGTAAAGGGCGAGCCGATTGAGAAGAACGTCTACTGGCATCAGATCGCGTCGAACGTGATTCCGGAAATCGGCGGTGTCGGCCCGAACGGATACACCAGCGAGGAGATGAAGATGCAGAACGAAGGCCGGAAGATTCTTCACACGTCCGGGCTGCTCGCATCGGTGACCTGCGTCCGCGTTCCGGTGCATCGCTCGCATTCGATCGCGGCGACGGTCGAATTCGAAAGGACGCCAAGCGTCGAGGAAGCCCGCAAGCTGATCGAAGCCGCGCCTGGCGTCGGTTTGATCGATGACGACGTTAACAACCGCTACCCGACCCCACTCGACTCGACCGACGGCGACGACTGTTTCGTTGGGCGGATTCGGAGGGATCTGGTTTTCGAAAACGGTCTCAGTTTCTTTGTCGTCGGCGACCAGGTCCGCAAAGGTGCCGCCTTGAACGCAGTCCAGATTGCCGAACTTCTTTGAGCCGACCACGTTTGACTTCCGCCAACTGGGCTTTTCTTTCTATCATGGACGACACTCGAATTCTCACCGTTCAGCTGCCCGGCGAGGCCTACTCGATGGCTCAGACGATGGCCGCTGAACGCGAGATCAGTCTGGATTCTCTCATTGCCGAGGGACTCAAGCTTCTTGAATCTCAGCAGCCGCATCAGGCGTTGTTCGAAGATTTCACAGCGCTTGGCGAAGACCTCGAGGTGTCCGATGTCGAATTTGCCATTGGCGCTCAAAACGAAATCGTCGCCAACGAGGAATGAACGAAGTGGAGTCGGCAATTCGCGCAGCTCTGGATCTTTAGGAAAATGAATCTCCAAGCCTATCTCAAAGATCGCAGAACGCTGGTTGAAGCCGCGCTCGACGCCGCCTTGCCGACCGAAACCGAGCGGCCCGAGACGCTGCACCGCGCGATGCGTCACAGCATTTTCGCCGGCGGCAAGCGCCTCCGCCCAATTCTCTGCCTGGCAGCTGCTGAGGCCTGCGGCGGCTCGCTCGATGCCGCGATGCCGCTCGGAGTCGCGATCGAATGTCTCCACACCTACACGCTGATCCACGACGATCTGCCTTGCATGGACGACGACGATTTCCGGCGCGGAAATCCGACGTGCCACAAAGTTTTCGGCGACGGAATCGCGGTCCTCGCCGGTGACGCGCTTCAGGCTTTGGCGTTCGAGATCTGCGGCGGGCAACCGCGCGGCGGCGAATTCGCTCGCGAGTTAGCAGAGACCAGCGGCAGCCGCAAACTCGTCGGCGGCCAGGTTCTCGATCTCGAAGGGGAATCCAAGCAGCTCACCCTCGAAGAACTCAAGTTCGTCCACCTGTCCAAGACAGCGGCTCTGCTGACGACGACAGTCAGGTTTGGAGCGATGAGCGCGGGTGCGAGCGACGAGCAGCTGCTGGCTCTGACGGATTTCGGCCAGGCCTGCGGACTCGCGTTTCAGATCATCGACGACATCCTCGACGTGACGCAGTCTTCTGAGCAACTCGGCAAGAGCGCAGGCAAAGACGAGGCCTCTGACAAGTCCACTTTTCCGGCTCTGTTAGGGCTCGACGCTTCTCGCGAAGAAGCTCGCCGACTGACCGAACGCGCCAAGGCTGACCTAGAGATTTTCGGTGAGCGCGGTGAAGCGCTCGGAGCCCTGGCGAACTACCTGCTCGATCGCGACTACTGAACGATCAGTAGAGTTCAGCAAGGAATCGCATCAGGTCTTTCGTGGTCACGATGCCAACGAGTTCGCCATTGTCGACGACGGGGAGCGCATGGAATTCGGCCTCGCTCAACGCCTCCGCAGCGTCTCGGATCGAGGAATTCAGCGCAAGCGATCGCGGAGCCTCTTTCATGATGTCCTCGATCGAAAATGTATGGTCCAGCGTCGCATCAACGGCCTTGTCGTCCTGGTTAAACGCATCGCCGAAGCTGACTCGCATCAGGTCCGTCCAGCTGATGATGCCCTTCAGTTCTTTCCCGCTGACGACCGGCAGGTGATGAATGTCGTTCTCTTGGAAGACCTGCCGGACTTTGGAAATTGGATCGCCATGATGAACCGTGATCGGATCCATGGTCATGACGTGGGTGACTGGCTCGTTCTTTCGCATTCCCCACCCTCGCGCCGCTCTCCGGCGCGCCTCGGCGGATTTTGGGATTCACCGGGCTGATCTTGCGACCCGCCTTAATCCAGCGTGTGGACGAACAATCCGCTGCGGAGCTTCGGCTCGAACCACGTGCTCTTCGGTGCCATGATCTGGCCAGCATCCGCGATCGCCATGAGCTGATCACAGGTCACCGGGTACATCGAAAACGCGACAGACGCGGCACCGGAATCGACTTTCTTCTCCAGCTCAGCCACACCGCGAATTCCGCCGATGAAGCTGATGTTGTTGCTCGTCCGAGGATCCTCTACCGCGAGCAGCGGCGCGAGGATTCTTTCCTGAAGCACGCTGACGTCGAGCGAGCTGACCGGATCCGCATTCGGATCTGCATCCCAGCTCACGGAGTACCATTTCCCATCGAGATACATGCTGACCTCGCCAGACTTCGACGGCTCTTTCTCGGTCGTTTCCGAAACAGAGAAGGTTTCCCCGATCGCCGCCAGCAGCTGCTCAGCCGTGCGACCGTTCAATCCCGAAACTGCACGGTTGTACGAAAGAATTTTGAGCTGATTCGCCGGAAACAGAACACCGAGGAACCAGTTGTAGTTTTCATCGCCAGTGTGATCCGGATTCGCCGCGCGACGCTCCGATCCAACGCGCCAAGCACTCGCCGATCGATGGTGCCCGTCGGCAACGTAGCCGAGTTCGATTTCGCCAAACAGCCGAACGAATTCGTCGCCGCCTTCGACCTTCCAGATCGTGTGGCCGACGCCGTCCGGAGCGGTGAAATCGTAAGTCGGCGTTTGCTCAGCCGAGATTTTTTCGACCAACGCGTCGACTTCCGAGTTTTCGCGGTAGGTCAGAAAAACCGGTCCCGGATTCGCGTTCAGATCGTTCACCACCCGCGTCCGATCGTCCTCTTTCTGCGGCCGCGTTTTCTCGTGCTTGCGGATGATGTCGTTCTCGTAATCGTCGATGTGGCAGGTCAGCGCGATGCCCGTCTGCGAGTGCTCGCCCATCGTCTGACGATAGAGATAAACGCTCGGTGCCGATTCGCGGACCAGCGCGCCTTCGGCTTGAAGCCCCTTGAAATTCTCGACCGACTTTGCGTAAACCGCGTCGCTGTACGGGTCAGTTCCGTCTGGCAAACCGATCTCCGCGCGGAGAACGTGTAGAAAGCTGAGCGGGTTCCCTTCGGCCAGAGCCCGCGCCTCGGCGGTGTTGACCACGTCGTAGGGAACGGACGCAATTTTGGTGACTTTGTCAGGGTGAGGAACCAGTCCTTGAAACGCTTTGACTCGCATGGCGCGCCACCGATAGCGAGTCCGGGCGGTTTGGCCAGCGAATTTCTTGTCATCGATTCCCGAATGCCTCAGACTCCTCAGTCGATGAGGCCGACTCGGTTTGGATGGATTTTGCTCGTGACGCCGCTGGTGATCTGGCTGGCGTTCGCCGGGCTTTTCTGGAAAAGCACGCTTCAGGCCGAGCGCGATTTCAAGCAGGAACACCGGCTCTACGATCTGGAGACCAAACTCGTCAGCGCGAAAGTTTTCGTCACGCGCAGCGGCGAGCGCTACCACGATGAGTCGCATCAAGTTGGCAAAACCACGGCGATCTCTCACTTCCAAGCTCAGGAACGCGACTTGACGCCCTGCCTCGTCTGCAGACCGCTCGGCGAACGTCGCTACCCAAATCCGCCCGAGCCACCCGTCCGCCTCGCGAACCGAACGCGGACGATCTCGTTCGCCTTCGGATTCGTCCCGCTGACGTGGATTGTTCTGACCGTTCTCTTGCCCATTCCCATTCGCGAGTACTACATGCGCTGGCGCTGAATGCGCGCTCGACCGATGGCCGACTACCTCCTCATCAACAACAACAACACGCGGACGAAATTCGCGCTCTCCAATCGCGATTCGCTCTGCGCCGAGCGCGATGTTTTGCTGACGCGCGACCTCAGCCGTTCGCAGCTTGAGCGGGTCGTTTCCGCTTGGGAATTCGACCGCGTCGTTCTCGCCTCCGTCGTCCCTCACAAAGCCGCAATCGTGCAGCAGGTCTTCGGCCAGCAGCTGCTGGAAGTCCGGCACGACTGCGAACTCGGCGTCGCACTCGATTTTCCGGATCCAACGACGATCGGCGCAGACCGACTTGCGAACGCCGCGGCTGTCGTCGCGCTCTTCGATGAGACGCCGGCGATCGTCGTCGACTTCGGCACGGCGGTCACGTTCGACATCATTTCAGCGGAATCGGCTTACGTTGGCGGGATCATCGCTCCCGGTTTGAACGCGATGACCGACTACCTTCACGAGCGAACCGCGCTCTTGCCGAAGATCGAAATTGAAGAGCCGGCTGAGCTGATCGGGAAGTCGACGAAAGCCGCAATGTTGTCCGGAGCGGTCCACGGTTACCGCGGTTTAATCAAAGAAATCCTCCAGCAGCTGCTGGCCGAGCTGGCACCCGATGGTAAGCCAGTAAAAACGGTCGCGACCGGTGGTTACGCGGAGTTGATCTCGCGCGAGATCGCCCCTATCGATGCCGTCCTCCCTGATCTGACGCTCGAAGGAATGCGCGTAATCGGGAATCTGAATCTCGAATCATGAGCAAAAAAAAGGCGGCAACGAAGAGGAGTCAGGCACCGATGGCGATCGGTCTGGATTTCGGCGGGACGACCGTAAAATTAGCGGTTTGTCAGGGCGCGAAAGTCGTCCACAAAGCCGAGCCGATCGAGACAGCTCGTCATGACGGCGTCGACGCGCTGATCGGCGCGATGGTCGAATCGATCACTGCGATTCGAAAGCGTTTCCCGAAGGTTTCCGCGGTTGGAGCCGGCGTTCCCGGCTTCGTCGATTTCGACAGCGGGTTTCTTCACAACCTCACCAACGTCCCGGGCTGGACGAATGTGCCGTTCAAAACCATTCTCGAACAGAAGCTCAAATTGCCGGTTACGGTCGAGAACGATGCTAACGCGATGGCCTACGCTGAGTGGCGATTCGGAGCGGCGAAAGGACACACCAACGTCGTCTGCGTCACGCTCGGAACCGGCGTTGGCGGCGGGCTAATCTTGAACGACAAGCTGTTTCGCGGAAGCTCTTACGGGGCTGGCGAGATCGGCCAGATGAGCATCAATTTCCGCGGCCGCAAAGGCGGGTACGGAAACCCGGGCGCGCTTGAGCGTTACGTCGGAAATCAGCAGATCGAGGCCCACGCGATCCAGAGCTACGCCGCCGTCGGCCAAAGTAAAAAGCGCGGCGACTGCACCCCGCGGCACATCGCCGAATGGGCAGCTGCTGGCGACCCGATCGCGCGCAAGATCTGGGGTGATGTTGGGATTTGGTTAGGGAACGCACTGACGAGCATCGTCTGGATTTTGAACCCGGACGCGATCGTGATCGGCGGTGGAGTCGCCAACGCGGGCGAGCTGCTTTTCGCCCCGGTCCAGCGCCATATGCAGTCGACGTTGAATCCGGTTTTCTTCGAGCACCTCGATATCCTACCCGCGAAATTCGGCAACGAAGCGGGCGTGATCGGCTGTGCCGCGTTGGCGATCGATGAACTCGGATGAAGGACGTCATTGAGCGGCTCGAATTCGTGCCAACGGACTATTTCGAGGAACCCAGCCCGGGCTCGATCGTTCCGGGTTGCGCCGAGTTGGAGCTGGATCTCGGTTGCGGCGACGGCGGATTTCTCATGTCGATGGCTGAGCAATTTCCGGAACGCGGATTTCTCGGAGTTGAGCGTTTGTTAGGCCGCGTTCGCAAAGTCTGCCGCAAATCAAACCGGCGTGGTTTGAACAATGTCAGGGTGCTGCGGATCGATTCTGCTTATGCAGTTCGTTGGCTGCTTCCGAAGGGAGGTTTCACCCGGATTCACCTGCTTTTCCCAGATCCCTGGCCCAAAAAACGGCATCAGCGCCGACGGATCGTAACGCAGGAGTTTGGACGCGCGATTCAGCAGCTGCTCGCGCCTGGTGGCGAGTTTCTATTCAAAACAGACCACGCCGAATACTTCGAAGAGGCAAGCGAGCGGCTCCTCACCTTGACCGATATTTTTGAGCCGCTCGATTGGCCGGATGACGCGTTTTTCTACGCGGAAACTAACTTCGAGCGGCAGTGGAAAGAGGAAGGCCGCTCGATCGGGAAGCTGCGTTTGCGAAAACGTTAGCCAACTATTTTGCCGTTCGAACGAATTCAATCAAGTCCGCCAGATTCTGATTCGACAGTTCAGCTTCAAGCCCAATCGGCATCAGCGAGACGCCTGCCGACCGAAACTCGCTCACATCACGCCGTAGCAGATCGACTTTCGTGCCGTCCGCGGCGAGCAACGAAATCTGCGTGCCGGTTTCAGAGGCGACCATCCCGGCGAAGGTCTGATTGTCCTTCGTCGTCGCCATGTAGAGACCGAATTTCGCTTCGACGGCTGCGTTCGGGTCGAGGATCGCAGTCAAGAGCGTCTCCGGTTGTTTGTTTGTCAGGGCGGCGAGACTTGGCCCGATGTCGCGGCCGATGCCTCCGAGTTTGTGGCACGCGGCGCAGCGTTGTTCGAACTGGATTTTCCCAGCTCCCACGTTTCCGTCGAGCTTCAATGCGGGACGAAACTGGTTGATCACTTTTTCGCGGTCTGGCGACGTCACGAGGAGTTTTGACGCCTGTTCGCGGAGCTTGGCGTTCTTTGAACTTCGCAGTCGCTGTTGCGTCGCCGCATCGAGATCGCCGCGCCGAATTTCGCCGGCTTCGATCGCATTCAGGAGCGCCTCGATCCACGGATCGCGCGTCAGAAGTCGGTTGAGGATTTCGCCTCGGAGGGCAGGGCCGTGATGCGCCCAATTTTCCAGCAGTTGCTCGGCCGAATCGATACGAGCGACGGCCGCCTGCTGAATTTCGATCGGCTCGCTCGCGGCGAGCAAATCCGTGGACGGGCGGATCAGCGCGATCGCCGCAACGCGCGTTGGAGTCGGAGCCGCGCGATCAGAGGCAACTTCCGCAGCTCGCGCCCGGAGCGGTTCGATTCGTGCTTTCATGGCCGCGCTAGGCGTCTTCAGCGTGGCGATGAGCCGGAAGCTGGATTCATCCGGCGGCGAGCCATCGAGAAACTTTCCTAACGCAGATTCGGCAACATCGCTTCGGCCCCAGGCAGCCGCCTGACTGAGAAGTTGACCCAGATTCGGACTGTCGATCGAAGCGTTCAGAATTCCCTCGATGTTTTCTGCGTTCACCGAACTCATCGCCGCCGCAACGACGTAGGCGTCTTCCTCGCGGGCCAATTTCGCGAGTGCGAGGCTCGCCGCGGGTTCATTGATTCCGCCAAGCGTCGCCGCCAACTGCAAGCGGACTTTCGGCGATGGATCGTCTGCCAGGGCCAGAAGGGAGTCGCTTACGGTGGTCGCCAGCCGCGCAGCTTCGCGCCGAACACCGGGATGCTCGTCCGTCAATCCGGCCTCGGGCGGCAGAGCGCCAAGGGCATCGAGCGTGCAGAGCGCGTGTAGCCGAGCAAGCGGATTAGCGCTCTTCAGCATCGCGAGAGCCGGCTCGGGATCGCCGTTTTCGATCAGCAGCTGCTGGGCCTGATCGCGCGCCCATCCGTTCGGACTCTCCAGGCTGATCTCCAGCTTACGTGGTTCCTTGCCCTTCGGATAGATCCGGTAAATCCGACCACGATCTTCGCCATGCCGATAAAACGGACGCAACGCTTGCTTACCATCATCAGGAAGCCATTTCGGATGCTCGATCATGTAGCGATACATGTCGACGACCCACAGCGCGCCGTCCGGGCCGGTCCGAGCCATGACCGGGCGACACCAACGATCTTTCGATGCGAAGAAGTCGATTTTCGCTTCGGCCGGGTCACGCCGGAACGTAAAACTGACTCCGTCGTCAACGATGATGTTGTGCTGCACGAGGTTGTGAAACGGCTCGCAGGTAAACGAATGCTGCTCGGTGCCACGCGGGAAAAGCAGCTCGTCGCGGTAGATGATCGCAGAGCACGCCGACGTGAACCTGCCCGATTGATCGAAGCCGTGATACCGCTGTTGAGGTGCTTTGGCAGGGTAAACTTTTGGCCCACGCGGCGTGATGACCTGGACCTTGGGATCAGGCGCGATGAAGTGCGGATTGCGGCGCAGATCGTGATCCGCAAGGACGTAGTGCCAGAGCGGCATGCTGTTCTGCACGCCGAACCAGTTTCCCCAATCATCGCGATTCCGACCAAACTGGGAAGGGCCGGATTGCGGATCGATTTCGCCAGTGTCAGGACGAATTCGAAAGTCGCGACTGCCAAGCGCGATTTTTTCGCCTGTCTTCGTGGAGACGACTTCGTTTCCCTTTTCATAACCGCCATGATGCGCGCCGCTCGCCACGTGAATCCAGTTGTCGAGCCCCCATCGAAGGCCGTTGACCCGCAGCTGCTGGTTGCCTTGCGTAAAGCCGGTGTAGAGGACGGTTTGCTCGTCTGCGCGGCCATCGCCGTCGGTGTCTCTGGCGAAAATGATGTCCGGCGCTGCCGTGATCAGCACGCCGTCTTTCCAAGCCATCACGCCATTCGGGAAACGCAGACCCTCGGCAAAAATCTGCGAGCGGTCGTACTTTCCGTCGCCATCGGTGTCTTCGAGAAAACGGATTCGACCGCCAGGCTCGCCTTCGTCATCCATCCCGTTTGGGTAGTCGGCCATCTCCGCGATCCAGAGCTTTCCGTCCGGCGACCAGTCGATCGCGACAGGGTCGAGGACCATCGGTTCGGCCGCGACGAGTTCGATCACGAAGCCCTCGCGAACGTGGTGCTGCGCCATCGATTCCGCCGGGGTCAGCGGCGGAGACTCGGGTTCTTGAGCGAGGGCGAGGCCAGCAGCTGCTGGCGCGAGGAGGCAAAAAATTCGTGTCATGTCAGGGTTTTGCGGCTTGAAAATGGGCTTTGATATCGGCTTCGCTTAGAGCGTGAGGGTAGAGCGCGATGTCGTCCAGTTTTCCCTCGAGGCCAAGTTTCCCATCCGCGCTTCCGCCGAACCAGATCTGGCCATCGAGCAGAATTTTGGCTTCCAGATCCAACACGCCGTCGAGGTAAATTCTCGCAACACCTTGATCGTTGACCAACGCGAGATGTCGCCATTGGCGAGGTTCCGTCTTCGACGTTCCGGTCACTCCCGCGAGTTTGAGCTGGCCGTCGCCGAAGAGCGCGATGGTCTCGTTTCCAAACCCTAACAAATGCCCAAGCACCTCGCGTTCCCCGTTCGGAATGCCGTTCCAGAACCAGAACTCGACTGTCGAGTTGTTCGGAATTTTGTGGCTCGGCGGGCGGATCCGACCACCGCGCGCAAGGTGGACTCCACGATTCACTGTGGCCTCGATGTGCTCGAGCGGCTCCAAATTCCGGCCGGGCAGGTGGAAAACCACGCCAGGCTCAAAATCCGCTGCGTGACCGTTTCCGCTGTTGTCGATCGCGTGAGCGCCGCTCATTTCGTCGAGCCGCCAGAAGCCGTAGGGCTTCGACTTGAGCACCGCCTTCGCGTAAGCGTCTAACGGGATTTTTCGATCGACACGTTTCTCAGCACTCAGATTTTCGAAGAGTGTCAGGAGGGTTTCCACGATCCTCGGCTCGGCCTCAATCTCGAGCCCGGCGGTCCGCGCTTCCCAGGTCGTGTAGCCGCCGAGATGATGCTGTTCGGGCGGCGGGATGTAGCCCTCGGCACCGTTTGCGAGTTCGATGTTCATCGTGTGGTCCAGCGGATTCTGGCGACGAATCTTCAGGCCGGTGATGCCGTAGACTTCGTTCGGGATCGCGCTGATTCCGAGATTTCCGATCCGTATCGCTTGGAGTTTCAGCTCGGCATCCGGGTTTTCGGCGAGGAAAATCTGCTCGCGAGCGTAAACCTCGGGACGCGACTTCGGCAGCCTGCCTTCAAACGTCGTCGCGACCTGACGAGCCCACTTCAACCGCTCTTCATCCGGCACTCGTCGCTTCAGCGTGAGCATCGCCTCCTCCATTGTGATCGGCAGCGAATCGTGAAATTCTATCGAGTCCCAAGCCTCTTTGGCGCGCTTCGCGACCGCGGCGGTGTACTCGTCGACGGTCGGCGAAATCTTCGCCTTGCCGTAGTCCATCCACATGCTGTCTCCGCTGGTTCCTTGAGACATTAGCCCGACAAACGAATCGTCTGCGCCAATCAAATCTCCGAGTGCGGTGCCGAACTTTCCAGAGAATCCCGCCGAAACGTAGGCACCCCCAAAATAGTGATTGGCGTAGTTCGCGAGCACTGCGATCGGCTTATCATCATCAGCCAAAACGGCGAGCAACGTCAGCGCCGGATCAGCCGGTCCAGACGGCCCGATGTGCTTCTGACTTTGGTAACCCGGATGCATGTTCGCCGCGACCGACTTTCTTCCAAACGGATCCGCACCGCCGGTCCAGTTCGCGCCGGCACTCCGGAAAATCCAGCGCCGGCAATGATTGTGCTCGTAGTCATTCACGGACGCCCAGCCGACTTTCGCGCCCTGCAGCTGCTGATTGGCGAGTTCGATGCTTTCGGCGATTTTTCCTGGCAGAAACGCCACGTAATCCGGATCGATGTCCGTGCCGAGACAGCCCATCGCGGAGGGAGCCGAGTGCGTGTGCGTCGCCGAGACTAACATTCGCTCAACGGGAATCCCGGTCGTCTTTGACGCTGCCGCCTTGGCTTTGTCGATGAGGTCTCGCGGCATCATGAGACTGTCGACGACGACGATCGCGATCTTGGTTTCGCCGTCGTCGAGCACCAGCGCTCGTGATTGAAGCCGGTCGTGCGCCTCCGTGCCGGTTCGCGTCGTGAACATCCCGTTTACGATGACTGGAAACTTCGTCGGCGTGACGTCGACCGCCGCGGCACCCGCTTGAAAACTGTCTTGCGCCGCCAGAGCGACCGGGGCGAGAATCAGGGCGAGAAAGGCGACGAGTTTCATTCCCGTGAATGTGGCAGGTCGAACGCTCGACCGTCAAGCCCACGAAACATGTTCGGCAACCTTCACATCGCGCTGGCGCTGCTCCTCATCGGAGTCGGGATTGCCGATGATGATTGGGAAGATGTTCTAGCGGAGCGAAAGCAGTGGTGGAGCCTTCAGCCTGTCGCTCCGGCTTCGGCCGATCAAACGATCGACGAGTTTATCAAAGCCAGTCTTGAAGAAAATGGGCTCACCCAAGCGCCAGCCGCGGACTGGCCGATTCTGGCGCGGCGTCTGACTTTTTCGCTCACCGGTTTGCCGCCGACTCAAGAACAGCTCGCACTCGGCGGCTTCGAAAAACTCCTCCAGCAGCTGCTGGGCTCGCCGCACTTCGGCGAGCGTTGGGCGCGGCACTGGATGGACGTCGTTCGCTACGGCGACACCTACGGTTATGAGTGGGACGTGCCTGCGAAGGGCGCGTGGCGTTACCGGGATTACCTCGTGCGCGCTTTCAACGACGACGTTCCGTTCGACCAACTCGTTCGCGAACAAATCGCGGGTGACCTGCTTCCTGAGCCGCGAATCGATCCTGACAAGCACATAAACGAGTCGCTCATCGGCGTGATGTTTTTCCAGCTTGGTGAGAAGCGGCACGGCGACAGTGCGATGTTCGACGGGATTCATCAGGAGATGCTCGACAACAAAATCGATGCGTTTTCCAAGGCGTTCCAGGCGACGACGGTGGCCTGTGCGCGTTGCCATGATCATAAGCTGGATGCGGTTGCTCAACGAGATTATTACGCGCTTGGCGGCGTTTTCATGAGCTCGCGCTGGGTTACGAACACCCTCGATCTTCCAGAGCGAAATGCGGCGGCCCTCACGGAACTGCGCGAGCTGAAGCCGAAGATCGGGGCGGAGTTTCGCAAGCTCTGGCTCGCTGATCTGGAGTCGATCACCGCCGAGCAGCTGCTGGGTGAAGCCAAGCCGGAGGCGCTCGAGGAATGGCTCTATCCGTTGGCGAATTGGGAGAAGTGGGAGGAACTCGGCGAGCAGTATCGCGAAGAACATCGAAAACGATCTGAAGGTTTCGAAGTCATTGCAGACTTCCGCGACGGCGTACCGGAAGGCTGGTCGATCGATGGCGTTGGGATCGAGGTCGCGCCGCCGGGCACGTTTCGTTTGGCGACTTCAGGTGAGACGGCGGTTCTCGGGTTGCACGCGGGCGGGCTCCTGACCAGCTCGCTCAGCCCGAAACTCAACGGCGCGTTGCGGACGCCATTTCTCGCGGGATTCGAGAAACCGATGCTGAGCTTCGAAGTCAGTGGAGGCGATTTCGCGGCGCAACGAACGATCGTCGACAACGCCTTCGTTGCTGAGCGGCAGAAATATCTGAAGACCGCCGATCCCGTCTGGCTAACGCTTTCGACTTTTCCGGAGTGGGCGGATCGACACGCCTACCACGAGTTCGCGACGAAAACGAGCAACCCGAATTTTCCTCCACGCTGGGGTCTGGGCGATCGGCTTAGCCCGGAACAGATCGCCGATCCACAAAGTTGGTTTTCGGTGACGCGCGTAATCAGCCATGATACCGGCGTCGCTCGCAAAGACGATCTGGCTCGGTTTCTGCCGTTGTTTGAAGGCGAACTTCCGAAGTCGCGATTGGAGACGGCAGCCCGCTACGTCGAGGTGGCTCGTCAGGCGATCGAGACTAGCGAAAATGTTGCGATTCTCAACTGGATGCTTGCCCAGCAGATGCTGACGAATTCGGCCGAGCATCCGCTCATCCAGAAATACCGCGAAATCGAGCAGCGCATCGAGCCGCCGCAAACTGTGAACGGAATGGCCGATCTCGATGCCGGTTTTGATCTGCGTTTGAACCTTCGCGGCGTTTATAACGAATTCGGCGACGCCGTTCCGCGAGGTTTTCTGAGCGCATTTCACGAACCATTCGATTCGGAACGCAGCGGTCGGCTTGAGCTGGCGGAGCTGATCGCCTCGCCCGAAAACCCGCTCACAGCGCGCGTTTTCGTCAATCGCGTCTGGCACTGGCTTTTGGGAACTGGCCTCGTGGCGACGCCAAACGACTTTGGTCAGCTTGGCGAGCAACCAAGTCATCCGGAGCTGCTCGACTGGCTGGCGAGGCGATTCGTCGACGAGGGCTGGTCCACGAAATGGTTGATCCGGGAAATCGTCAGCAGCGAGACCTGGCGACAAACCGGTGAGTTCAAAACAGAGGCCGATCCACGCAACCGGCTCCTTCATTATTTTCCAACACGCAGGTTGGAAGCCGAGGCGATCCGCGATTCAATTCTGGCAGTGTCAGGGCGGCTCGACCCGCAACTGGGCGGCTCGCCGATCGATCCGTTTCGCGCGAACGAAGATCCGATGAAGCGCCTGTTTTCAGGACCGCTCGACGGCGATGGCCGACGCTCGATTTACACGAAGGTCTGCATCATGGAGCCGCCGAAGTTCCTCGAAGTTTTCAATCAACCGAAGCCGAAGATCCCGACCGGCAAACGCGAGTTCGCGAGCACGCCCGCGCAGGCGCTAACGCTTTTGAACGATCCGTTCGTGCACGGTCAGGCTGATTTTTGGGCCCAGCAGCTGCTAGCCGCCGACCACGAGTCGGTCGAAGCCCGGATGACCGCGATGTTCGAGCGCGCATTCGGCCGCCGTCCGGATTCGGAGGAGCTAATCCGATGGTCGGCGGCGGCGCGGGAGTTTGCCGAGTTTCACGGCGGAAGCGACAGCGTTCTTGGCTCGGCGTTGGCGTGGAAGGACATCGCTCACGCGCTTTTCAACATGAAGGAATTCATCTACGTTCGCTGACCGGATGAAACGAGAATCTATCGTCAAACCTCGCCATTTTGTAGAACTCGCGATTTGCCTTCTGCTCGCCGCCTTCGTTTTGCAGAACATCACGTTGGCGACTGGTGACTACCGAAAGGTTCTCTGGACCTCGCTGGTTCTCACCGTGATTGCTGTCGGGCTTCTGGCTTGGGCATTCTTTCGACGAGGAACGATCATTCGGGTGGTTGCTGTTTTGTTCTTCCTGGCGACGTTCTTTCTCTTTAACGAGTTCTTGAGACGCTCGCCTTCCTTGTTTGACCAATGACATTCGGTTCGCAAACACGTAGGCAACTGTTGAGAAATTGCTCAGCCGGTTTCGGCATGCTCGCCTGTTCGAGTCTGCTGGCTGAACCGGTTCATCGACCGCGGGCGAAGAGCGTGATTTTCTGTTTTATGGACGGCGGACCGAGCCACGTCGATACCTTCGATCCGAAGCCGGCCCTGACAAAGCACCAGGGGGAGAAAATCGGCGACAGCGCGGTTTCGGCTCTTTCGCAATCGACTGCGAATCGAGTTTGGCTCGGCAGTCCGTGGGAATTCCGGCAGCGCGGCGAGAGCGGGCTTTGGGTCAGCGAGCTGTTGCCGAAAATCGCGGAACACGCCGACGACATCTGCGTTGCGCGGTCGATGGTCGGGATGCAGCCGCTGCACGGTCAGCAGAATCTGCTTCTGCACACCGGACGCGTTACCGGGCAGGCTCCGAGCCTCGGTTCCTGGGTTTCTTACGGCTTAGGGTCGGAAAATGCGGATCTGCCGGGTTACGTTTTGCTCAACAACGATTGGGTCCCGAATGGCGGGTTTGAGAATTTCGCGAGCGCGTTTCTGCCGGCGACGCACGGCGCGACGTTGCTTCGTCCAGACGGCGTTCCGGTCGACAACATCGAGCCGGGCGACCCGCGCGCGGTCCAGATTCGCAAACTGCAGCTGCTGGGCGAACAGGATCGACAATTCGCGAAATCCAGCGCAAACACGGACGCGATCGAGGCCGCGATTCGTCAGCAGGAAACGGCGTTTCGAATGCAGACATCGATTCCTGACATTGCCAGAATCGACGACGAGCCTCAGCACATCCGCGATCTCTACGGCCTCAAGCGAGCGGATGATTTTGAGAATCACTACGCGCTCCAATGCCTGCGCGCGCGGCGGCTGGTGGAGCGAGGTGTTCGCTTTGTCGAGATCACCTGTCCGCTCTTTGATTCGAACAATTCACCCTGGGATCAGCACGGTTCGCTGGAGAAGAATCACGGGCGCAACGCGCGAATCACCGATCAGCCGGTCGCGGCGCTGATTTCGGATTTGAAGCAACGCGGGCTGCTGGACGAAACGATCGTGGTCTGGGCTGGCGAGATGGGCCGAACGCCTCACACGCCCAAGATCAAAGAAAGTTGCGGCCGCGATCATCACGTGAACGGCTACAGCATTTTCCTCGCGGGCGGCGGTTTTCGCGGCGGTTTTGCCTTCGGCCAGACGGATGAGTTCGGCAATTCCGTTGTCGAGAATCCGCTGACGATTCACGACATCCACGCGACGATTCTGCATCAGTTAGGGCTCGATCACGAGGAGCTGGCCTTTCGCTTCGGCGGCCGCGACGTGACCCTGACGGATGTCCACGGACGAGTCGTTCGCGAGCTGTTAGGCTGATTCAAAAATTGAATTTCCGAAAACTGGTGGCGAAGCCTCTGGACTGCGGCAGCCCGCTGCCGCTCTTGGCGTGACAGCCTGCTGTCCGTGGCGGTCGACCGGCAGTCGCAGCAGGCTGCCGCAGTCCAGAGGCTTCGCCATCGGAGATTGTCACGGTCCGTCTTTCGAAAGTCCTCTTCGAGAAATACTCTAGACGTCCAGTCCTTCGAGGTAGGCGCGACCACGATTGATCTCAGCGGTCGTTTCGGCCGCGGTTGGCAGAATCGGAATTCCGCGCGGGACCGGATGCATGAAAATCTCGGTGTAACCGGCGTAACCGATTTTTTTCAGCGCAGCGATTATCGGAGTGAAATCCAGATCACCGCGGCCCGGCATCTGGAGGAGTTCCTCTTCTTTCGGGAGCTTCTTCATGCAGCCGTGGCCGTGCTGCCAAGCGTAAAACATCAGCATCCGATCGCCTAACGCGAGCACCAATTCGGCTAGGTGGTCGGCGCTGAGATCGAGAGTTTCAAGGTGGTAGGGCGCGAGGGCGACGCCGACTTGCTCGGGCGCGAATTCGGCAAGCCACTTCAACGAATCGGGTGTGTGAATCAGGTTGTTCGCGTGGTTTTCGATTCCGATCCGAACGCCCGCCTCGCCCGCAGCTTCAGCGTGCGGCTTGAGTTGTTCGGCAAACGCTTTGACGCCTGCTTTGAGCTCTTCGCCTTCGAGACCTTTCACGCCTTTGCCGCCACAGATGAGGAGATCGCCGCCAAGTTTGGCGATAATTTTCATTTCAGCCTGAAGTCCGAACGGGCCGAGATCGTATCGAGTCGAGCACCCGAGTTTGACGGCGTTTTTCGCCAGCATCTGCTGGAAGGCGTCGTGGCCCATTTCGTCGACCTGCTCGCGCTGCGTGCCATGCGATTTCGGCCAGATGTCGATGAACTCAGCTCCTGTTTTCGGGACTTCGGGCAGGATTTCTGCCAACGGAAGGCCGCCATACATCGAGGAGCCAACGATGTATCGGAATTTGAATTCGGAATCCTCGGCCGCTTGGAGAAGGCCAGCTGAGGCGGAAGAGGCGAGGGAGGTTTTGAGAAATCGTCGACGGTTCATCGCCGCAATCATGCCTGACAATTCGGGCACCAGCAAGTCGTCCGACCACGAACGTCCTCGCGCAGCAGCTGCTGGCGGCAACTCGCGCGCGGGCAGATTCCGCCGTCTTTCCAACGATGGTTGAAGAGCCAGGTGTCTGGCGGGTCTCCCCAATCCGTGCCGATCACGCTCAGGGCCTCGAAGCTGACTTCGCGCACGTTTCGCCAGAGGATTTCGGCCGTCGACATCGGGACTTCACGGCAGCGTTTGACCGGATGAAGGCGTGTTCGCCAGAGAATTTCGTCAGCCATCCAGTTTCCGATTCCAGGGAACCACGCTTGGTTGAGAAGCAGGGATTTGAGAACGGATTTGGGGTGACGGGCGAGTGCCGCGCGGACGCGCTCCTTCGTGAATTCGCGCGAGGTGGTTTCGGCCGGAAGCGAGGTCCACCAATCAGGCGGTTCTTCGCCGAAATGGCCCCGAACGCGTCCGAATTTGCGGGGATCGCGAAAAATGAGGGCGCGATCGGCTTGGAACAACACGAGATGATCGTGCTTCTCAGGTTTGTGATCAGGGTCCGCTACAAGCAGCTCGCCGGTCATTCCGAGATGCACTCCCAGCCAGCATTTCGGCTCGAACTCGAAGAGCATCTGCTTTCCGTGGCGGCGACCGATTTTGAGCGGCTTCCCTGGAAATTCTTTCTTGATCTTTCTTGGCTTACCTTCTCGAAAAACTCTCGCCAGAGCCTTTAAATGCACTCGCTCAATCGGAAAGCCAACACCGGGTTCCCACTGCTTGCAGTAGTACTCGACTTCTGCGAGTTCCGGCATGCTCAGACGGTTTTTGGATCGTCACCGGACTTTTCTTTATCCTTCTTTTTCGAGTCCTCCGGCGGGGCATCATCTTCAGCCTCCTCGTCCTCTACTTCTTCGGTATCGAGGAAGTCGACCGGAACTTTTTCCGGGGGATCATTGTCGGTGTACTCCTTAAGCCGAACCCGATATTCCTCTTCTTCGTCGTTCAGCTCGATTGCTTGCTTCATGTACTCGAGCGCTTCGTCGCGATATCCAAGACTATAAAAAGCCCGAGCGATGTGATCGAAAATCACGGAGTTTTCTGGATCTTCCGGATCGAACTCTTCCTC
>JBLHKS010000122.1:0-21792 GCA_047620505.1 Verrucomicrobiales bacterium | reverse complement strand
TGGGCGATCGCCGGGTTGGAAGCGGGGCGGCCGGTCGGGGAGGATGCGAAGGATGTCATCCCGGGAACGAGGGATGAGGTGAGCGGGAATGGTCGTGCCCTTGGGATCGGCTGGACGCCGCATGGTGCGCCGGATCGAAGCGGGTAGCTGCTGGATGAGGACTTCGACCTGGGCCTTTTCCTCCGGGGAGAGATTGGCGGCTTCGACTTCGATTTGTTCGTGGATCTCGGCGCGGAGTTCCGTTTCGTTGAGTTCGATGACTTCGACGAGGTCTTCGCGCAGTTCTTTCGCCTGGCGTTTCTTCGCCCAACGTTCGTGGAGGTGTTCGGCCCAATCAGCGGCGAAGTCGACGACCATCCCGCTACCCGGAACGACGAGGTTGACGAGGCCTTGGACGGCGTGTTTGAGAAAGATAAAGCCCGGTTTCATCGAGGCTTCGACGATGAACCGGGTCGACGGAATTGTCGAGTTCGGGAGGAAACGAAGTGGGCCGGTCAGGAAGCGACCGACGGCTCAAGCAGCGTTCGCGATCTGGAACGAACGCCGCGTGTAGAGGAATTCGAAGAGGTTACCCTCGTGCGGTTGGTTCCACTGAATCCGGTTTGTCGGAATATTTCCGATGTTAAGCCGGTCGATTTGGGGATTGCCGAAGAGCTGGTCGCTGAACTCAAGATCCTTCGTTAGCGCCGTGCAGACGAGGGTCTTTCCGATGCGCTCGTTCATCTCGGCTTGCGGGGCTTCGATGATGGTCGTGAACGGGAAGAGGAACTCGCGGATCGACAATTCGTGATCCCAGCCGGGAGCGCGGATGATCGTCGGCAGCATGTAATTCATGCCGTCGCGCTGCTGATAACGCGGGGTGCCGCGCAGTTCGAGCGAGACGTCGCGCGCGCCTCCCTGGAGTCCATCCGTGACCGCGTCGTCGATCCACTCGGCCATTTTCGGGTTCGCGAAACCGCTCAGCTTAGCTTCCGGATCGTCCTGTGCTTTCGGTTGAATCTCCAGCAGCTGCTGGGCGACCGCTTCCGCGATTTCGTCGGCATATTTCGGGACGACGATGACCGATGTGCAGATGCAGCTTCGGCCTGAGTTCGCGCTGATCGACTCGACCAGCGTCGGAATGTAGTCGCGCCAGTTTTCGATTTCGTCATCGCCGATGAGAATTTTCGAGTAGCCGGTTCCGTGAACTTCGACGCGCGGATCGTTCTCATACTGCTGAACCGTGTCGTCACCACCGAAAAGCATCACGCGGCCGGATCGGCGGATCATCGCGCTCGAGCCGTCGTGTTGAGTCGGGTAAAAACTGAACGCTTCCGGCGGCGCACCCGCTTTGATCATCGCTTCGATCAGGCGAGTCGGCGTCCACGGCTCCTCGCGACCGGGCTTGAGCACGACTGGGATTTTCAACGCGATCGAAGGTGCCCAAAGCGCGTTCACCGCAGGCGAGTTGCTCGGCAGAATCACGCTGAGGCAATCCGTCGTCGGCGCGTAGCTCACCGGCGCACCGCCCTGCTCGCCATAGCCCTTGTCGAGGACATCGAGGTCGAGTCCACGAGTCAGGCCCTGCAAAATCACGTCGGTCTGATTCATCACGCCAGCCAGCCGCTTCATGTTCATTCGGATGAGCGAATGCGGCAGGCCGCTCGTCATTCCGAGCTGCTGAACATAATCGTCTGGCGACTGGAGATCGCCGTCGATGCCGACCGGCAAGCTGTCGGTCAGGAAAAGTTGCGAAGCCTTCTTACAGATCTCGACGAGATCCTTGCATTTGAACGCTGCGAGCGCCTTTCGGCCTTCACCAATCGAAAGCAGGTCGCGCTTGATCATGTCCGCGCAGGCAAAGCTGATCGTCGCTGCGTCCTTGTCGCCTGCAACGTTCGTGATCGTCTGCGTATCGAGACTTTGGTAGACCTTGCCGCAGCGAAGGATGGGGATGTGTGGGATGCTCATTCGTGAAAATTTTGCGGTGCTGAACGCCTTGGAAAGAAGCCGCGCAAATAGAACGCGCCGCTATTTCGATGCAAATCGTTTCCCTCGGCAGAATCACATTTGCTTCGGTGTCGCCCGCTCAACAATCCGTCCGCCTCTCGCCGAGCTCGTGCAGGTCCGAAAGATCCTGGGGAATCCGAAAGTTCACCTCAACGCCAACGCCCTTCGTGATGAGCCGCTGGAAGAGCTGATAACTCAGTCTTTCGTGGCGGGTGCCGAGCCCACCCAGGCGATCGGCGCACTTCCAGAACCAACGCCACATGAACGGAATCACTCCAAGGAATCCTCTCGTGATCCAGAATCCTCTGACTGGCTTAATTCCGACCTGCCGCATCAAGTCCTTTCCCATCAGGTACTGCATGTAGACTCGCGGCACGAGCTTCAGGCCCATCCGGCGCAGCGGCGTCTGTGGGAGCAACGCGTTCATCAAATCGAGGTTCGACTGCGCCAGGGCCACGCCTTCGGGATTCTCCTCAACTGGCCGATAGTGCCTGCGAGAATAAGACGTATAAAATTCGCGCGCCTCGGCGAGAGAAGTCGGAATGAATTCGCTGCTTTCCGCTTTGCCAGGCGGATGGATTCCCATCGCTTGGCCGAAAGTCCGCCAAACGTAGTAGAAATCCTCAGCTTCGCTGTCGCTCAAACGCGCCCCGAGATTCTGCATTCCATCGACGACGAGAAGCGAGAATCCCATGATCGTTCCCAGCATGTCCTCGAGGTTCACGGGTACCTGATAAAGCTCTTCGTATTTGCCGAGATCCTTCGGGTAGTCCTCAGGAAATCCGGGGAGCCGGCCCTCGGGTTCGCGGACGACGAGCCGGACGCCGGCATGCAAAAGCCGTAATTTCTGCGCTGTGATCAAGGCGTTTCCAGAGCCGCCAAAAGCCGTCGAGTTGCAAACGTTGATCACCATCTGAAGAACGCCGAGGAGCCGGTCGTAAGGGTTGCGCTCCAGATTCTTGGAAATGCTCAGAATGACCGCGAGATTCGGCGCGGCGTAGCCCTCGTTTAGACTCTTGGCGACCAACGCGAGCGCGGAGAGAAACGCGTTCCGCAGCAGAACGCTTCCGCCCCGCTCCAGCCGTTCGAGATCGGCCGGCTGACCATCCACGACAGGATGCCCCGCCGTATCCTCAAAAAACCGCCTGAGGACATCCGGAATTCCCTCCGGCACCACCGCGCTGTTGGAATTCAGCCCTTTAAAAAGCAGGTGGAAGTCTTTCCCCTCGTTCTCCGAATCGCAGATCAGCGCCTCCACACAGGCGTCGGCCTGGGCATCGCCAAGCAATCGTAAAGAGTCCAGAAATTGATCATCCGACCATTTTGTAGTTGCCATTTTGCGCGCAGGAAAAAGTTATGGGGGAAAAAAGGAAAAACGCTCACGATTACGAGAGCAGTTGAAGCGGTGTTGGTTGCCCGATCAAGGATAAACCGATTGCCGGACGCGGCTGATCTCAATTGCTCCATCCGGGCCTCTCTCCAGATTTCTAAAGCCTCCAAGGAGGGCGGTAGCCGACTTCCATCAGTTTCGCCTGAGCATCGGCATCGCCGAGAATCATCTCCTTCGCTGGATCCCACTTCAAGGGACGACCGACTTTCGCGGAGAGCCAACCGAGATGTCCAGGCGTCACCGAACGATGGCCAATTTCTGCGGGCGCGATCGTCTCTTTTCGGCTCTTGATCGAATCGACAAGATTGCGCTGGTGGCCAGGGGAGCGGTAGGCTTTCCAGTCGCCGGGAACGAAATCGTCCGCGAGCCAGGCGGGATTCGACGCCTCGGTTTTGCCGCGATCGACCCAAAGCCAGCCGTCTTCGCCGATCCATTTCGTGCCTTTTCGAACGTTTGAAGAAATCAGCAGCTGCTGGCCTCCTTCGTAATCGCAAGCAACTTCGTAGTCGACCGGCGTGTCGTAAAACTCGGTCTCCGGCCAGGTCCAGCCGCGCGCCTCGACCCTGACAGGGCCACTACGTTCGACGCCGAGGCCCCAGTGTGCGATGTCATTGTGATGGCCGATCCAGTCCATCAAATTGCCGCCGCCGTAGTTCGTGTGCCAACGCCACCAGCGGTGATGCCGAGCATTCATGTAAGGCAGAACCGGACTCGGCCCGCACCAACGATCGTAGTCGAGGCCTTTCGGTGGTTCTTGAATCGAAGTATCGCCTTGAGCGGTTTTGTGACCAGGCGGAAGGCCAACTTCGACGCGGACGAGCTTGCCGAGCACGCCGTTGCGAACGATTTCGACGGCTTTCCGGAAACGCGGATCGGAGCGTTGTTGGGAGCCGACCAGGAAGACGCGTTTGTGCTCTGCAGCGGCGCGGTAGACCGCCTGACCTTCGGCGAAGAGGTGCGTTACCGGCTTTTCACAGTAGACGTCTTTTCCGCTACGGAGAGCGGCGAGGGTGACGGCGGCGTGCCAGTGATCGGGCGTCGCAACCATCACGGCATCGATGTCATCGCGGGCGATCAGTTCGCGGAAATCGATGTAGGCGGCGCAGTCGGCGTTTCCGTATTTTTTGTCGATAATTTCTTTGCCAACCTCACGCCCTAACGCGCGGCCTTCCCCCCAGGGACGCTCGCGGTGATGTCGGTCGTGGACATCGCAGACGGCAACACCTTGAACGTCGGCGTGGTTGAGAAAAGCTTCCATCACGCCGATTCCCTGCTGGCCGATTCCGATGAAGCCCATGTTAACTCGCTCGCTCGGAGCAGGGCGGCCGCCTTGGCCTAACGCCGATACAGGAATGATCGTCGGCGCGGCGATGGCGGCGGCTTTGCGGAGAAATCGGCGGCGAGTCGTGCTCATGAATCCACCCTGGCGATTTTATGTGGTCGGCTCAAGCTTTTCGGTGTTTTGTTCGCCCATGTTTTTCGGCATCGACACGACCTTCGCCCTGCTGGCAATCGCTCAGGGCGCGGAGGCGAATTCCGCGGAGTTTCATCAGCAACTCGATCGAACCAACTACGCAGCGATCGAAGCCGCCTGGACCGCTGTCGCCGAAGCTGGGATTGATCTTGACACTGTCAAAACTCTGGCCGTGATCGACTTCACCAAACCTTCGTATTTGAATCGGCTCGAAATTCACCGAAGCGACCGCTGTCGGCCCGAACGCTTCCTTTGCGCGCACGGAAAAAATTCCGGTGGGCTGTTTGCGGAAGATTTTTCTAACCGCGTCGGCTCGTATCAAACGAGCCTCGGTCTCTACCGAGTTGGCGAAAGCTACGGCGGAGATTTTGGCAAAAGCCTTAAGCTCGATGGTCTGGAATCGGGAGTTAACGATCAGGCTCGCCGCCGAAAAATCGTGCTTCACTCCGCTTGGTACGTTTCCGACGTGATCATCGCCCAGAATCTCGCTGAAGGGCTCGGGCCGAGGATCGGAAGAAGCCAGGGATGCCCGGCAGTGCCGGAAAATCAATTGGAAGCCGTTTGCCAGCAACTGCAGCCGGGGACTCTGCTTTTTATCTTCGGCGAGAACGAGTGATCCGATCAGGCATCGCAATCGCAGGCAAATCCGAAGCAGCGGACGCCGTCGTTCCAGAACTCGACGTTGACGTCGCCGAGGCCGATCAGTTTAGGGAGACGAGCGAGCTTTCGCGTCAGGCCAGCGACGTAGAGCGTTCCTCGGACTTTCGTACCGCGTTCGCGAACCTGCATCCGGACCGCTTCTTTGCCGTCAAAAACGCAGGCACGGCAATCGAGAATGTCGAAGCGGCGCGCGATCTCATCTTCGGCTCCGCTGAGATCAACAGGCAGGCGAAGCTCAGCCTGGAGTTCGGCGATCGTAAAGTCGAGCGGTTCATCGTTAGCGTCCGGCAAAATTCGGTGAACCTCAGCGATTTCGTCCGCGAGAACGGCGTAGGTCGACTGCGGAGCGATCGGCAAAAACACGAGAGCGGCGAGGACCACGAAACCAGCAGTTGCTGCGAGAAAGCCTACCCAAGCCCGTGGTTTCCCAGCACGCTTGATGCGTTTGACGCTCCTGTCCGAGAGCGACTGAGAAGCGTAGAAGGCCTCAATCTTTTCTTTGAGCGGATCTTCGTTCATGGTGTGCAGGGGAGTTCGTCCTGAACGCCGGCGGCGGCTTGCAATTTGATACGCGCGCGACGCAACGTGCTCAAGACGGTATTTCGAGTGCTGTCAATATTTGTAGCGATTTCTGAAGCGGTGTAGCCCTCAATGTAGTGAAGAAAAATGATTTCTCGTTCGTTAGGCTTTAGTTTCCCAAGGAGTTCGCCGATGTCGGCTGACTCGCCGATGGGAAGGGTGATTTCGGCGGCTGGATCCTGGTCTTCAAGAGACTCGAATTGAACGACTTTCTTTCGGCGTAACTGGTCTCGAAAAAGGTTCCGAATCGTTGTGTAAAGCAGGCTCTTCGGGTGGATTCGCTTGTAAGCGCGCTGGAGCTGAAACGCGGCCTGTTGAACGAGATCTTCAGCGTCCTCCGCGTGGTGGGTCAGTGAGTATGCGAAGCGGTAAGCCTCCTGCAGCATCTGCTCAATTTCAGGAGGCTCCTGGCGTTGCGGTTTAAAAGGGATGATGGCCACTCAGGAGTTTGAATTTTAAGTCTTCAACCGGGTCGCGGAGAAAGACGAGCGGCGGCGCGATTTGATTGCGCGCTACTTTAAAAAGAGAAGATGAAGACTCGAAGCCGGCGCTTTCCAGCTGGTTTCGACAATCGCTTCCGAGTCGTCAACGAAGCCGCTGGCAAGCGTGGTGTCCAATTCGCGCCGCCATTTTCCAGACGGCAAGTGGAAGCGTTGCGGATGATTGGACGCGTTAAAAATCAGCAACTGGCGGATCTCGATCAAAATCTGGAACTCGCCGAGCGTGTCGTCCTCGAAAACCAATTCTTCGCCGTCCGGGCCCAGCCAAACCAGATCGCGGTTTCCTAGAGCATCGGTCGGCCCGCCGTGAAAAAAGTTCGTCCGTCGAAACACGGGATTCGATTTTCTGAGCGCGATCAGTCGCTTGGTGAACTCCAAAAACTCGGCTGCGCGCTCGTCGAGATTCCAATCGACCCAGCTGATTTCGTTGTCCTGACAATAGGCGTTGTTGTTCCCTCCTTGCGTTCGGCTTAGCTCGTCTCCAGCGAGAAGGAACGGCGTTCCTTGAGCGAGAAACATCGTCGCCAGGAGATTTCGGCGTCGCTGATCACGTTTGTCGAGCACTGCCGAATCGATTGAAACGCCTTCGACGCCGAAGTTGAACGAGTGGTTGTGCGACTCTCCATCGCGATTCTTTTCGCCGTTCGCTTCGTTATGTTTTTCGTTGTAGCTAACGAGATCAGCCAATGTGAACCCGTCGTGAGCGGTGATGAAATTGACGCTGGCCTGAGGTGGCCGATGACTAGCTGTATAGTGATCTTCGCTCCCTGTCAGGCGCGAGGCGAACTCCGGCGCGACGGAATGCCCAAGCCAGAATCGGCGAACCGTGTCGCGGAATTTGCCGTTCAGTTCATTCCAGCCATGCGGGAAACCACCGACCTGGTAGCCGCCGTTTCCGAGGTCCCACGGCTCGGCGATGAGCTTGACTGTCGAAAGAATCGGGTCCTGCTGAATCGCCAGGAAAAACGGCGACTGACGCGAAAATCCGTCGCTCTCACGCCCTAACGTAACCGCCAAATCGAAACGAAAACCGTCAACATGCATGTCTTCGACCCAGTAACGAAGACTGTCGAGAACGAGCTGGAGGACGAACGGATTACGGAGATCGAGCGAATTTCCACAACCGGTAAAATCCCGGTAACCAGGCTCCTTTTTCCGCCAACGCCGATAGTAAGCTAAATTATCAAAGCCGCGGAAGCTCACAGTCGGCCCGTGGATTCCGCCTTCGCCGGTGTGGTTGTAAACCACGTCGAGAATGACTTCCAATCCAGCTGCGTGAAGCCGCTTGACCATTTCTTTGAACTCGTTCACCTGCCCGCCGCTCGTAGCGTCAGCACTGGCATAACGGCTTTCCGGAGCAAAAAATCCAACCGTCTGGTAACCCCAGAAATTCGTTAGCTCACGCTCGATCAAATGCGGATCGTCGATGTGCTGATGCACAGGCATCAGTTGAACCGTGGTCACGCCAAGTTCGAGCAGATGCGCGATCGCAGGTTCCGAACCGAAACTGGAAAACGTCCCTGGTTGGGCTTTCTCCAGGCCTGGCAGCTGCTGAGTGAAACCGGACACGTGAGTTTCGTAAACGATCGTGTCCTCCATCGGAATTCTGAGCGGCTGATCGCCTTCCCAATCAAAATCCTCATCGACCAGAATGCTTTTCGGAATCGCGTCAGCGCTGTCTTGCGGATCGGGGTCAGCCTCCGGATTTATCAGCCTCGGATCGGCTCGAACCGTTCCGGAAATCGCCCGGCTGTAAGGATCGAGAAGCAACTTCGCGGGGTTGAAACGATGCCCGGCGTTTGGCTCCCAGGGGCCGTGAACGCGATACCCGTAATGCTGGCCAGGCTCAAGGCCAGCGACCGCGCCATGCCAGATCGGTCCAGTTTTTTCCGGAAGACGAATGCGCGCCTGCTCGGCTCCTTCAGCATCGAAAAGGCAAAGGTCGACCGCCGTTGCGTGGCCGGAAAATACCGCGAAATTCCAGCTTCCATCCGGAAGCCAAGATGCACCAAGCGGGTTTGGTAGACTCGGGGAGAGGCTCAATTCCATGAGCGGCCAAAGGTTGGGCGGCGAGGCGGTTACGTCAACTCAACTCGAATCAAGGCTCGACCCTCGTCACCAATCGAGCACTTCAGCAGCCTCGATTTCCAGCTTCAAATTTTCGCTTACCTCTGGACGACGAAGCCGCAAAACACCCGGTTCTTTAACCCTGATCTTCCACTTCTGCGATTCTCCCGCAAATGCGCTGAAATCCAGCTCAAGGTCGCCGCTTTCGACTTCGATTCGGGCAAATCCAGACATCCCAGCTGGCGCGCGAATTTCGTTCCGCTGCTTCAATTCGGTAAACCAGCCGCTGCGGCGTTGCTTCAGCTGAACGTAGTGGGAAGGCTCCGATTCGCTTGGCGGCTCGTCTTTCCAAACGTGCTTGATCGCGCTCCCGGGCATCCCAAAACCTTCGCCTCGCATCTCCGCTTGAAATTCGGATTCCGGGCTCAAAGTGATCCGATGAAGGTCGCCCTCTAACTTCAAGGAGAGCTCGAATTTTTCCGCACCGCTGAAATCTGCCGCCCGTTCCTCAACTCGATGATACGGAAAAGCCAACATCACGGTCAGAGGAAGCGCGATCGACCCGCTCACGGCCAGGGCGATCACCCAGAATGGCGTTTTGCGCCGCTTGCCATCAGCCGTCCGGGGAGGCTCGTAAATCAAACTTCGGTTCAGACCGAGCGCGAAGTACAGACCAATGCTAGTCAGCAGACAAAACCCGCCTGCCCAGAGAACATCGCTCAAAAAATGGCCGCCCTGGATCACTCGCGTCAGGCCGACGATCGTTCCAAGCCCGAACGCGCCGCCAGCAGCTGCTAGGGCGAGTTTGCGTCGATCGCGAAGCACAAAAGCGAGCGCGAAGAAGCAAAAACCCATCGAGCAATGCCCGCATGGGAAGCTCTTCCCGGGACTGCTCGCGTCGTAGGTCCAAACCTTTTCGTAGGCGTACTCGCCACCGAATTCGACGACCTCACGAGGGCGCGGACGACCCCAGTTTTCCTTGAAGATAAGATTCACGAGCACGCCCGGCCCCATGATCATGCAGAGAATGAAGTAGAGCGAAACTCTCCGCCAGCGAGTCCATTTGGGGTTCCAGATTCCGAACGCGAAAACGGCGATCGCGCCGAAGCCGAACAGGATTCCAGGCAGGGTGCCGAAATGATAAAGCGTGTGCCAGGGCTGGGCGTCGTGCAGAAACCAGCCGCCGCGATCCGAATCAAAAAACGCGCTTTGAACCGCGATGTCGATTGGCCAGATCCAGAACGGAACCGTCAACGCCAGCAAACCGGCGGACGTCAAAACTAAGATCAGCAGCCAACGAGGCATCCGCTTCGTTTAGAGTTCAGCCGATCAAGAAACCGGCTCGGCGACTTTTTTCCCATCTTCCCTCGAGCCTCGCCCCGATGCGGCGACTTCTCGCCCGGGCCTACCCGATTTATCTGGCTTCTCCTGTTTTTCAGGAGCCCGTTTTGGCTCGGACTCAGCCCCTTTTGTGTCGGCGGACTCGCCTTCATCGGTTGGAATCGCCCGATCAATCGAAGCGCGGGACGTGGCCGGTTTTCCGGTCGAGTGAACCTGCGCAGCTGGCAGGGTGAAGCCGAACGTCGTGCCGGCACCCGGCTGAGAATCAACCCAGATCGAACCTCCGTGCCGCGTCGCGATCCGCTTGCAGACGCTGAGGCCGATCCCGGTTCCAGGATATTTGTCGCGCGCGTGCAGTCGCTGGAAAATCAGGAAAATCCGATCGAAATGCTTCGGATCGATCCCAATTCCGTTGTCGCGAACGGTGAAACGCCAAAATGAATCGTGCCGCTTCACCGCAACCTGGATTTTCAGCGGAGCGTCGCCGCGGAACTTGATCGCGTTCGAAAGCAGGTTCTGGAAGAGCTGAGTGACCTGAACGCAGTCGCCGATGACCGTCGGCATTTCGTCCTGAACGATCTCCGCTCCGCCGACTTCGTCGATCGCCAGCTGGAGATTTTTGATCGCGTCGTCCAGCGCTTTGTCGGAGTCGACCAGCTCGAATTCTTTGCCCCTCGTCCCGACACGGGCATACATCAGGAGACCGCGAATCAGCGAACGCATCCGCTCCGATCCTTCCGTAATGAAGCCGATGTATTCGTCTGCCTCGGGCGTCAAACTGCCCTGATAACGACGGGCAAAAAGCTGAACGTAGCTGCTGACCGTACGGATCGGTTCCTGCAAATCGTGCGAAGCGATGTAGGCGAATTGCTCAAGCTCTTCGTTAGAGCGAAGCAGCTCTTCCTCGGCCTGTTTGCGCTTGGTGATGTCCGTGATCGAACCGGCCATCCGGACTGCCAGGCCATCTTCATCTCGAACCGCCAGACCTCGCGCCCGGAACCACTTGAAGGTGCTGTCTTTGCAGCGCAGCCGATATTCCACATCGTAATCGGTCTCCGAATTGATGTGCGCCTGCATCGCGTTCAACGTCGCCTCGCGATCCTGCGGATGGAGTCGGGATTCCCACTCTTCGAACTCATTTTTGAATTCGTTCTGCTCGTAACCCAGCAGTTCTTTAAATCGCGGCGCGAAGTAGAGTTGGTTCGTGTCCACGTTCCAATCCCAGATTCCTTCGTTGCTCCCGGCGACCGCCAACGCAAATCGCTCCTCGCTCTCGGCCAGGGCGTGGTGAGCGGCTTCATTTTCGGCCATCTGGGCTTCAAGCGCCCGAGTCCGGTGATCGGAAGTTTCAATCAAAACGGGCCACCGCGAAAGCAGCCATGCGACGAGCGAGGCGATCACCAGCGCGATGACCGGCGCGATCAAAGCCATCGTCAGCAGCCGATCCGCCTGAGCGTAGGCCTCGTCTCGATTAATCCGAACGACGATCCCGAGATTTCCCTTCGCCACGAATCGAGTCGCCGCCCAAACCGGAATTCCCTCGGCGCTGACCCCGTTCAAAATCTCCACATGCTCGCCTTCCAACGCCATGCTCATCAAATCGTCCAACGCCCGATCTTCGTCCGATTTCGTCAGGCTATCGGGCTGCGAATAAACGGCGACCGCTTCCGGAGTCGCATTCGTCGGCATCAGATAGCGAATCCCGTTTTGCGTCTTCTGTGCGATCATCGTCGCCCCCGATTCGCCAAGCGCGATGTCGGCGTGCGTCAACTGGGCCCACTCCTCGGGCTGAAATTCGACGTAGCGGACCTGACGCGCGTCATCAAGGGCTTCAACCAGCGGAACTTCTCGCGCCTTATAAGAGAGAAGATCGTCTGCTCGCTGGGCCTGCATGTTCGCAAAAGCCTGCAGCTGCTCAACTTTCTTCTCTTTATGCCCTCCGAAAACGACGGGATAAAGAAAAACGCAAAATACTGTTAAGGGAAGAAATCCCGTTAACAGCAAGGCGATTATGACCTTAGTGCGGGTGCGCGACATGGGGGTAAGGAACGAAAAAACAACCCAGACAGCTGGGTTCAAAATTGAATGCCAACGCCATCTAGACACATCGAGACGAAAGTGGCCAGCTCAACCTTTGAGCGATTCGGTCGGGTTTTGTGCAAAGCGGCTTCGCCAATTTTGTTCCGGTTGTATCTGTAAGAGATCGGATTTAGAACCGAGAGCCAGGAGCGAGGAACCAGAAATATCAAAATCCACGACAAAGTTTCAACACGATGACTCTGGAAATTGCAGTCGTTCTCGCCATCCTCGCGCTCTCCCTGGTGCTGTTCGTCACCGAAAAACTGCGAATGGACGTGGTCGCTCTGCTCGTCCTCAGCGTACTCGGGATCCTCGGCATGAGCGGCGTGATCGAGCTAAGCCTCGACGACACGCTCGCCGGTTTCAGCAATCCCGCCGTAGTCACAGTCTGGGCGATGTTCATTCTCAGCGCCGGGCTCAGCGCAACAGGCGTTGCTGATCTGATCGGGCACCAGGTTTTGCGGGTCGCTGGAAAATCAGAGCCACGAATCATCCTGACCGTGATGTTCGCCACCGCCGGGATGTCCGCGTTCATGAACAACATCGGCGTGGCCGCCCTGATGCTTCCAGTCGTGATGGACATCGCACGCCGAACGCAGACTTCACCCTCGCGATTGCTGATGCCGATGGCCTAAGCTTCGCTGCTCGGCGGGCTGACGACTCTGGTGGGAACCCCGCCAAACCTCGTCGCCTCAAACACGCTTCGCGAAGCCACAGGCGAGGGTTTCGAGCTGTTTGAATTCGCTCCTTACGGCGTGCCTGCGCTGATCATCGGCTCTTTCATGGTCGCCTTCGTCGGCAGGCATTTTCTGCCGAAAGAGATGCCGGAATCGATGCGAGAATCGAAGGCGGGAGCCGGGCCAGAACTGAAATTTGCGCACGAACTTGAGGAGCGCCGCTTTCGCCTGCGTGTCGGTCTAGATTCGCCGTTTCACGAAAAACCGATGCGTGAAACCGGGCTCGGCGCGGCGCTTGGGCTGGGCGTCTTCCGCGTGCGGCGAGGCTCGGAGAATTTCGACGACGTTGGCGGCGATTTCGTCCTGCGATCCGGCGATCTGCTGAGTGTCCAGGGCAGACTCGACGAGTTTCGCGATTTCATCCGTTGGCGGGCTTTCGAAGTCGCCCGCGGTGCGGAAATTGGCTCGCATCTCCTTCTTCAAAAACGGCTCGTGCTCACTGAGGCTTACGTTTCGGAGAATTCCGATATGATCGGGCTTCAACTGAACGAAACCGATTTTGTCCGCCGTTTCAACGCTCACGCCCTGACAGTGAAGCATCGCGGAAAAATCTATCGCGATCCTGAAATGCTCAGCCTGCGGCTCGAAGCTGGCGACCGTTTCCAGCTCGAAATGGAGCGCGAATCCGTCGAAAATCTCAAGACCAGCGGCCAATTCGATCGCGTCGAAATCCTGACCGAAGAAAGCCTCGGCGAGATTTATCCGAAGAGCGATCAGCTGCTCGAACTCAAGATTCCAGACGAGTCTCACCTTGGTAGCTTGACGATTTCGCACAGCGGGATCGGCGAACTCGGGCTTCGAATCATCGCGATCGGTCGAGAAGCCGGCGGCGTCTTTTTCCCAGCTGGTGAAGAAGGTCTTGAGATCGGAGACTCGCTCTTGATTCACGGATCTCGCGCTGACATCGATCGGTTTCACGGCCTCCAGAGCCTCGCTCCGGAAGAAGGTCTCGAAGACGGTGATCTGGAAACGGACAGCGAATCCGGGCATGCCGAAATCACGCTTTCGCCTCGAAGCGAGCTTGCTGGGAAAACCCCGCTTGAGCTGGATTTTCACCGCCGCTACGGACTGCAGATTTTGTCGATCTGGCGGAGCGGACGTTCCTACCGCTCTCACGTAAGAAATATCCGTCTTGAATTCGGCGACGCGCTGCTCGTCTCCGGCCCTCGGGAGCGGATCGAGGCCCTCGCAGGCGACGAAGATTTCCTCATTCTGAGCCAAAGCGCCTATCAAACCGCATCAGCAGCTGCTCGGTCGCCGCGTTGGAAAACAGCACTCTCCGGCGGCCTCATGCTGGCGGTCGTCATCTCTGTTTTGAGCGGCTGGCTGCCGATCGCGATCGCCGCAGTCGCAGGTGCCACGGCGATGATCACAACTCGCTGTCTATCAATTCAGGACGCCTACCGCGCGATCGAATGGAAATCGGTTTTCCTAATCGCCTGCATGATCCCGCTCGGCACCGCGATGCAGACGAGCCACGCCGCCGAGTGGTTAGGAAAAGGAGTCGCCTGGCTCGCCTCACCTTTCGGTGCCTGGGGGCTGATCGTCGGGCTCTACATCATGACCACTCTTGCTACGACAATCGTTCCGACCACCGCCCTCGTCGTGATCATGGCTTCGATCGGAATGGACGCCGCCGCCAGCTTCCCTGGAATCGACAAATCGACCGTCGTGATGGCGATCGCCCTCGCCGCCAGCGCCAGTTTCACCAGCCCGATTTCGCATCCCGCCAACGTCCTCGTCATGGGCCCCGGCGGCTACCGCTTCATCGACTACCTCAAAATGGGCATGCTGCTTGCCGTCGTCGTGATGCTGACGATTTTGCCGATCCTCGCGTTCTGGAGATAGGCGTTCTTGACATTCGGAAAGCCCCTACGTAAACGCCCGTATGAAAGCGTTCCTGACCTCTGTCGTTCTCGCGATATTAGCCTCTTCGGCTTTCACGCAAACCGATCTCCCTTTCAATCCTCAGGACGGCGAGACCGTCGTTTTTCTCGGTGATTCGATCACTCATCAATGCATCTACACTCAGTACGTTGAAGATTTTTTCTACACGCGTTACCCGGAACGTAAGATCCATTTTCACAACGCGGGCGTCAGCGGCGACAAGGCGGCGGACGCCCTGGCTCGGTTTGACGAAGACGTCGCGGCCTTCGAGCCGGATTTCGTGACCGTTTTGTTAGGAATGAACGATGGGCAGTACCTGCCGTTCGATCCTGAGACCTTCGAAACTTACCGAACTGACATGCAGCAGCTGCTGGATCGCATCGCGGAAATCGGCGCGAAGCCAATCGTGATGTCACCGACGATGTTCGACCACGCGGAGCTGAACAGACGCAAGGACGATCCGACGTATCGATTTCGCGATCGTGATTTTGACGAAAACTACAACGCGCTGATGGCGTTTTACGGTGGCTGGGCCCTGGAAGAATCCGGACGCCGCGCAGCTCCGTTCGTCAGCCTCTGGGCTCCGCTCAACACCCACACAATCGAGCAACGCCGCGCAAATTCGGAGTTTACGATGATCCAGGACGCGATCCACCCTTCGCCTGCCGGACAAATGGTGATGGCGTTCGAGATGATTTTCCAGCTGGGGGCTGAGCGGCGCGGATCAAGCTCGATCTCGATCACGCCACGCGGGAAAAAATGGGCCGGAAATCCCGGAGTTACCGACCTGACAGTTTCGGATGACCGGAAGCAGGTCAGCTTTACTTTTCTGGCAAAGTCTTTGCCCTGGGTGATTCCGAAAGAGGATTCGAATCACGAATTGAAATGGAAACTGCCCTCGAACGGCCGCGAAGGATACAAAATGACCAAGGCCGGGCACAAACTCAGCGGCGATCGGATCAAGATCGCCGGCTTAGCACCGGGAAATTACGAAATCCTGATCGATGGCGAGGTCATCGGGCAGTGGAACAATCTCGCGCTCGGGACGAAGATCGAAGTTCAAGAAAACGAGGCTACCCCGCAATATCAGCAAGCTCTCGAAGTCGCGCATCTCAACCGCGATCGAAACGACCTGGCGATGCGGCCGCTGCGCGACACCTGGGGCAAAATCAAAGGCCTGCGGCGGAAGTTCGCCGAGCAGCCTGACCGGTTCGCTGAGGAATTCGAAAAGCTCGAGCCTCAAATTGCGGAGCTCCAGCAGCTGCTGGCTGATTACGATAAAAAGATCCACACAGCCGCCCAACCTCAGCCACGGAAATATCAAATTCGACCAGCCAAATGAAACCCATCCTTCTCTCCCTTTTTCTGGTGTTGTCAGGGCTCACTGCCCAAGCCGAACGCCAGCCTAACATTATTCTAATTTTCATCGACGATCTCGGCTGGCCCGACATCGGCTGCTACGGAAATGATTTCGTCGAAACTCCACGGATCGACCAACTCGCGTCCGAGGGGATGCGCTTCACGGATTTTTACGCGGCTGGCGCGGTCTGCTCACCGACGCGCTGCGCCGTTCAGTCGGGCCAGAATCAAGCTCGAATCGGGATCACCGCGCACATTCCCGGTCACTGGCGACCGTTCGAACGCGTCATCACGCCGCTAACGACGATGGCTTTGCCGCTGGACACGATCACGGTCGCGGAATCGCTGAAATCAGCCGGATACTCGACTGGTTACATCGGGAAATGGCATCTCGGCACAGGGCTGCAATTTCAACCCGACCGCCAGGGTTACGACTTCAGTGCTGTGATCAACGGCCCGCATCTCCCGGGCAAAATCAGAGTCCAGGGTCGGCCTGACTTGAAACCCAAGCCCGATCAATTCCGCACTGAGTTTGAGGGAGATCTCAGCGCCCAGTTCATCAGCGAAAACAAAGACAAGCCGTTCTTCCTGATGGTCTCGCCCTACGCCGTGCACATCCCGCTCGCCGCCAGATCGGACAAGGTCGAAAAATATAAGGCCAAGGCGGCTGAGCTCGGTCGGGAACTTCCCCACCCTGTTTACGCGGCGATGATCGAGCATTGCGACGACATGGTCGGCCGAATTGTCGACGCGGTTGAAGCCGAAGGCCTGACCGAAGACACGATGATCGTCTTCACTTCGGACAACGGCGGTTTGCATCGACGCTATGACTATCGCGAGCACGCGGACGACAACGTGGCCAGCATGGCTCCGCTAAAAGGCGAAAAGGGTTCGCTGCACGAAGGCGGTGTGCGCGTCCCGTTGATCGTAAAATTTCCGCCGCTGACCAAAGCGGGTAGCGTGTGCGCTGAGCCGACGATCAGCTACGATTTTTATCCGACTTTTGTGGATCTGGCAGGCGGTGAGCTTCCGGCAAGCCAGACGATTGACGGCCTCAGCATCCAGCAGCTGCTGGCGAATCCGGAAGCGAAACTGGATCGCAGCGCGCTTCACTGGCACTACCCGCATTATCATCACGACCGCCCCGCAAGCAGCATCCGCGAGCGCGATTGGAAGTTGATTGAGTATCTCGATGGGACCGGTGACATCGAGCTTTATCATCTTGCCGAGGATCTCGGTGAAGCGAAAAACCTGGCCGAAGAGCGCCAGGGCAGAGTCGCCGATTTAAAGAAGAAACTCGCCGACTGGCGGCAGCAAGCGATCGCCCGCATGCCGATTCCGAACCCGCACTACGACGAGAATCGCGCCGGTGAATGGTGGAGTGTCCGAAGCGGCAAACCAGTCGAAAGCGATGGCCGGAAACGTTTCCCGGCGACCGAGAAGGAACTCTGAAAGTCTACGGCTCGGCGCGCGCGGTTTCCGTCACGACGGGAAGCAACTCGACCGTCGTCTCCGCGAGGTGGCGGTCCGGATTGTCGTCAGCCGTCGTGGCGCGAATCCGGATTGGCGCGTTGAGCGGGCCGGGCGATTCTCCGAATTTCAGCGTGAGCTCAGCGTTTTCTGCGTCGCCTGCGATTTCAATCGATTCGGCTTCGATCCCCTGCATGTGAGCAGGCGCGACCAATTCGATCCGAAGCGGACGGCCCGCGATTTGAGGACCGCGAAGGATACGAAGCGGGACCGTGAGCGTCTTGCCTGGCGAGACGATTACGTTTGGTTTTGAGGCCGACAAACTCAGCCAGCCGTTGGCCGCGATCGACATAATTTGGTTATGCCGTTCGAAAGACGTGTAACTCAAGATTTGGGGCTTACCTTTGGCGTCTGGCACCTCGGCCTGGACCATGAGCTGAACCCGAGTGGTGCGTCCGAGTTCCATTCCGGCCGGGTGCTGAGCTGGATAAACGAATTCCGTGGCACCGGCGGGAAGCTCCATCACAGGGCCAGTAATTCCCTGCAGATTGCGGCCCTGACGCTCGCTAAGCCGAACGGTCACCGGGCCGTCATAGCCGTCGCGAATTATTTTATAGTGTTTTGTCAGGGTGCTGCCTGCCGGCACGTCGTTGGTGATGTTGTAGAGGCCGAGGTGCCGGAACGGGACGTAAGGAGCGAAGGCGATTGTGAGTTTGTCAGGCGCGGGCTCACCGAAGGGCATGGCGATCGTCGCTTCGCGAACAACAGTTTTGGTTTCCTTCGTTTTCTTGTCGAGAATGATCTCGGCTGTGCCGCGGATTCTGATTTCCGCGAGCTGCGGCTCGAGATCAGGCGGAGCGTCGAAGTAAATTTCGAGCTTCGGGCGACGCCACTGGAGTTTGTCGGTCGACATGGTGACTCCTTCGGGTAAGCCGGTTACCTTGAGCGTCAGGTCAGTCTGGAACGCCGCCGATTTGATCATTTCCAACTCAATTCCAGTGCCGCGGACGCGCTTGGGCTTCTCGCCTTCGGCCAGCAGCTGCTGAGCGGTGACGTTGATTTGTGGTTTTGATAGGGTGAGCTGGAATTCGTGTGGGTCGGGCTTGGTTACTTTCAGGCGATAGCCGAATTCCGGACCGCCACGCGTTTCGTACTGATCGGAAATCCGGATTTCGTACCGGCCCGCCTTTGGCGAAGTGAAGGCCAGGGTTGAGTCGAGCTGACCCGCGATTTTGTCGTCGTTTTCGCTGAGTTGACGGCCTTCGTCATTGAAAACCCGGATCGAAGAATCGAGCTGACTCCCAATTTGCGCAGCGATGATGTCGAGCTGGATGGTTTCCTTTTCGGCGAGGTCGACGAACCACGAATCCGTTTCGCCTGGAGCCAAAATCCGACCATCTCCGATTGAAGGCAGGCTTAGCTCGACCGACTCTCCTTCGATGATCTGCGACAACTCGGATACGTGGAGATTCAGCGTTCGACCGTGAGCGGAAACTGCGGTGAACGCGTCCTCGGCGCTGAGGACAACCGGCAGTTTCTCGGGTTCCATGTTTAAGCCGTTGACCTCGGCTTCGAGCGCTTCGCCCCGTCGTCCGCCGAGCGGAAAAATCGAGGTCGGATGCGGCCCGGTTTTGACCGTTAACCGATAAACGAAACTCTGATGCCCCATGAATCGGGCATCACAGATTTTGATGCGATGCCGACCGGAATTCTTCGGCGTAAACCAGAAAGTTGGGTCGTCGCCGTTCAAGCTCTGCTCAGGCTTCACAAGATTTCCGTCAGGCCCGGAAATTTCGAGCATCGGTTGAAGCGCATAACCGAGTTGTGTGGAAACGACTTCGATGATGAGCGTCTCGCCCGCTGGGGCGTCGAAATCCCAGAGATCGACGTCTTCGATCGGGAAAATCCGCCCGTTAATCGTGACCGGCAGCTGCTGGACGGCTTCAGGAATCGGATCGCCTTCGATTTCGGCTTCAACGACCTCAGGGAAGTCGCCAATGATGAACTTTTTTGGCTCGGTCAGGCCCTGCACGGTCTGGCAATGCCAGAGGTAGGAACCGGGCAAAGTTTTCGGCCCGATCTTGACCTTGCCGAGGTGATCGAGCGGGTAGTCTTCCTTTTGACTCGAGAGTGGCTCGTGAAGACGAGGCGGATCGAACCAGATCGTGTCAGTTTCTTCGACGCGCGGACCAGGCGCGAGCCCTTCGCCGACCAGATGGAAATCCGCCCCTCCGTGAAAATATGCGCCTCCGACGCGGAATTCGACTTCAGTTCCTTTCTGGCCGCCAGCCGGGAAGACGTAGAAAGAGACGGGGTTCTCGGCGCGCAGACTGGCGGTCGCGATCGCAAGCGCGAGAGCTACCAGGCCGAAGGGTTTTCGTGAAAAATGGGCCATCATTGTTTACTGAATTCTGTCCCCCTTCACGTTGCTCGCTGGCTTATCCCTTTCACGCGAGTGCCCGCGTGAAGGAGTCTGGACCGCCATTTCTCGCTGGGAAACGGTTCAACGCCACTGATAAATCGACAGTCCTTTGAGCGAACGAATCAGAAGTCGATCGCCCTCGATACCGAGGTGAGCCCAAGTAGGATCCTTGGGACTGACTTTCTGACGATCAAGCAAAGTAAACGCGTCCGGAGTCGCTCTAAAAAGGATCAGCTCTCCGGTTTGATCCAGCGCCAGCACGCGGTCACCTTGAAATGTGAGCGACCAGTATTCGCCGAATTTTTCTGAAGTGGACCAGGCGATATTGCCGCTCGCGAGCTCGACGCAATGGAGTTTGCGATCACGGCCAAAAAGGTAGAGGTGCCCGTCGATGACAATCGGGGAAGCCATGTAGCCTTCGAGAGTTTTAACGCGCCATTTTTCGGAGACAGCGAACTTTCCGCTCGCGTCTTTCGTGACTTCGAACAGGTGCGAGCCACCTCCGTAAGTCGCCGTGAAAATGCGATTTTCGCCGATGACAGTGGGAGTCAGAATGTTCATTCCGCGAAACGCCTCGACGGGCGTTGACCAAAGCACTTCGCCAGTTTCCAGGTCCAGTCCTCCCAGCGTTGACCGAGTTTGGGCGACCACTTGTCTTTGGCCTGCAACGGTCGCGATGACTACGGAGGAAAAGGCGCTCCCGAACATTGCTCGACGGTCTTCGAGGGCCCGCCAGATGGTTTCGCCGGTTTCGGCGTTGAGTTTGACGACGGCGCAACCGGCTTGGATGACGATCGCGCCGTCGTCGATCAAGGGCGAGGAAACATGGCCAAAAGCGGGTAATTCAGTGCCTTCGCGCTCCATAAAATCGATCCGCCAGAGTTCCTCGCCAGTGGAGGCGTCGAGCTTCGTCAGGACGTCGCGAATTCCTCCAACGTAGATGGCGTTGTCAGCAACGGCTGGTGTGCATCGGGCCCAACTACCGTTTTTGGCGGCGAAAAATGGAACCTCCATCGCGCCAGTCCAGGAAGAATCCCAGACAGGGTTCCCGGTAGCGATCTCAAACGCGCGAACAACTTCCGATTCCTTGTTTCTGGTCTCGACGGTGAAAACGTGCCCGTCCGAGGAGATCGGGCTGGAGTATCCGGGATCAAGGTCGATTTCCCAAACCTTAGTGAGCCGATCTTTGCCGAGGCTGTCTGGCCATTCCGCCCCAGCAGCTGCTGCGCCATTTCGTTGAGGCCCCCGCCATTGATTCCATGATTCTTCGGCGAAAATCTCGGTGCTGAAAGCTGCGAACGTGAGGAGGGCGAGAAGTTGAATCGAAGCTTTGCGAGTTTTCATGTCGTTAGAACGGCTCCCCTCTGAAATCGGACGCAACGATCGCTCACCCTCGCTTCGCAGACCTACTCAGCCCATGGTTGATTCAGGCAGATCGCCTTCGCGTCGAGCAACAAAGCGAAAACTTCGTAGAGCCTTTTCGGAATCTGTACAACGCCGTCCTCATGCTCGTATTTTTTCATAAACACTCGCCGCTGCTCCATCGGTAAGTCTGAGGTGGCCGGAGAAGCGGAGCCAGGAAGAGGCGGATTTTAAGTGGATTTCCGGTAGGCCTTGTTACGGGTTAAATGTTTGTCGTTCGAATGTCAAGCTAAGCTAAGCGGCTGCTTGCCGCGAAATTTGGTGGATTGAGGCCGAGGCCGAAATCGAGCAAATTTCGCTCGGGCCGGCACCCTGGGGGGCATCACGATGCTCTCCAGCTTCGGCGCAAGTCCGCGGTAGGCCTCCCATGGTGTTCGCCCATTATTAGCTGTGTGTGGGCGCCAGGTGTTGTAGCG
>JBLHKS010000121.1:0-21804 GCA_047620505.1 Verrucomicrobiales bacterium | reverse complement strand
ATGACGGGAGCCAGCGAGTTAGTGGGATGCGGATTTTCGTCGATGGTGAGCCAGCGGAGTCGCGCGAATTGTTTAACACGAATAGTAATCGAGCGGCGCGCGCGTTCGGGGCCGTGATGCGGATTGGAGAAAGTAAGCATGCTGGAAATTGGAAAGGCGAGGTCGAGGATCTGCGTTTTTACACGACTCGGACGCTCGGAGAAGCTGAAGCACGAGTGCTTGCGGTGAGTGAATCGGTCGAGAAAATCGCTGGGGTCGCGGCGGAGGAACGGACCGATGAGCAGCAGGAAAAATTGAGGCTGCATTTTTTGGAGAACGCCGCGCCGAAGCCGATTCAGCAGCTGCTGGGGCAGATTCGGAAGGCGGAGGCCAAGCGCCTGGCTTTCGCGGACGGTTTGCCGACTACGATGGTCATGCAAGAAATGGACCCGCCGCGGTCGACGATGATTCGGAAACGAGGCGAGTACCACGCGCATGGCGAGGAAGTTGAGCCGGGCGTTCCTGCGGTTTTTCCGGAAATGCCGGACGGCGCGGCGCGGAATCGTCTGGGTTTTGCGCGTTGGCTCGTCAGCGGGGAGCATCCGCTGACGGCGAGGGTCGCGGTGAATCGATATTGGCAGTTGTTGTTTGGTCAGGGGCTCGTCAAAACGAGCGAAGATTTTGGAGCGCAGGGCGATCTGCCAACACATCCGGAATTGTTAGATTTCCTCGCCATTGAATTCGTCGAAAGCGGCTGGGACGTCCGGCACATTCTCAAAACCATCGTGCTGAGCAAAACCTACCGGCAAAGCTCGCGTATGACGCCTGAGCTGATCGTCGCTGCTCCGGGAAACCGGCTTTACGCCCGGGCGCCGCGGCTGAGAATGGCAGGAAACACGCTGCGCGATCAGGCTTTGTTCGTCAGCGGGTTGCTGGTTGAAAAGCCCGGCGGAGCGTCCGTAAAACCCTATCAACCCGCGAAACTTTGGAAGGAGGCCAGCAACGTCAGTTATGCAGTTGGGAAGGGAGACGATCTCTACCGGCGGAGCGTCTACACGTATTGGAAGCGGACCCTGGCGCCCCCTTCGATGGCGGTTCTCGACACCGCAGATCGCGAGTGGTGCTCCGTCAAACCGCGCCAGACGAACACGCCGCTCCAAGCCCTCACACTGCTCAACGAAACTGGCTTTTTCGAGTCTGCGCGCAAATTCGGCGAGCGGATTCTGGCCGAGGGCGGAGACTCGGATGTTGAGCGAATCGAGTTCGGATTTCGGGCCGTTCTCGCCCGCAGACCAACTGAACTCGAACAGCAGCTGCTGGCCGAGGCCTACGCTGGTTATCGCGCGGATTTCACCGCTGATCCGCAAAGCGCAAAACAAACGCTCACGACTGGTTCATCAAAACCAGCCGCTGGCGATCCCGTTGAACTCGCGGCGGCGGCGGCTTTGGCAAACGTGCTCTTGAATCTGGAAGAGGCGACGACTCGCGAATGAGCGCTGATTAGAGCGTCTGAGCGACTTTCTCCAACTCGTAGCACTCGATGATGTCGCCTTCTTCGTAGTCGTTGAAATTCCCGAGGCGAATACCGCATTCGAGACCGTTCTTAACTTCCGTGGCGTCTTCCGTGAAGCGCTTGAGCGTGTGAACGCCGCCGTCGTAAACCGGCTGACGACCACGAAGCACGCGGGCGCGGCCGGAGCGGAGGATCTTGCCTTTGGTAACCATACAACCTGCGACGCGACCGCTGGAAAGCTTGAAGACCATTTTGACCTCAGCGTAGCCAAGATTGCGCTCGCGAGTCTCTGGATCGAGGAGGCCGAGCATGGCTTCCCTCACCTGGTCGAGCAATTCGTAAATGATCGAGTAGAGTTTCACCTGGACGCCTTCGCGTTTGGCTGCGCGAACCGAGTTGGGCTCCTGCTTGGTGTTGAATCCAAGGATCACAGCATCCGAAGAACTCGCGAGATGAATGTCTGTCTCGGTGATCGAGCCAGCCGCGCAGTGAATGACTTCGAGGTCAATTTTGTCGCTCGTGATCTCGGCAAGCGCGCCGGTGATCGCCTGGGCAGAGCCCTGAACGTCGGTTTTGAGAACGACTTTCATGGTCTTGTGCTGACCGGCCGCGATCGAATCCATAAAGCCTTCAAGAGTCGAATGAACCGGCTTCTTCAGCTTGCTCATTCGGACCTCTTCAAGGCGTTCGATCGAAAGTTTCTTGGCCTTGCGCTCGTTTTCCATCTGGACGAGCTCATCGCCAACCGAAGGCACGTCGGAAAAGCCTAACACCTCGACCGGAGTCGCAGGGCCAGCCGTTTTAATCGATTTGCCCTGATCGTCGAACATCGACTTGATTTTTCCGCACTGATTGCCGCAGATAAAAGGCAGGCCGACTTTGAGTGTTCCCGCTTGAACGATCAAGCTGGCGGTGGCACCGCGACCCGGCTCCATCCGAGCCTCGATCACTGTGGCCCTGGTCGTCGCCTTCGGATCGGCTCTGAGTTCAAGAACTTCCGCCTGAAGGCTGATCATTTCGAGCAGATCCTCGATACCAGTTCCCTTGGTGGCGGAGACGTCGACGCAAATTGTCTTTCCGCCCCACTCTTCCGGCGCGAGATCGTAAGCCTGCAGCTGCTGGCGTGCTTTGGTTGGATCAGCCGAGGGCAAATCGATCTTGTTGACCGCGACGATAATTTCTACGCCAGCTGCTTTGGCGTGGTTGATCGCTTCGATCGTTGTCGGCATGATGCCGTCGTTGGCTGCGATAACGAGGACGACGATGTCCGTTACGTCGGCACCGCGAGCGCGCATTGCGCTGAAAGCTTCGTGGCCGGGAGTGTCGATAAAAGTGGCCTTCTTCCCATTGTGCTCGACCGAGTAAGCGGCGATGTGCTGGGTGATTCCACCGGCCTCGCCGTCGACGACTCGCGCATCCCGGATCGCGTCCAGGAGTGACGTTTTGCCGTGGTCGACGTGGCCCATGATCGTGACGATCGGAGGTCGCTCGACGAGCTTGTCTACCTCGATCTCTACTTCGGGCTCCGGCTCTTCGACTACTTCTTCGACCTTGTGAATCCCTGCGCCTTTTTCACGCTTCTCGCGCTCGAAAATGAATCCGTGCTGCTCGCAAATCTGCGCGGCGATTTCAGGCTCGATCGACTGATTCTGGTTAACGAAGACGTCAAGCGCCATCAAATCTTTGATGAGCACGAACGATTTCGCTTCCATCAAATCCGCCAGTTCCTTAACGATGATCGGCGGCTTGAGATGAATGACTTTCTTCTCTTCCTCCGTATCCTCGCCTTCTACTTCTTCTTCGGGCACCGGAGCGGGCGCTTTCTTTTTTTCGCCCCCGCCTGAAGTGAACGACTGGAAAACGCTGGCTTCCTCTTTCTCAACGGGCTTCGTTTTCGGCTTGTTGGCCTTTTTCTCCTCGTCCTCGAAGAGATTCAGCGCCGATTCCTTTGCCTCTGCGACTGCCTTTCCGCCAATCTTAGCCTTTTCGCTCACTCGCGAAACCACCGGAATTTCAGCTTCTTTAGCTGGAGCCGACCTCTTCTTGGCGGGCGTCCTTTTCTTCTTCGGCGCAATCAGATCGAGGGCATCTGATTTGTCGCCCTTCGTCGCTGCTTTTTTGGCGGCTGTTTTCTTGGTAGGCATCAGGCAGTTGGCGTATCGGCTTGGGTAAACTGGTTAGAGAAGGGGGCGGGAGAAAATCAGCAGCTGCTGGGTGGAGGAGACGGAGTTTTTGGAAAATCCTTTCAGTCAGCCCTGTTCACCTCCGAAAGCCTGGATCGCTTTCTCAAGAATTTCAGCAGCCTGAGATTCTTCAATGCTGAGAATGCCGGCGATGTCGTCTGCGCCGACCGATGCGATGATCTCCAAGGAGTTCATTCCGCCTCGAACGAGTGCGAGCGACATTTCCTCATCGATTCCAAGAGTCTCAGCGAGAGTGCCCGCTGCTTCTCCGACCCGAGCTTCAAACTGTTCGTGAGCCGACTCATCCTTCTCGATTTTCACGTCCCAACCGACCAAGCGCGAAGTCAGGCGAGCGTTCTGGCCATGACGACCGATCGCGCGGGACAATTCCTCTTCATCCACGGTCACGCGGACGGTCTTAGCTTCTTCGTTCAAATCGACCGTGCGCAGCAGGGCCGGCTTGAGCGCGTCCCGAACGAATTCCTCAACGTCCTCGCTGTAGCGAATGATGTCGACTTTCTCGTTGTTCAACTCGCGAACGATATTCTTCACGCGCGCTCCACGGAGACCGACGCAAGCGCCGACCGGATCGACTTTTTCGTCTGCGCTGTGAACCGCGACTTTCGTCCGATACCCGGCTTCCCGAGCGATACCGCGGATCTCGACCGTGCGATCGGCGATCTCACTGACCTCGTTCTCAAAGAGGCGGCGCACGAAATTCGGGTGGCTGCGCGAAAGGATGATCTCTGGGCCCCTAGCACCGTTTTCGACCGCCAGGACGTAGGCCCGAATCCGGTCGTTCACGTTGTAATCCTCAGTTTTGACCCGCTCGCGGCTCGGCATGACTGCCTCGAATTTGCCGAGATCGACCATCACATCGCTCCGCTCAAAACGGCGAACCGTTCCGCTGACGAGTTCGCCCGCGCGGTCTTTGAATTCCTCGTAAATCCGCTTCTTCTCTTCCTGACGGATCGCCTGCATCAGCGCCTGCTTGGCCGTCTGCGCTGCGATGCGCGTAAAGTCCGGCGGCGTGATGTCGATTTCAATTTCGTCGCCAAACTCGGCATCGGGCTTGAGCTTGCGAGCGCGATCCAGATCGATTTCGTCGAACCCTTTTACAACATTTTCGACCGCCACAAGCTGTGCCGTTACCGTGGTCTTGCCTTTACCGAGGTTGAAGGTAACCTTCATTTCGCGGGCAGGCCCGATGGTCTTCTTCGCGGCAGACAAAAGCGCCTGCTCGATGACATCCGTCATCGTTGCACGGTCAAATTCCTTCTCCTTTGCGTAGTATTCGAGGAGAGCTGTGAGTTCGTTGGTCATTATCTGGTGGAGTCCCGAGACGAAAAAGAGCGGGAAATTGCTTCCCACTCCACAACGTCGAAAACTTCATGTGGTACCGCCCGAAAGCGGCCTTCAATTCAAGGAATTGCAGATCATATGCAGATCGGACGTTCTCGCAACCTCGAAAACCCCCTATGAACACGACTACACTAAGAGCGATTTTCTTTGATGCCGCCGGAACGCTTTTTCGACTTCGCGAAAGTGTCGGCGAGGGCTACGCACGAGTTGGGAAAGAGTTTGGAATTCGGCTGGATCCAACCGAAGCCGATGTGGCGTTCCGCTTGGCTTGGAAATCGGCGAAATCGCCCTTTCAATCCGAGACGTCGAATTCGGAGCGCGAATGGTGGCGTGGAGTCGTCGGTCGCGTTCTCGCGGAATGCGGTCAGCCGATGAAAACAGGCTATTTCGACACGCTTTGGGCTCACTACGCGAAGGCGGAAACCTGGGAGTTGTTCGATGAAACCCGCGAAGTGCTCCAGCAGCTGCTGAGTGGCCGATTGCGGCTTGGCGTGATCTCGAATTTCGACGAGCGGCTGCATTCGATCCTCGAAGGACATGGTCTCGCGGAATTCTTCGACCCGATCGTGATTTCAAGCGAAGTCGGAGCGCGGAAGCCCTCGGCGAAAATCTACGAGGTGGCTCTCGATCGCGCTTCGTGCAGCCCGGACGAAGCTTTGCATGTCGGCGATGAGGCGGAGGCGGATTGGGAGGGGGCCAGAGCTGCTGGGCTGAACGTATTCGAGTTGAAACGGCCGGAGACGACTTTGCTGGACGCTTTGGCTGAGATTGAGAACTGGCGAGTCAACCCACAAGCGGATTCTTCGTCTTCAGGTCAGGAAACCGGCTGAAATCACGATCAATCGTCCACAATTCGCTGATTCCGTTAACCAGGCAGCAGTTTGCGATTCTGGCGTCGTGGATCATCGGCCCCGCGACTTTTGCTCGAGCCGCCATCTCCAGAAGCCTGGTAAGATCCTCATGCGAATCCGTAGGAATTCGAAGACTGGGTGATTCTCTCCATGCATCGATTTGATCTGCGGCCTGGATTGCGGACGACGCCTGAGTCCAGATTTTCGCGTTAGTTGCGACTCCGTAAAATTCAACCAGGCTGTGAAAGCAGATCGCCCACGGAGCCGGACTTTCAGCCAGCGCTCTGACGCACGCGACGGCTTCCAGATGCAGCGCCGAATCCCGGCGATGGGCGTGAACGAGAATGTTGGTGTCTAAAGCGATCACGGTTGAGACTCTGGATCTCGAATTCCGTCGATCGCCGCGTTGATCTGGTCAGAAGTCACAGGGCCGTCTTTAGAACTCGATCCAACGGAAGCGTCTCGCATTTGGAAGTCGCGGGCCGGCGAATCTTCCTCCATGGCGTTTTCCAGAGCCGAAATCACGAGGGTCCGAAAGGTCGTTCCCTGTTTGTGAATCCGATTTTTCACCCTTGCCATCAGGGAGTCTGGAATATCGACAGTCGTCCTCATGCATAAACACATATTTCAGAATATGCGTTTATGCAAATCGGCGAGTCAACCCGCCTGGCGCTCGACTTCGTCCTTCCTCGGGATCGCCTCCTGCGCCCCAAGCTTCAGAGTCGTCAGCGCGCCGGCGATGTTCGCATGCCGAATCGCCTCGGCCAGTTCTTCGCCACCAGCGACGCGCGTGGCCAGCGTCCCAGCAAACGCGTCTCCGGCACCGACCGTGTCGATCGGCGTGACCTCGATGCTGGGCACTTCCAGATCGCCGTCCTCTGTGAACGCCAGAGTCGGCAAGGCACCTCGGGTGATGATCAGGTTTCTCGCCAGCAGCTGCTGATGCGGGCCGAGAGCGCTGTCGATCTTTTCAGCTTCGCCGTCATTGACGATGAGGTAGTCGATCTTCGTCGTGCTCCACGGAAAATCCGCGCGGAAAGGGGAGGGGTTTACGAAAACCAACACTCCGGCTTCATTCGCGATCTCAATCGCACGAAGTACGGCGTCGATCGGAGTTTCAAATTGCACAAGCAACGCGTGCGCGGACTCGATCCGTTCGCGTTGCTCATCGATACTCGCCGGTTTGATCGAGCCGTTCGCACCTGGGGCAACGACGATCGTGTTCTCGCCCTCGGAGTCTACCGTGATGAACGCCGAACCAGTCGCGATGCGGACCTGCTCGATCCCGTCCGTCACGAGCCCCTCTTTAGAAAGACGCCCGAGGTAAGCCTCGCCCATGTCATCCTGCCCAGCCCGACCGATCATGCTGACGAGCGCTCCTTGACGACTCGCGGCGATCGCCTGGTTCGCGCCTTTTCCGCCGAAACGAATCTCGAGCGCGGACGCGGCGACGGTCTGCCCTGGCGTCGGCAGTTTTTTGACTTTCGTAAAATAATCGACGTTCAGCGAGCCGAGAACGCAGATTCTAGGGGGATCTTGAGGTTCCACGGCAAGACCTATTGGACCGATCGCGATCCCGCGCAATCATTCCTGACGAATGGCGAAATTTGAGGACATCATCGGATACCTGCGGGAGTGCTATCGAGAAAACGGGTCGCGCGGCGGAATCTGGAACTGGTTCGCGTCGAAAGTTGAGCATCGGCTGGAAATTAAAGGGACCGAGCGGCTGGCGATGGACGAGGCCGGAGTCGAATCCGTTTACCTTCGTCAGTCAGCAGCTGCTGGCGCGGCGAAAGCGGCTGAGGTTGGACGGAAGGAAAAGGATCTGGTTTACGGAACGATTTTCGTGGTCGGCTGGATCGAGCGTTTCGAAGGCAAGCCGGAGCCGGTTTGCGCGCCGCTTTTTACCTACCCGGCTGAACTGAAATCCGAAGATCACGGCGCGACGCTGGAGATCGATCTGGGCCGTCGGCAAATCCAATATCCGCTGCTCGAAGCGATCGGCGGGATCGAGTTCGCGCGTGAGTTGGAGAATTCGATCGAGCAGACGGCGCTGAGCGAATCGTGCCTCGGCGAAATTCGCCGCTTGTTCGAAAAAGCCGTGCCAGATTGCGATACGAGCGCGCTGCTGAGCTACCCGAAACTGATCGGCCAATCCGCGTTGCGTCAGCGCTTCACGCGGACGAAAAATAACGAGTCAGCACCACTTCGGTTAGCTTCGGCGTCCGCTGTCGGGCTCATTCCGAAGTCGACGGAGATGCGCGGCGTGCTCAACGAACTCGAGATCCTGGCTCAGCCGGGAAAGGCCCTTTCGGAGCCGGTCATGACTCTTCTCACGAACGAATTTCACTCGTCGGACGGCGAGGAGGAAAGAGAGGGCGAGATTCCCGCTGTGCTGAGCGACGCCCAACAAAAGATCGTCAATTCCGCACGCAAAAACGTGCTCACCGTCGCGATCGGTCCGCCTGGAACTGGAAAGACTTTCACGATCGCGGCCGTCGCGATCGAACGGATGAGCGAACGCGGACGCCGCAAGTACGACCCCAGTCGTGGGCCTGTTCTGATCGCATCGAAGATGGACCACGCGGTCGACGTCGTCGGTTCGAAGATTGAGAAAACGTTAGGGCTCGATGGCGTCGTCGTGCGCGGCGGGCGGCGCGGCCACCTGAAAAAACTGAAGGCCTTCATCTCCGATGTGCTCGATGGGCTCCACACATCCCGCGTGCCGCCGACACTGAAAATGAGGAAGCGACGCCGCGAACTGGATCGGTCAAAACATGAGATTTACCGGCTGAAAAAACGGCTCAAGGCGCGGACCCGCCGAGCGATTCGATACGGAGAATTGTTGTCGCGTCAGGATCCCGGTTGGCTGACTCGTTTGCGGCAGAAAATGGTGAAATCCCGCGCCAGATCGGCCCCGCCGCTTCCCGGTCTCGCCCAGCAGCTGCAGGAGCGAATCGACGAGCGGATCGACGACGTCGTCGACTACTTAAAGGAGTCTCGGACTTACGAAATTGCCTCGCTCCTCGCGATCGATTGTTTCCGCGATGAGCTCAAAAACGTCCTCGCCGCCCTGCGCGCTCGCACCGGCGCCAGGCGCGATCAGTTGTTCAGGAAAAACTCGAACTACGGCTTACTTGGGATGTTTCCGATCTGGCTGACGAAGCTGTCCGACGTGCATCGAATTCTGCCGATGCGCCCTTGGGATTTTGACCTCGCGATCATCGACGAAGCGACGCAGTGCGATCTCGCCTCGGCTCTTCCGATTCTCCAGCGAGCTAAGCGGGCCATGATCATCGGAGATCCCAAGCAGCTTCGGCATGTTTCGTTTTTGCCAAAGGCGCGGCAGGCGGCTCTAGCCGATCAATTCGGGCTCGATGAGAACGAGCGCGAGCTGTTTAATTTTCGCGATCGCAGTTTGTTAGACCTCGCGACCGACAGGGTCGATTCCCAGGAGCAGATCGCGTTTCTCGACGAGCATTTTCGGAGTCAGCCGGAGATCATCGAGTTCAGCAATCGCGAATTTTACTCGGGCCGGCTTCACATCATGACTGGGCATCGCAATCCGGAATCCGCGCCACCTGAGCCGATCGTGCGCACTTCGGTTGACGGCGTTCGCGGTGCAAACGGCGTGAATCTGGCCGAGGCCGAAACGCTTTTGAAAACCGTGGCCGAGACAGCAGTTGCTCAGGCGGATTGGAAAAGCGGAAAGGCCCAATCGATCGGAATTCTCTCGCCGTTTCGCAATCAGATCGAGCACCTCAGCAAGCAATTCCTCAAGCTCGAAGGTGCCGCCGGCATTCTTCATCGACACGACGTGATGATCGGGACCGCGCACACGTTTCAGGGCGAGGAACGCGATTTGATGTTCCTCTCCCTGGCGCTCGACGACGCTTCTCCGCATGGGAGTTATCGATTTCTGGAAAAGCCCGATGTGTTCAACGTCATGATCACGCGAGCCCGACTGATGAATCAGATTTTCTACTCGTTCACGAAGGAAACGCTCAAACCAGATTCGCTGCTCGCCCGGTTTTTTGCTTACGACGCGGAGTTGGCCGATCCTAAGCCGGAGAGCCAGGTTCACGACCAATTCGCGAACGAAGTCGCCGCTGCGCTGCGCGAAAACGGAGCTGAAGTCCTGATCGGCGCGCCGTTGGCCGGGATGAAAGTCGATCTGATTTACAAGCTCGATGGACGGAGCCGCGGAGTCGATCTGATCGGTTACCCGGGCGCTTTCATGGATGCGTTTCCGCTGGAGCGCGTGCTGATTTTCAAACGAGCGGACTTGCCGGTTACGCCTCTGGCTTATTCGGAATGGGGCGTCCGTCGCGAGGAATGCATCGAGTGGTTGGTCGGTCGCGGAATTGATCCGGCTGCCGATTGACCTGAAGCGATTCCGAGGCAACGTGCGGCCTTTTTTGGCCGGGAAGAAATCATGAGCAAAGTCAAAACTGGAGTGATCGGCGTCGGCGCAATGGGCAAAAATCACGCCCGCGTTTACGCTGAATTGGAGAATGCCGAGCTGACCGCGATCTGCGATACCGACGTTGAGCGCGCCCGCGAAATGGCGGCCGAGTTTGGCGGTCAGGCCGTCACGGATTTGGCTGAATTCGCGACTCTCGTCGACGCTGCAACGGTCGCGACGCCGTCCGTAACGCATCGCGCGATCGGTGAGCAGCTGCTGAGTGCCGGAGTTCATTGCCTGATCGAAAAACCGATCGCCGACACCCCCGAAGACGCCAAGGCCCTCGTTGAGCTCGCGCACCAGCACAATTGTCTGCTTCAGGTCGGCCACATCGAGCGCTTCAACCCCGTTCTCGGCAAACTCGAGGAACGACTCAACGCGCCGAAGTTTATCGAAGTCCATCGGCTTTCGCCGTTCCCGAATCGCAGCATGGACGTTGGAGTCGTGCTCGACGTGATGATCCACGATATCGAAATCGTCCTTCACCTCGTTCGCTCGCCGATCGAAAGCATCGATGCCGTTGGCGTGCCCGTTTTGACTCAGCGAGAAGACATCGCCAACGCGCGGATTCGTTTTGAAAACGGCTGCGTCGCCAACATCACGGCCAGCCGGATCAGCCCGGAAAAACTGCGCAAAATCCGGGTTTTTCAACACGACGCCTACCTCTCGCTCGACTACCAGGCGCAGGAAGGAAAGATGATGAGGAAGGACGGGATGCAGATCATTCCAGAAGAAGTCGTTATCGAAAAAGACGAGCCGCTGAAGCTGGAACTCGCCTCGTTTGTCGACTGCGTCGCCCAGGGAAAAGGCCCGAAAGTCGGCGGTGCCGAGGCGGCTGCGGCGCTCGAAGTTGCGATCCGGATCACCGAGCTGATCGCCGCGGACAACCCGCTCAAGTGAGAGGGCGGAGCGGCCGATCCGCTAATTCTCGTCTCCCGCGAGCCGGCGCGTCTGCTCGATCATTTCCAGCAGCTGCTGGACTCGCGGATCACTCCGTCGGCTCTGCGGCAAACCGCGAACGAGTTCGGCCAGGCCTGACAACTGCGCGGATTCGCCAACCGGATCGCGCTTGAGTTTCGCGGCCAACATCGAGGCTGCGGTCGCGAGCCGAAGCGACGGGGCGGCTCTGTCGATTCGGGGTGTCGTCGGCTCGTACGGAATCGGCCAGCGGCGCTCGACCATCTGGCCTGTGGCCATGTTGCGGAAGCGAACCGAGACCGTTCCGATGTCGCCTTCGCCATTCGGCATCGCCTCGAATTGATAAAGCGCGACGCCAGCCTCAGCTGCGGCCAGCTCGGCGGCATCGACACTATCATTGCGAAAATCTTCCGTCTGCAGCCGATGCTTTTCGTAGCCAAGAAGCTTGTAGCGGCCAACGCGTTTCGAGTTGAACTCGACCTGAACTTTCACGTTCATCGCGGCCGGTCGAAGCGCCCCTGCGATCTGCTGAGCGAAGCTTTCATCGGCGTCCTCGGCTCGATCGAGAAAATAATAGCGGCCGTCTCCCTTGCGAGTCAGCTCCTCCAACAACTCGTCGTTGAGCCCGGCGGCACCGACTCCAGCCGCGTCAAAAGCGATCCCGTTCAGCCGCATCGATTCAACTAAGCCGGCGAGCCGCTTCGGATCCGCGTCACCCAGATTTGCCGCGCCGTCCGTCAAGAGCACGATCCGGTTCTGCGCGCCTTCGAGCTTCTGTTCGAGCGCTTTCGACATCGCGAGTTTCAACGCAGCTTCGAGATTCGTGCCGCCATCGCTCGGCGTCCGGGCGACGACGCTGGCCAGCATTCTTCCGGCGTCCGTGCCGCTGACCCGGTCGGCCAACAGACGCGGCTGACGCGCAAAACCGATCAGCGTGACCTGGTCGTTTGCCAGCAGCTGCTGGGAGAGAAGAGCGAAGGCGCGTTGAACCGATTCGCGACGATCTGCTCGCTCCATCGATCCGGAAAAATCCAGCAGCAACGTCAGGCGAAGCGGCGTCTGGCTCGAACGTCCGGCCTCAGCCGTTCGCATCGAAATTCGAAGCAAATTTCGCCCGGCGAGGAACGGATGGACGGCCTGTTCGTGTCGGCAGGCGATGCGGTCCTCGGCGCTGGGCATCGGATCGCCGTAGTCGAAGGCGTTGACGAATTCTTCGATCCGGACTTTCTCGCTTTCCGGCCACTGACCGCTGGCGAGGCTGGCTTGGGCGAGCTTGAAAGAAACGTCACTGACATTGAGCGAAAAAGTCGAGAACGGCTCGGTAGTCGCCTGGATTTCCGCGAATCGAACCTCGGCTGTGTTGAACTGTCTCGCTTTGTTCAGGCGGGGGAGCGCGCTGGGATTCGCAGCCGGATCGAATGCCCAATGCTCTGGATTTGCGGCTTTGTTTTCCGCGGCGTCAGACTCAACGCCTAAATCCAATCGAACCAGATCGTCGATCTCTTTGCCGGTGACGTCTTCGTCTGCGATCACCGTTCCAAGATCAATATAAGCATAAGCATCGAACTTCACGTCCGATCCAGGCTCGCTCATCCCGCTGGGCTCTCCGGCGGGCGCTTTGCTATGAACCGTTGCAGCAGCAAAAGGCGTTGCTGGCGTCTCTTTCTCATCCCATTCCGTATTCGAAACGATTGCACCGGCGATAACCATTTCATCAACGAAATCGAGATTGATGGTGCCTCCACCGTTGCTGCCTGAGGCATCAATCGTGCCGGTTGATTGGAGCAGAATATCTGTTCCGGCAATCGCAATCGCTCCGCCTGTGCTCGTGACATCTCCTTCGAAGTCCTTGCGCATATCCGGGACCTCAACTTGCGCCAATGCACTCTCCTTGATGCCTTCGTCTTTTTCCAGTCCACCACGTCGCTGTGGCGCGGACACCTCTTCCGCAAGACTCATTCCGCTGATCTCGACAAAACCATCGGCAGGATCGACAGAAGCAGTTCTTCCTGCGGAACCCCGGGCATTTTTTGCGGACAAGCGCGTGCCGTTTTGCGCTTCGACGATGATCTGGCCGTCCGCGAGATCGGTCGGCGTGATGCCGCTGCCGCGATTTCCGAGCGGATACTCGCTCTCGAGTCCGCCACCCGCGAAATTGTGGTAGGTAGGATCGACGCGCTTGTTATCAGGCCCATTTGGAGGGGCGGCGGGAACTGGTTTCGATTCTGAAATTGTGCTGTCCGACATCAGCATCCTCCTCGCAAAACCTTCGGGTTTTTGGCCTTCCCCTTCAAAATTCTCAAACGTTGCTCCAGCGGGCACGTCAGGATTTGCCTCTCCATCGAAATCGCTGATTCCTACCGTGATATCGCTTTTGGTAATCGCAATAGCATCCACGTCGAAGTTGTCTCTAGCGGCTTTCCCCGCTTCTTCGTCTCGCCAAGTAACTCCGCCATTGCCGATCTGATCGAAACGGACCGCTGGCGGCGTTTCGGCGATTCGCTCCCTTCGTTCGCTCGTCAGTGCCCAGTCTTCTGTCTCGCTCTGGCCGCTTTTTGCCGACTCATTAGAGTTACCGTTCGCGTCGTTCGTGGCTTCCGCATTTTTTGATTCCCAGCCGGCTACGATGTTTATGTTGCCGCTGCCGCCGTTTAAGATTGTTGCTGGCGGTTGATTCGGATCCGCGAAGTAAGAGAGCGAATTCGGGCTGCTGTAGTGAGTTTCAGTGCCTGATTCGACCGTGATGTTGCCTGAGCGAATCTGAGTGTCTACGCCTTCCAAGTCATGCCCGCCGTGACCGATCATCGCAAAGTCGCGTTCACCCGTCAGAGAGTTGGAACTGCTGGTATTGAAGCTCGGAAAGTCACCCCCATCTGCATCCGATTCGATCGCGATGTCGCCCAGCTCTCCCCCGAAATACCCGAAAGATCCTCCACTGATCGCTGCGAAATCGAGTTCGCTTCCGCCGTCCCCTAAATTCGTATGGGTGGTGTTCTTCGCGACGTCCTTGGCGTCGATCCTCCAAACCGAGCCATCAGCAACGAGCATACCGTCGATCTGCGATATCGAGGCACCAGTCACGCGCCCCAACACTGCCGAGTTCGGGCCAGGCATCGCAAACTCGGTCCGTTCGGCGTCGCTGACCGTAAACTCCCCCCAATCGATCACGCTTGAATCAGAGCTATCCGCGATCGCTCCATCCGGAAGCCGAGAACCCTTCGGCAGCCAACCCATCAACGCCACCACGCCAGCAGCTGCTGCCAACGTCCACGGAATCCAAACCGGATAACCCGAAGCCTTTTTCCTCGTTCGGGCAGTCGTCGGCATCGGAGCCAAAATCGGCAGCGGCGTCGTCGCAAGACCCGAAAGCCCCTCCTCAAGATCCGCCAACGCGCGCAACTCCGCTCGCAACTCCGGCTCATCGTGAAGCCGCGCCTGCAACACCTCGAAATCCGCCTCCGAAATCCGATCGTGCCGCCATTCATCCAACAATCTCAAATCATCATCATCAGTCATCTTGCGCCTCCTTCCTTTGCCGTGCGCCCCTCGACGCAACGCTTCAATTTCAACCGAATCCGACGCAGCAACTGATATAGCCCGTCCGTCGTTTTACCCTGCGAGATCGCCAGATCCTTGATCGATCGCCCGGGCTCATAAGCCTCCATCACCAGACTCCTGCGAGACTCCGGCAGCTGCCCCAGGCACACCTCAAGATGGGAAATTCGCTGACTTCGCGCCGGAGTTTCCTCAACCCCTTCCGTCGTGATCTTCTCTGCCAACGCCGCATCCAGCTGAAAGCGATCGCGCGATTTCTTGCCCTGGAATTTCAGGATTTCATATCGAGCGATCACGCAGGCCCACTTTGGGAAACCCTCGACATCCGTCATCGAATCGAACTTCCGCCAAGCGACGATGCTCACCGCCTGCATCACCTCGTCAACATCCTCCGGCCGCCGAATCACCGCCCGGATTGACGCGCGAATCACCGGCTCATGCTTCGTCAGAAGCGCGATGAAAGTTTCGTGATGATCGGTCGAGGAAGGCATCGTTCACAAGATGACCCACCCTTAAGCTCAGTACTGACGAACTTTTCGCAGAAAATTTCAGGCCCGCGGTCCAGTTGCAAAAAGTCAACGCATCCCGCAGTGTGCATCATGATTCGTAGCATTCAATGCGAAGAGGAATTTCCTCCATTTAAGGGTGAGTTCGCGATGGATTTTCACGAACTACCTCCAACTGTTCCGAATCTTGCCGAGGTTCATCTTCTCACTGGCCCGAATGGAACCGGGAAGACTCGTATTCTGTCGGCGATAGCCGCTGTGCTGGGAAATTCCAAGCCTTTGCAAAAGCGCTCGGGCACAGAGTCGCTCCCCTCCTTTTTGAGTTTCGTAGAAGATGAAAAGCAGACGTATGAATTTTCTTCAGATCCTGACGTGGTTCGTGCAGAATTTCATGAATTTTTGGAGTCTGGCGTAGGCACGTCTGGAATTGGGGACATTTTACGCGTCGCTTTCGCGTATTCAGGCAATCCGTTTCTCTCCGATTCCCCGATACAGGAGACGGATCAACGTATACGTCCGACCAAAAAGGAGTGCCTCTCGTTTTCAAGATTGGAAGGCGACTCCACATCACTTCGAATTGCCCTTCGAGATATCAGAACGCAAGCCGCACTTGATGAAAGCAGCCAAGAACAAAACTCACGTGCCGTTCAAATGGTGCGCGCCCTGGAAAATTCAATCCGAGAGATAACCGGCGCAGACTTCGCTTTTAAGATCAACACTTACCCGAATCCTTCGTTGAAGGTCCGTTGGAACGGCGCAGATCTCGGCTTCGACCTCCTCCCTGACGGCCTACGCTCTCTCATCGGATGGATCGCCCATTCTGTTGTCATGATGGACCTCTGGCTCGAAGGCAAAGAAGACCCAACTCAGGCGAAAGCTGTTTTCCTTCTTGACGAAATCGAATGCTTCCTCCATCCAGCCTGGCAGCGACGCGTTCTCCCGACCTTTCAGCGCCTATTTCCGAATTCCCAGATCATCATGGCGACGCACTCGCCGTTTGTGATTTCCTCGCTGAATCACGGCTGGATCCATCCACTTCAACTCAATAAGGACGGAACGGTGACGCCCGAGAATCCGGTCGAAGCGTCTGAAGGCGACAGCTACATCGATGTCCTTGAGGACATCATGGGCATTCCTGAATGGTACGACCCGGAAACCGAGCAGCTGCTAACTGAATTCCGGGAAAAGCGGGATCACGCCTACCTGGGCAATGGAGATTCCGAAAATTCCGCACGTGAATTGGCGATTCAGATCGCAAAACGAAGCGATGGGTTGCAGCAGATGATGGGTCGCGAGCTGGCTCAGATGGATCGTCAATTGGCGAAGGCATCATGAGCATGCGGAAGTTCGACCGGCTTCCCGCGCCCGAGTTCCTCAACGAAAAGTGGGAAGATTGGGGCAAAGCCTGGGAGGCGAAAAAAGCGGAGAAACCGGGAGCCGCCTTCAACTGGCGGCAAGTCGACAAAACCCCGGTTAATCAAAAGCTTCTTCCGTTGTTGATGGAGCAAACGCAGGCTCATTGCTCATTCTGCGATGGCTACCCCGTCAGCCCACCAGGGAAGGACACGATCGAGCATTTTCGCCCGAAATCGAAGTTCCATCGTGAGGCGTGGCATTGGCCGAATCTCTATTATTGTTGCTCGTTCTGTCAGGATCAAAAGCTCGACAAATACGATGAAGGGTTGTTGCGGCCTGATGCGGATGATTTCGATTTCGACCGCTATTTTCTTTGGGACTACACAACCGGGGAAATCAAGGTGAATGAGAAAGCGACCAGTGCGGACCAGCAACGGGCAGCCGTGACGATTGAACTCTTCGGCCTCAATCAAAAGCATCCGAAATTCCGACAAAGGGAGACCAGAAGACGGAGCAGGGAACAGGCGGAACCAATTGATGATTTCGCGTATCGAAATTATTTGGAGCCGAGTTAAAGGATCCCTGAAATTGAAATCTGGATCCAAAAGCGATCAAAATAGAAAGTGCCGTAGAAGTTCCCAAGGTAGCGTCGCTTCGCTTTTGGCAACCTTGGGCTGATGTGCGAAACGGCTTTGCCGTAGACCGGAATTACCGACATGACCGAGTCGCAAAACCCCTTCAATTTTGATCTTTCAGGTCGCCCGGTAGATCAAATCCAACGCCCGCGAAATCCCCTCGCGAGGAACCAGATCGTTGATCGGCGAAAGCTCAAGGACCTCCACGCGCAAACGATTGATCGCCTCCAGGCTGCATTCCGCGCGGGTCTCGATCTTGAAAAACGCCAGAACCGCCGTCTTCCACGCCAACGCATTGAACCGAACCGAATGCGGCGTGTGCCGGCCGGGATGAATGTGGACATGCCGATCCGCCTGAGTTCCCAAACGGAAAACCCAGGCCGAATGATCGCTCGCCTTCAACGTGCGGTGTTGCTTCGGCCCGAGCCAGGACTCGAACTCCGCAGGCTCGAAAGCCCCGGCTTCTTTGATTTGCGCGCCCAGTTCATCTGCGATTTCGGCTAACGAAAGTGCCCCCGTATAAATGTCGTGCGGACGCCCACCCACAGCCAGCAGCTGCTCGGCCAAAGCCGCCTCATCCAGACCCTCGGTCTTCATCTCCTTGATCGATCGGAGATGATGTTTCCAGACATTGAGCTGGAACGGTTTTGGAATTTGCTTGAGCACCGGCGACAGTTCCCGAAGCGCGGCGATCCGCAAGCCTGCAACCGAACTGAATCCAACTGGAGGTCGAGACGTAGTAAAGGGTCTCCGCACCCGCCGTAGAACTCCTGAGATGAAGCAAGGAGCCGCGACAATTATGTCGCCTTCGAAGCCGATACGCGACTCGCCAGAGGCGTCCGGGGAATCCCGCGAGGGTGGGAGTGCTACCAAAGAACACGTCGAGCTTAAAAGCTGGGTCAGCGGCGAGAATTCGCAAAAACGCGGTGAAATTCCCTTGGCTCGCCTGACACTGCCCAGGTGAGAGCGCGCGCGAACAAATTGAAGGTCCGAGAGTTGATTTCAGAATTGGGATGTCTCGCCAAGGGACCTGGCAGCGTCTTTCTCGTCGGTGGCAGTTCGATCGTTCTTTTGGAGAACGGCCGCGACTCGACGATGGACGTCGATCTCAAGCTCGATCCAGAACCCGCCGGTATTTTCGAAGCGATCGCTCGGCTGAAGGATCGGTTGAATCTCAACATCGAATTGGCAGCGCCTGACCAGTTTATTCCGGCTGTCCCGGGCTGGCGCGAGCGGAGCCAATTCATCGATTCGATCAACAGTGTCGATTTTTATCACTACGACTTCTACAGCCAGGCTCTCTCCAAGCTGGAGCGCGGGCATGAGCGGGACCTGACTGATGTCGAGCATCTGATTTCGAGCTGCCTAATAGATAGGGAAGCGCTGTTGGAACACTTTGAATCGATAGAGAGTGAGTTGATTCGTTTCCCCTCGATTGACCCCGAGCAATTTCGACGCGCCGTCGAGGCGGTCGCCCTCAAACCATGACGATTCCTCCTCAAGTCTTCGCCGACATTTCCGGACTTCCGGGTGAAGAACTGATTTTACCCGGATTGCGAACTCTCGAGACGGGGCGGGCTGATTCGGCCGAAGCGTTGCTGATTCTGATCGCGAAAGGACGTCTGATTAAGGCTGGTTGGACATTTCTGGATGGGCTGCAGCTTCAGCTTGGCGAGGTTGAGCCGCTACTTTATGAGGCGCTTGGCAAACGAGATCCGGATTCAGCCTACCGGAACTACAACAGCTGGAAGCGGAGGCTGGATCGCTTCATCCGAAGTCTGGAATCGCAGGCCCGGACAACCGCCTCTTCTGGCGGCACCTCCTCAGTTTGAACGTTAGCTCAAGAAGCGCATTTGTTTCAGGCTCCAATCGAACTATGTTCAGCTATGAACTGGTCGAACTGCAAGGCAGTTGAGCGAAATCCGAAAAAAATGAGCGGTGCATGGATTTTCCAAAATACGAGAATCCCAATAAGCACGTTTTTTCTTAACATCCGAGATGGAGCCACCGTTGATGACTTTCTCGAATGGTTTCCGGGCGTCACGCGGACTCAGATTGATGAGGTTTTAACATTCGTCGCTTTGGAAGAGGGAGAAAAAGCTGCGTGAAGATCCTTTTTGATCAAGGAACACGGTGAGCGATTAGGCAAGGCGATGCAGAAAATCATAATCCAAAGACAGTGTCGAATTGGGAACCAACTGCATCGACCGACAATCATCCTTGTCCGATCGGAACAAGATGATTTCGCTTGATCGCGGCTGAGTGAGATGGAATTCGTTGTTCTCAATCACCAAGAATTCGATGCTTCACAACCGACCAAGACATAATTTTCAGACCATTGGATGGTTCAATGACTTGAATATGAGAGGTCGCCTTGACTTGGATCCCCCATATCAACGGCGGAGTGTTTGGAATCAAGATTACAAAGACTACTTCATCGACACAGTCCTTCTAGGTTACCCAACTGCGGCAATATTTCTATATGAGAAATACGACGCTGATGGAAGTGTTACCTATAGCGTAATTGACGGCAAGCAGCGTCTTACGACATTGCTTGATTTTGTCGATTCGGTCTTTCCGGTCAGCGATGAGGCGCAAATCACGAAGTATCGAGGTCTCTATTGGAAGGAATTCGAAGACGAAGTTAAACGGGAATTTTGGGCATATGAATTCCTAATCGAATACATATCAACTACCGAAGAAGCCGTAATTAACAATATTTTCGACCGAATAAATAGAAATGTTGCGAAGCTTACAAGGCAAGAGCTTCGGCATGCCCGCTTTGATGGTGAGTTCATATCAGCAGCCGAGGAATTTACTCGATGGATGACAGATGTGTTCCCAAAAGGATTTCCCCAGATCGCGACTCCATCGAAACGTCAAATGAAGGATGTAGAGCTTGTTGCGAATCTGTTGCTGCTGCTGGAACAGGGGCCGCGATCGCTTTCACAGGATTCGTTGGATAAAGCATTTAGCGATCGTGACTTGGCGTGGGAAAACAAAGATGAATTATTATCGCAGGCGAGAGATATCGTTCGAGCTGTTAATCAAATTCTAAAGGCGGACCCGAATTTGGTTCGATCGCGATTGCGAAATCAAGCCGATTTTTACTCTGCATTTGGCGCTATCGGCGAAATCGGATCGAGCTTGATTGATCCAAAGGAGGCGTCGTTAAAGATCTCAAAATTTTTACAAAAAGTATCTGATGAGGGATCGGAATCTTCAGATAAACAAGCTTTGGAGTATTTTGAAGCGGCGCGCTCCGCTAGTAATGATCAAGGTCCGAGATCTAAGCGAATCGAGGTTCTAAAAGAGGTTTTTTCCAGGCCGAAGGCGAAGAGGAAAGTCAAGCCTATTCCTGCGAAAAAGCGCTCTAGATCAAAGTGATATTCATTTCGTGGCTTAGAATATGATCATCCCTGCACAAGTACGTCAATTGTATGAGGATGGCGAGCGGCGGACAAAATTGATTGCGAGTAGGGTGAAGGAGCGCATTCTTCCATTCTGCGAAAATAAGGGTTTTGCATTTGCGTCTCGAGTTAAGGACCTCACATCAGTGGCGGAGAAAATCGAATCTGGTCGCTACCGATCTTGGGCGGAATTGGATGATCTATTTGCATGCACGATCGTCATTCCTGATATCTCACGCGAGCAAAGCGTAATTGATTTTCTCTTGGAGTGTTTTCAGAAAGTTGAAATCAGGAAGCGTGGCGCAGCGTTCAAAGCGCCCGAGTGTTTTAGATTTGACTCAACCCGTTTCATAGGCGCATTGCAGCCAAGCCCTGTCTCTTCATCCAATGCAGTTCCGAGAATGCGATTTGAAGTACAGATAAGGACGGCTTTTGAGCATGCTTGGTCTGTAACAATGCACGCATTAGTTTACAAAACCGACTCTATAGACTGGCGTGCATTGCGGCTGGGCGCACAATTAAAAGCCTCAGTAGAGCAATTGGATACGTTGGTATTGGCTTTTGAAAAAACATCGTCCACAATCCCTAAATCTACTTGGCCGGACGTTTCGCGGAAACAGAAAATTGTGGATGTTCTGAAATCTGCCCTCTCTGAAGGTTACATACCTTCAGAGTGCGCTCCGAAAGACTGGAGTAGGGCGAGCGAAAATATCTATTCCCTACTTAAAGCTTCAAGTTCTTGGCCTTCTGAGCGCAGTGCACAAAAAAAGTTCTTCAATGATGGAATGAAGGTTTTAAAGGACGAACTCAGCAAAGCAGACGTGAAGAGCTTTCCTCGAAGCGTGTCAATGTTTCAACAGGTAATGGGCTTACTGTGGCAGCGAGGTATTATTGGCCCTAAAATTAGTAATTTCACACCGCCGATTACGCCCGAGCTAACATTGCTCTATCCTGGGCTTGAGCGTATGTCCGCGGGTTTTGATTTCTCCTGAGCCTTATTGTTTTCGACATAGATCGTCAAAATTCTCCCGTGAAATGTCCGCTTAATTTGGACTCCTCCGGTAGAAATTT
>JBLHKS010000120.1:0-21838 GCA_047620505.1 Verrucomicrobiales bacterium | reverse complement strand
AGCGGTCGATGGCGGCTGGACCCCACCACTACGGAGCTGCTCAATGTCGGGCAACAGACCCGCCCGGATGCTGCCTCTTTAGATAGAGCAGCCCGAAAACTTCAGCGCGCCCTGTCGACAAGGCCTTTGTAGAAATCCAAGGCGATTTGATAATCCTCGAGAGCACCCTCTGAGAGCTTACCGGTGTGGCGCTCGATTTCGTCCTCGACCCGCTTGATCAAATAATCGACTTCGACTCTTCGCGGTCGAATCGGCCTTCCTTCTTCCTTAAAGTGGACCGGAGCCGTGTGAGCGAAGCGCGGCCGACCGTCTTTGGTCTTGGTGTAAGCCCGAACCGCGACCCAGAAGGATCCCGCCGGGGCTGTCATACTGAAATCCAACCATTGTTGCGAGGAATTGGATTCGATGCGGGATACAACTTCTCCGTTCACGACAACCTCGATCGATTGAATCGGATTCGCGCTATCCAGTTTTGCATTAACGTCGATCCCGCCCGTGTTTTTGATTTCGGCCGTCAGCATCGGCCCAGTGGTCACGAAGCTCCGTCCAGCCGCGAGCCCGTCGATCCAGGCATCGTAGCTGAATTCGCCATCCAGCTTTACGTAAACTCGGCCGAATCCCAGCGGAACCGGGTGAACGCCGGATGCCGTCCCGGCGCTTGGTTTCATGTCGAAGCCGCAGTTGAGAAGCGCGTAATAATTCTGGAAACCGAAATCGATCCAGCCGCGCTCGGTGAAAGCGCCGTTTTCCATTTCGATTTCCATGTAATCGGCGGCGTACTCCGGATACCAGGTGGAAAACAGAAATCGGCTGCGCCAGATGTGGTTATTCGTTAGCTCGAAGAGATTCACGCCCATCCGAGGAACGATCATCGCTGACCAGGGCCAGTTATGCTTGTCGAGGTCTAACAATGCACCCTGACGGCGAGCTTCTTCGGCAATCGGCAAGACCGGAGGTGCCTTCAGCTCGAGCGCTTCGCGGTGATTCAAAACGAAAACAGCTCCCAACGTGTGACGCTCGCCCTCGATCGTGAAGATCTCGTATTCCGTGTTGATCGGCCAGATCACGTGAGTCGGATCGACCACAATCAACTCGGCTGGCGGGACTTCGATCGGGTTTTTGTTGCTCGTCGAAGGCGCCTCGCGCGAATCCGTCACCCAGGCCGTCAGCGGCAGGGCGACGTTCAGGTCTTCAGCCAGGATGAGAGTCGGCAGCTCCGAAACCGGCCGGTGGACGTGCGTCTCGCCGCTGTACCAACCGCGCTCGCTCATGTTGATCCAGCGCCGAAGCGGAAGCTCGGTTTTCTCGGCCTCGTCGCCAATTTCGATCTCGATCGACTGCGAAAAGTACTCCTTCCCGCGCTCAGCCGTGATCGTGTATTTTCCAGGGTCCAGTTGAACCGAAAACGGATGCGCGCTCAACGTCGTGTGGACCTCCGAGCTTCCGATTCCACGAATCTTCGAGTACGGAATCGCGATCCCGCCGTTCGATTAAGCGTGAAACCAGTTTCCGTCTTCGGATTCGATGTAGAGCCGTGCGGAAACCAGCTCGCCGGTCTCAGAATCCGTGATCTCTCCTTCAAGAAGGGCCGCCGCCGCTGGGAGGGCCAAACCGATCAAAACTGCAGAAACGATGAGGAAGCGCATCCGCGAAAATAGCCGCTTACAGAACTTTTACCAAACGCAGCCAGAAGAAGAGATCGCTTTTGAAATTCGGATTAACGGGTGAATCTTCCGAATGCGTTTCCGAATTCTGATTTCCATGGCTCTTCTGACTCTCGCCGCCGGCGTCTCGGCTCAAGAAAAACAACTTCTCTGGCCTGACGGCGCTCCCAACGCAAAGGGCGATGCCGACCATGATCAGCCGGCGATGTTCGTCTACCAGCCGGACCCAGCAGCTGCTAATGGTTGCGGCGTCGTCGTTTTTCCTGGCGGCGGCTACGGCGGGCTCGCGGCTGACCACGAAGGGCATCAGATTGGGCGATTTTTTAACGAGTTCGGTGTGGCGGCGTTCGTGGTTCACTACCGGCTCGGCAGCAAGGGCTATCATCATCCGACTCAACTGCACGATGCGCAGCGGGCGATCCGGATGGTCCGGCACAACGCGGAAAAATTCGGCGTCGATCCGGAGCGGCTCGGGACGATGGGCTTCAGCGCGGGCGGGCATCTGTGCTCGATGACGGGGACGCTTTTCGATCTCGGTCAGCCGGATGCAGAGGACGAGATCGATCGGCCAAGCAGCCGTCCGGATTTCATCATTCCGTGCTACCCGGTGATCTCGATGTCGACCGATTTCGGCCACGGCGGGTCGCGCAGAAATCTGCTTGGCGGGAATTTCGCGCCGGATTCCGACGAGGCGCGCGCGGTCTCGACCGAGTTGCTGGTGAAGCCGAATTCGCCGCCCGCTTTCATTTTTCAGACCGACGAAGACACGGCGGTTCCGGCGGAAAACGCGGTCCTTTTTTACCTCGCGCTGAGGAAACAGGGAATCCGTGCCGAAATGCACATTTATCAGGACGGCCCGCATGGCGTCGGGCTTTTTCAGGGCGATCCGATCCTCGGAACCTGGGGCGGGCACTTGAAGGATTGGATGAGGACGAACGGTTTCCTCGCGAACGGCGAGCGCGCCGATATCAGCGGATCGGCGACGCTGAACGGAACCAAAATTGGCTGGGGCTCGGTCACTTTCACGCCAGAAGATCCAAATTTGCCTCGGACAACGGCTCGGATTCGAGGTGGCAATTTTTCAGCGAAAGGCGCTCAGGGCGCGATCGTCGGAAAGTCGAAAGTGAGCTTCGCGGTTTCGATCTGGGAAGCGACCCACGATCCGGATGACAACGTCGTCGTGATCGAAGGAGACGAAGTCGAGATCAGCGCCGACAGATCGGAGTTTGAGTTCGCGCTGAAGGCCAAATAAATGATACGGAGAGGCTTCATGATCTCAGCCTCTCAAACTACGAAGATCGAGGCAACGTGGGCCGCTTCCTCCATGCCGAATGGACGATCTGCGTTGGGCCGCCCTGGCGAGCTATCACTGTGGGGAGCCGGCTGAACACCCAAGGATCGAGACGTTTCGCTCCCGTCTTTGTGTAGACGATTCCATCGGCCAGATAAACACAGGCGTGAACGGCTTGGTTATCGGTGGCGCGTGCTAACAATATTATATCTCCAAATTCGTAGGCACCTTGCTTCGGTTGAAAGTGCTTGTTGAAATATTCCCGTGAATCGAGCGAGTCGTGATACAGATCGGTTGGAGTGAATTTAAAGAAATTGATCGCGGTCCAGAAGTCATCCGGAGAACGCCCCATCAGTCCGTCACGCTCAGATGGATAGGAATTGAGGTAGCGCCGCGGGGTCGGCGGGAGAAGATGCGCGAGGTCGAGACGCGCCACGCCTGGAGTTCGCGCGACGGCTTCGATCATTGGCAACACGTCGCGACTTCGGCCAGCGGCGGACCAATAATTGGCAAGCGCCTGGAAATCGCTTTCGGGCGTGATTCGCATCCGGATCATCAGGCTACGGGTTCGTGTCAGGGCCTTCAGAAATCGCATTTCCTCATCGGAGTCTTCGATCAGCGCCAGAACCTGCGGGACGTCGGAAAACATCAGCACACCGCCCGAATTTCGGTAGGCGTGAGCCGCAATTACGTCCAGCAGCTGCTGGCGAAGCCCGGTTCCCTCGAACCACTCGTAAACCGAGCCGTCTTCAATCACAATGGGATTGGCTTGATAGTAGTTTTCATCCCAGCGCGAGAGCTGTCGATAGAGCCGGGCCCGGCCCTCCGAAGTCAAGGCAGCTACGATGTCCGCAGGCGGGAATACCCGCGTGTCCTCGTCTTCGCCAATGACCCTTCCTTCGTTGCTGAGCCGCTGGATTTGTAGATTTGTCAGGCCCGCGCCGAGCAGGATCCGTTCAAGTTCGAGCGCGCCGATATCGGAGAAAAACCAATCGGTCTGCCGGGTTGGCGCGCCCCGCTGCTGCACGAGGTGCTCCGGAGCTTGAATGAAAACCGGGTAGACTTCGAGATTGCCCCATTGCGGAGTTTCCGGGATCGCAACTGGAGGCGTAACGGTAATGGTTTGCCCGAAACCCGAAGCGGCTGCGCTCAGAAATGCGAGGAAGAAGACAAGCGCTTTCATGGTTCGAATGTAGTCGAGGTTGTGGCAGCAGCTCGTCGGCGTCGGAAGACGTGAACTTCTACGTTCTGATGAAGCGAGTAGCGCGCCAGCATGTCCTCCCGCCGCATGATCAGCCACGGGTAAAGCAGACTGTTTCCGTTTTTCGTGAAGACGAGGTCGTCTGCGATATGGACATAGGCATGAATGAATCCTTCGGTTTGATTCTGCAAAATGAAGGTGTCGCCAAACGCGAAGGGCGGTTTGTCAGGAATCGATTCGAACTTGTCCGGCGTGACATAGAAGAGCACGGGCAGGTTGTCGTGGATACGCTGATTTGGCTGAGGTTCGAAGAAATTCAGGGCCGCCCAAAAGCAATCCGGGTTCTCCGTGTAGAAGGTGTCGCGATAATTCGTGTAACTGGCGATATACTTCCGGGGCAAAGGCGGAAGCAGGTGAATGACGTCGATAAATTCGGCGCCGGGCTCATCGCGAACCGATTGAAGCAATGGGCGTAGGTCGCTATCTGGATTTGGGCCCGACCAATATCTGGCGAGAGATTCGATATCGGCCTCCGGCCCGATTCGGAGCCGCGGGATGATCGATCTCGTCCGGCAGAGCGCGCGGACGACCTTTCTCTGCAGCTGCAGGTCATCGATCTGGCTTAGCAAAAAAGGCGTGTCCGTGATCTGGCGTAGATCGCCAAGCGGGTAGCTTAGCCGCTGGACAAGCTCCACGATCTCCGCTGGAAGATCGCTCGCCATGGCGCGGAAGTCGCCTCGTTCGATCCCGAAAGTGTGGAACATGAACTGGCCCTTCGGGCGATTCTCAAGCTCGCCATAAAGAGAAAGCCTCATCTGATCAGTCAGGCCGAGAATCAAGGCATCGGGAGGGATCAACTTCGCGCCCTGTTCCGTAACGCTCCAGAGTTGATCGGGCTTGATCAACGCCAATAGCTCTGTTGTGAGCTCACTGGTCTTCATCAGAGCTTCAGCGCCCGCCCGGTCACGGCCTTCGAAGATCCACTCAGTATGAGTCGTCAGGAAAGGCGGCTTGATGGAACGATCCGGAACTTCGAGAATCGTTTCGTAAAATTCAATCTGTCCCCAAGGCCCCGGAGCAACGCGGTGGATAATTTCCTCTGCATGTAATCGACTTGCGAAAATTGCTAGCGCCAGCGAGCCAACCAACCACGCCGGAGACCGGAAAATACGACGAAGCAGATGCATTTAGATAAACCCAGTAATCGATTCGATCCCAGCGGCCCCGAAAGTTTCAAAGTCGTAACGAGCCTCAAAACGACCATACTTTTGTCCTACCTGGATACCGGAAAATTTCCTACAACCAATCCCCAAAAGTGAGTCAACATTCAACATCTATTTCGTGCGAAAACGTCAATCGCGTGACCTGCTTGACGCTGTCCGCGCCGGATTGAGAGGAAGCTTTCCGCAGCTGGCGATCTGGGCGTGGTGACCGGAAAGTCGAGAATCTCCTTAGCGGTCTCTGTCTGGGAGGCGACGCGCAACCCGGACGACAATGTTGTGCTGATCGACCACGGCGATACGGCAATCGCAGGGGACAAAGTGGGTTACGAATTCGCGCTCGAATCAGATCGGGGTCGTTAGAACTGAAAGTAGATGAACGGCGAGGAATTCAGTGGGGAAAGGAGAAGAATTCCCATCACGGTAAGCGCGACCAGAAACTGACCCCGAAACGTTCGCAGCGAGAAGGCCGGAGTCCAATCCGGAAATCGGAGGGCGAAAAGATGCGCGCCGATGGCGAGGGTGAGGATCAAAAGCGTAGGCGCATAAAACCAGCTGATGCCAGCCCCATCAAAGGTGAACATGCGCATCACAGTCATCGCGGCGACGTTGAAATCCGTGATCCGGAACGGGATCCAGCAGAGGAACACGATCGAAAAAGTGAGAGCCCAGCCGAGGATTGCGCCGAGCCTACCGGAGGGCCAGAGCCCGATTCGACTTTGATAAAGCCGGTGGATCGCGAGCGCGCATCCGTGGACTCCGCCCCAGACGAGAAAACTCCAGCTGGCCCCGTGCCAGATTCCGCCAAGGAGCATCGTCAGCATCAGATTCACGTAAGTGCGGACGTCGCCGCGGCGATTTCCGCCAAGTGAAACGTAGAGATAATCCCGCAGCCAGGAAGACAACGAGATGTGCCAGCGCCGCCAGAAATCTGCGATCGAGGTTGCGAGGTAGGGAACGCGGAAGTTGACCGGCAGGCGGAAGCCAAACCAGAGCGCGATGCCAATGGCCATGTCAGAGTAGCCCGAGAAATCGCAGAGGATCTGGAGCATGTAGCTGAAGCCGGCCAGCCAAAGTGTTAGCGAGTCAAATGCGTGAGGTGCCGCGTAAACCTGGTCGACAAAGATGGCAAGGTGATCGGCGATCAGGACCTTTTTCACAACGCCCATGAGGAAGAGCATCGTTCCCCGCTCGGCGTTCTCCCAAAGAACGCGGATGGGCTTTTTCAATTGAGGCAGAAACTCTGCGGCGCGGACGATCGGCCCGGCAACCAATTGAGGAAAGAAGCTAACGAACAGAGCAAAATCGAGCAGCGAAGCGCATGGCTTGAGACTGCGACGATAGATGTCGATGATGTAGCTCATCGACTGGAACGTGAAGAACGAGATTCCAACCGGAAGGATGATTTCAAGCGTCCCGAGGTGAATGCCGAGGGGACTGAGGAGGTGATTCGCGCTCTCAACAAAGAAGCCGAGATACTTGAAAATACCGAGGACTCCAAGATTGACGACGAGACTGAGAGTCAGCAGCTGCCGACGCCGAACCTTGGAAGTCGACCGGGAAATGAAGCCGCCGATGGCGTAGTCCACGAGGGTGACGAACCCGATCAGTGCGAGAAATCGAAAATCCCACCAGGCATAGAAAAAGTAGCTCGCGCCAAGCAGAACGGCCTTTCGCCAGAGTTGAGCGCGCGAAGCCCGGAACAACAACAGCAACGTCGCGAAGAACAGGAGAAATGTCGTGCTCGGAAACAGCATTTGAAGGATTCAGCGATCGTTGCTCAGGAGTTCCACCAGCGCCTCGGCGACGAGCCGATGCCCCTGATGATTCAAATGCCCTAGCCCGGGAATGTAGTTTTGAAATCCATAGGGCAATTGGCCCGTTTTCTCGAAATACTCGGTGAATCCAGCTTGAGTCGTCGCCAGCGGAATCTGGAACTCCTCACACAACGAGTCGAGTTCTTGAGTCAGCGGACCGGGCTGACGTTGAACCACACCCATGCTGGTTAGCGAATGCGCTCGATCGACGTAGAGCAGGCGCAAACGGTCGCCAAAAATTCGTCGGAATTCGCTCAGCTCCCACCGGACTAACCTCTTTTGGTCGGCCGTCAATTCGGTCAACGGAACGGACTGCACCGGCCCCACGGCGTCACCTTCAGCCCGCCAGCTGAAAACGGGCCTGGCCGAAAAGAACGGACGCTTCCCCGGGGGCGCCGCGCTCAACTCGCGCATCCTCAAATACGAGCGCCCCATCAAGGAGCTCAACGAAATGGCTCGGTCCTTAAGAACGCGCAATCGCCGTCCCGAGCCTTCCGTCTTCACCAATTTGAATCCGTCCTGCGTTGGCGCGATGTAGACAGCCTTGGAATCCTCGGTCGCGTCGTCGAGGAAATCGCTGTTGGTGAAGACGATCACCACAACCCCCGGATCAAAATCATCCCGGACAGCCTCGGCGTTCATCAACCAATCCGCCGCTGAGTTTCCGCTGAACCCCAGGTTGATCACGGGAACGCCGGTTTCAGCCTCGACCAGCGAGCAAAAATTTCGTTCTCTCGGCAGCTGCAACGCTTCGGTAAACGAGTCGCCAAGCACGACAATCGGAGAATCCGGCGCGTTGAGCGATTCTTCCGAGTTGTTGAAGCCGAGCGAGTCGAACCGGTTCCAGGCGTAGCCTTCCGTTCCCACCAACATGAGACCACCAGGAGCGTAGGCAGTTCCGTAGGGTCCGTCGCGAACGACATCTGGACGCCGAAGCAGCGTAACCGACAGCACCAGTTCCCAAACCAACGCAGCTAGAAAAATAGCGGCGAGTGCCTTGATGATCAAGGCATGCCAGGAAGCCTTCTCCAAAGCGGGAGCCTCAGGAGAATTGGCGGAGGAATCGGACGTCGTTTTCGTTGAATGATCGCAGATCTGGAACCCCGTACTGGATCATCGCGATCCGGTCAATTCCAATTCCCCAGGCAAATCCAGTTACCTTGCCGGGATCAAAAAGCTCGTCGCCCCGAGTCTTCGAAACCGCTTCGAAAACAGCCGGATCGACCATCCCGCATCCGGCGATTTCGATCCACTTGTCGGCGCGGCCCTTCGACTTGAGTTTGATGTCGATCTCGAAACTCGGCTCGGTGAACGGGAAAAAGTGCGGCCGGTAGCGGACTTCGGTTTCCGGGCCGAACATCTCGTGGAAGAAAAATTCGAGCGTGCCTTTCAAGTCGGCCAAACTCACTTCCTCAGCCACGTAGAGGCCTTCGAGCTGGGTAAACGAGATCGAATGCGTTTCATCGATTTCATCACGCCGGAACGCCGTGCCCGGAGCGATGATTCGGACTGGCAGCTGCTTGGCGGCCTCCATCGTCCGGATTTGAACGGTCGAAGTGTGCGTGCGAAGCAGCTTGCCGTCCTCAAAGTAGTAGGTGTCGGATTCGTTCCGAGCGGGGTGATCTTCCGGCGTGTTGAGCGCGTCAAAACAGTGCCATTCGGTCTCGATTTCCGGACCTTCGGCGATCGAAAATCCCGCGCGGCGCAAAATATCGACAGCGCGATCGAGCACCTGCGAAAGCGGATGCATCGCGCCCTGCGGCAACGGTCGGCCGGGCAGCGTGACGTCGATTCCTTCGGCTGCTCTTGCGTCCTTAGCACCCAGCAGCTGCTGGGTGCGTTCTTCGATCGCGTTTGTGATCGCGGTGCGAACTTCGTTGAGCTTCGCGCCGACTTTTGGCTTGTCCTCCTTCGGGACATCGCGCATGCCGGCGCTGACTCTTGTCAGTTCGCCCTTTTTGCCAAGGAAATGAACGCGAAAATCTTCCAAAGAGGACTCGTCCTCAATCGGAATGATTTCCGCGAGCGCCTTTTCCTTGATCTGGTCTAGCTCGGCCAGCATGGCTTAGCCGGTAACGGACTCAGGCAGCCGCTTTCGCTTTGGTTTCCAGAGCGGCAACCGCAGCCTCAGCAACGGACTTGAAGCCGGCTTCGTCATGAATCGCCATGTCGGAAAGGACTTTCCGGTCGAGATCGATTTCTGCAGCCTTCAATCCTTCGATCAAACGGTTGTAGGTCACTGCGCGCGGCGGTTCGCCGACGGTCAGGCCGAGGGCGCGGATTCCGGCGTTGATGCGCTGGACCCACAGGCTGCGGAAAGTGCGTTTCCGGACCTTGCGGTCACGATATTGATACTGCTTGGCCTTCCGGACCGCGTCTTTCGCGATGCGATAAGTTTTGGAACGTGCGCCGCGGTAACCCTTGGCTGCTTTCAGTACGCGTTTGCGGCGCTTGCGGCTCGCTGGCGCATTTGTGGCTCTCGACATTTTTCAGTTACTCCAGAACAGGTCGTTTGTTTTTACTTTTCGATCCACAGCCTCACCCGTTCGAAGGGACCTTTCACCTGCCTTGTTTTGAAGGCCTGGTTGTCGGTCTAGACTGTGTAATCGCCGCCAGCAGATGCTGACGAAGCGCCGATAAACGGCTTAATGGCTGAAGGGCAGATTTGCCCGGATTGCGGGGAGATCCGCTTCCGAAACAAGTGTCGACTTACCGAGATTGCGCTTCCGTTTCCGGTTTTTGCTCTCAGCGAGGTGACGTCTACCTTGTTTCCGGCGAATAATCTGACCGGTTCCGGTAACTTTGAACCGTTTGGCGATACCTTTACGGGTCTTTGCTTTGCCTGCTCTTCTGGACATGGGGCGCCAATACTAGGTGGATCGGCCGGGAGCGCAAACGGAAAATTGATCTTGCTGGTTCCGGGCAGCTCGCGATTTCGTTACGAAGGGCCCGCTGATTCGACATTGCGGATTCTTTCCGTGCGTTTATAGCTGGCGCAATGAGCAATTCCGGGCTTTCTGATTCACGCGAGGTCGACCTCATTTTGGGGGCCAGTCACTCTGATCCCTTCTCTTTTCTCGGGCCGCACGCGTCCGAAAAGGACGGTCAGAAGGGCTGGGTCGTTCGGCTGATTCGGCCGGATGCGAAGTCGATTCGGGTCCAACTAGCTGATGGTGAATCGGTTGAGGCGGAGAAGGTTCACGCTGACGGCTTTTTCGAGGCGTGGATCCTTGGCGAAGGCGATTTTCCGGCCTACACGCTCGAAATTGGGGATTTCGAGGGAGAAACTCAGCAGCTGCTGGCCGATCCGTATCGATTCGGGCCGACGCTCACCGAAGAGGACTGCCATTATATAGGCGAAGGAACCCACACGAAGCTTCACGACGTGCTCGGTTCCCAGATTCGGGAATTCGAGGGAGTCAGCGGCACGAGTTTCGCGCTTTGGGCTCCGAATGCCCATCGGGTCAGCGTCGTTGGCGACTTTAATAGCTGGGACGGCCGAGTTCATCCGATGCGTCGCCGCTTGGAATCCGGTTGTTGGGAGATTTTCGTCCCGGGGATCGCTTCTGGCGTTCACTACAAATTCGAAGTCGCTGGTGCTGACGGCCATCTCGCGACGAAGTCCGATCCGCTCGCGTTTTTCAGCCAGAATCGCGAGCAGACCGCGTCGATCACCTTCGAAACCCAGTACGATTGGAAGGACGCCGATTGGATGCGGCAACGTGCCGAAACCGACGTTTATAAGAAGGCGGTCAGCACTTACGAGGTCCATCTCGGCTCCTGGCGGCGCGTCCCGGAGGAGGGAGATCGCGATCTGAGCTACCGGGAGCTCGCCCAGCAGCTGGTGGATCACGTCGTCGACCTCGGCTTCACTCACATCGAGCTTTTGCCGGTGACGGAGTTCCCGTTCGACGGTTCCTGGGGCTACCAGGTCACTGGTTATTTCGCGCCGACGAGCCGTTACGGCGATCCCGACGATTTCCGGTTTTTTGTCGACGCCTGCCATCAGCGCGGCATCGGCGTGATCCTCGATTGGGTGCCGGCGCACTTCCCGAAGGACGCGCACGGGCTCGCGAATTTCGACGGGACTCGGCTCTACGAACACGCCGATCCGCGTGAGGGCGAGCACATGGATTGGGGCACGCTGATCTTCAATTTCGGCCGGAACGAGGTCCGCAACTTCCTCTTCGCGAGCGCTTTGTACTGGTTTGAGGAATTTCACCTCGATGGTCTCCGGGTCGACGCGGTCGCCTCGTTGCTTTATCGCGATTATTCGCGCGAGGAAGGCGAGTGGGTCCCGAATCGCTTCGGTGGTCGCGAGAATCTCGAGGCGATCGATTTCCTTCGGGATTTGAACCGGCTCTGCTACGAGAAAAACCCGGGAATCATGATGTTGGCCGAAGAATCGACCGCGTTCGCCGGGGTTTCGCGACCGGTCGACAGTGGCGGTCTGGGCTTCGGCTTCAAGTGGAACATGGGCTGGATGCATGACATGCTCGAGTTCATTGAGAAGGAGCCGATTCACCGGAAATTCCATCACGATAAAGCGACTTTCTCGATGCTCTACGCCTACGACGAGAATTTCGTACTCGTGCTGAGCCACGACGAAGTCGTCCACGGAAAAGGCTCGATGCTCGCGAAAATGCCGGGCGACAACTGGCAGAAATTCGCCAATCTCCGGCTTTTCTACGCTTGGATGTTCGCGCATCCGGGCAAAAAGCTGCTTTTTCAGGGCTGCGAAATTGCTCCGTTCACCGAGTGGGATTTCAAGAAGAGCCTCGACTGGCATTTGCTCGATTTTCCAGAACACCGAGGAATTTACCGGCTCCTTCGGGATCTGAACGGGCTCTACGCCGGGGAACCCGCGTTGCACGAGCTCGATCACGACCCAGCGGGTTTCGAGTGGATGGAAAGCAACGATTCGGAGACGAGCGTCTTTGCGTTTCTCCGCAAACCAGCAGTGGCTGACGGCCGCCTCGTGCTCTGCGTGGTCAACGCGACTCCAGTAGTGCGATCCGGATATCGAGTCGGCGTGCCTCGCGGCGGTTTTTGGGAAGAGATTTTCAACAGCGACGCCGAGATTTATGCCGGTAGCAACAAAGGCAATTCCGGTGGCGTCCAGGCGAGCGATGAAGGCTGGGCGGGTCGGCCGCACTCGCTGACGCTCGATCTTCCGCCCCTCTCGGCGCTTTTTCTACGGGCTTGAACGGGGGGAGTGAGAAAAAATCTCACGAGATCGCAGTCATTTTCTTGCCAGAAAGTAAGAAAAATGGCAGGCTTTGGATGGGAAGCCCGTTTCTGCGGTCTTCCCAATATAAATCCGCTGCCCTCAGGGCGGCAAAATAATAAAAACCAAACCAAAGTACAAAAATGAAAATTAATAACAAAAAAAGCAGGAAGGGAGCGTTCACGCTACTCGAACTGATGGTGGTGATCACGATCATCGCGATTCTGGCGAGTGTCTCGTTCCCAGCGATGAACAAGATGATGGTGAAAGCTCGGATGTCGAAAGACCAGCAGCACATGAAGGAAGTCCTCAAGATGTTCGGACTCTACGCGATGGACAACGATGGCGGCTATCCTGCCAGCGACACGGATGAAGACACGGAAGACGATTCGCTCTTCTCGGATTCGACTGCCGCGTTCGTCGAGTTGATGAAAGAGACCGATATCGATTCTGAAGAAATCTTCTACGTGAAGGGCAATTTGGAGAAGAACCGTCCGCCGAATGGAGATGGAGTTCTCGAAGCCAAAGAAAACTGCTACTCCTACGTGGTCGGCCAGCACAGCGGCGTGTCCGGGCGTTCGCCAATTGTGGCTGACGAGCAGGATGGTCCAGGCACCTACGGTCCTAACCACCCTTGGTTGACGAACGGTAAGGCTGTCGTTGGATTCGTCGGTGGCGACGTGAAAGTGATGGACCTCAGCGAGTCCTCTCCTGGCGCAACGGTCAAAGGGCCAAAAGGAAGCGGAATCGACGACATCTTCCAGCTCGGAACCAAAGATGATGACGGCAGAATCACTGGCGGTTACCTCGCTGTTGATCCCGGCAACGTCATTCACCCGCAGTAATTCGGGTTAGCTTTTCCAAGCTAAAATCTCAGCCCACGGCGTTTTAAGCGTCGTGGGCTTTTTTGTGCTCGGTCAGGACTTCGCTTTCGAACTCCCCTTTGGCGAGCTTTGTGGTCAGTCGGTCGCCGACGTTCAATTTTGAGACATCGGAAATGACATCGCCGTCCGCGTTCAACGTCAGCGAGTAGCCTCGAGCCAGAGTTTCGTCCGGCCCTAGCGTGGCGAGCATTTTTCGAATCGTCAGCAGCTGCTGGCGCGCGCGTTCCATCCGGCTCGTCCCGGCGCGCTCCATCCGATCCGCGAGAAGGCCAAGTCGCTCGCGTGAACGCACCAGAACCCGGTCAGGCCGGCTCAAACCTAGAATCCGGCCGTTCGAAGCGACCCGATCCCGGGCACTCGCGAATGTCGCCGCCGCCGCCGCGGTCAACCGGTCGCCAAGGAGATCGATCGATTGCCGGTGATCGCTCAAGACTCGGTCGGGCTCGCGAAACGCGCCGCTACGGGCGAGCAACTCGACGACTCGCCGCCACTGAGTCAGTCGACTGCTGACGGCGTTGCTCAGCCGCGTCCCCGAACGCTCGAGACGCTGTCTCAGCTCCGCCTGATCGGGCACGATCAGCTCAGCCGCGGCGCTCGGGGTTGGAGCGCGGAGATCGGCCGTGAAATCGGAGATCGTGAAATCAATTTCGTGGCCGACGGCTGAAACGACCGGAATCGGGCAATCGGCGATCGCTCGAGCGACGATCTCCTCGTTGAAATTCCAGAGATCTTCGATGCTGCCGCCGCCGCGAGCGAGCACGACGGTGTCAATGTCAGGAAGTCCGTTACCGCTTCGAGCTGTGATCTGCTTCACAGCCGCCGCGATCTCGGCCGCCGCCCCGTCGCCTTGAACTCGAACCGGCGCGATGAGGATTCGAACCCAGGGGGCGCGTCGGCTGAGGATATTGAGCATGTCCTGAAGCGCAGCGCCGGTCGGCGAGGTCACCAGCGCGATCGTCTTGGGAAAAGCCGGGATTTTCCGCTTTCGCTCCTGTGAAAACAGACCCTCGGCCTCGAGCTTTCGTTTCAGCTCCTCAAACTTCGCTTGAAGCGCGCCCTGACCACGATCCTGAACAACGCGGACGACCAATTGGTACTGCCCCTGCGCTTCGTAGACGGAAACCTCGCCGAATGCCTGAACCTGGAGCCCATCGCGAAGTTTGACCGAGCTGTACTGGGAATTTCCGCGAAACCAGACACATCGCATCTGCGCATTCCGATCCTTCAGGCTGAAATATTGATGCCCCGAACTGTGCTGGCGCAAATTGCTGATTTCCCCTTCAACCCAGACCTCACCGATCTCGCCTTCGAGCAGCTCGCGAATCCGGCGCGTGAGTTCGCCGACCGGGATGGCCTGGCGATTTTGGGAAAGAGCGGGCATGCCCTGACACTACACTAACTCAGCCCCAGGCCAACTCCGCCTGCCGCGAAATCGTCATCCCGATCCGGCCGCTCCATCGGCGAGATCGCCGCGATGTGCTCGATCCGCAGAAACTTTGTCCCTTCCATATTCACGTAAGCCCCGTCACGGCCGAGTTTGCGAATAAAAACCTCCTGAGCCTCGTGTTTTTCGTCCCAGCGCTCCTCCGTGAAATAGGCATTCTGGACCTCGAGCCAACCGACCGAAATTTCGCCGGAAACGATTTTCTCGATCCGCGCAGGATCACAGCGGCCACGGTAATTCAGAACCGTCGCCGTTCCCTTGCTCGTCTCAATCTCGAACCACTGATCCGTCATCGTTTTTCTCTAACGCCACCACCACCGTCTCGTCCAGAATCTTCAGCTCCAGATTTCCATCCCGCTGCGGGCCGTCGAGCCAGAAACGCAGCTCAACCAGCTCGTCCGACTCGGCCTGAGCGATTGGCAGCTGCCCAAAAGCGAGGAAAAACGCGGGAACCTCGGCACCTTCGCCCGTCAGCAGCTGCGCAGTCGGCGAACTGAGATCGAGGTCCGAATCCGATTCGTTGTGGTAGCGAACGCCAAGCTCCAGCACCCATTTTTCGCCGCTTTCCTTGAGGTTCATCGACTCGATCGCAAATCCGGTCGCAGGTTTCGAAATTGGCTTCACCGGCTTTTTATCCGGCGTTGCAACCGGCGCTTTCGGCTCGCCCTTTGGACTTTTTCCGGGCGTCTGCGGACTCTTTTTGGGAGTGGAAATCGGAGTCGGCGCTACCGCGACTTCGGCTTTCCCGGAATCAGGATCATCACCTTTTTTGCCAGCGCCCTGGGTGAAAATCACGAACGCCGCACCGGCGGTCACAAAAACCAGGAGCATCCAGACCTCAAATCGTTTGAAAATAGACATCGCGGGAAGTTTCCAGTTACCAAATCGCAGAATGCGGGCAAAATCAATAACGCATGGCCGGAGGCGAAACCAAGGCACATCGCCAGTTAAAAGCAGCCGCGTTCGTTTGGGCTCAGCAATCGGGCTACTCCGCCGTTGGGCTCGAAATCCGGACGCCCGCTTCAAAGTTCCGTGCCGACGCAGCGGCGTGCAAGCCGCCGAAAAATGGGGAGCCCGGATTGACGGCGGTTTTCGAATGCAAACAGTCGCGAGCGGATTTTCTCAAAGATCGCCACGCGCTTGACGAAAATCGCGAGCGGCTGGCGGAGCTGACCGCGCGGCGTGAAAAGCTGGAGCGCCAACTCGGCGTTCACCACCCTTCGTTGCGCGCGGGCGACGCGCTTTTTCAGGAATTCGAAAGCGTGGATCTCAGTTCGCTTCAGCATGCCGGCTACCAGCAGCTGCTGCGCGAGTTGAACCAGATTCAAAACCGGATTTTCGGCAAGACGAAGTTCGATCGGATGGTTCGTTGGCGATGCGCAGACCTGTTTTATCTGGTCGTGCCGGACGGCTTGGTCGAGCTGAGCGAGTTACCCGAAAGCTGGGGGCTTCTGACCGCTGATCTTGACCTGGAATCGGAAGACGGCCTGCCGCTCAAACTCGAACGAAAACCCAGATTCGTCGACGCGCCCGTCGAGCGTCGATTGGAACTTTTGCACAGGATCGCCGTTTCCGGAGCCAGGTTCCGGATCGCATCGGAGGACTGAGATTTTCTATTCGTCTTCCCCTTTTAGATAGCGGTCGAACCAGGCGTGATCCCACTTCATTTTCGCCAGCCGATGCTTCCGCTTGCCGAGGCCATGAGGCTCGCCGGGATAGATCAAAAGCTCGCACGGAGCCTTGATGTAGTGGTGAAGCGCGCGGTGAAGCGCCCGACTGTGAGTCGCCGGAACTCGCTGATCTTTTTCGCCAACGTGAATCAGCGTCGCCGTCGTGATCCCGGGTTTCAGCGCGTACATCGGCGAGGCTTTTCGGTACTCCTCGGGCTTCTCCCAGGGCAAGCCTTCAACGTAGTTGATGACGTGGCCAGGCGTGTCCTCTTCGCCGAACTGGATTCCCATGTCGAAAACGCCCGCACCACTGCTGGCCGCCTGAAAACGATTCGTCGCGACGAGACAATTCGTGAGGTAGCCGCCGTTGCTCCAGCCCATTACGCCTAACTTTTTCGGATCGGCGATTCCGATTTCGATCACGTGATCGACTCCCTTCAAAATGTCTTCGACCTCGATTTCATTCTCGTGGCCAATCAGCTCGACCATGAATTTGTCGCCGTAGCCGGTTGAGCCGCGGTAATTTGGCATGAGCACGGCGTAGCCCTTCGCCGCGAACGCCGCACGGCCGTAAATCCAGAACTGCATCGGCAATTTCGACATACCTTTCGGTCCACCGTGGATCGCGACGATCAACGGCAGTTGCTGGCCCTCTTCGTAGCCCGGCGGGAGCTCCAGAATGCCTTCGACCTCATCGCCGTTCGCGCCCTGCCATTGCACCAGGGAAGTCTTCGGAAGTTTCCAGGTATCGATCTGAGGATTGAGGTTTGTCAGGCGCTCGGCCTCGAAAAACAGATCGTCTGAATAGTCGAGCCCGCTCTGGAGAGTCAGCAGCTGCTGGTCGTCGGAAAAATCGAATCCGCCGACCGCGAGGTCGCCTTCGGTCAGCGCTTTTGACTCGCCGTTCAGGCTAACTGAATAAGCATGTTCGCGCGCTCGAATCTCGCCGTGAAACGCGAGCTGGTGTGTCCCTGGAATCCAAGCCAGGCCGCCGTTCACTTCCACGCCTTCCGGCCGCTTGAGCTTTTCGATCGCCGGTCGGCCCTCGTCATCCCACTGAGCCGCGTAAATCCAAGTCGGAAAACCGTCAAAACCGATCGAAAATCCGAGGTACCGGCTATCGCTTGACCAACACGGATCGCCGAGCCAGCCATAGGGCGAAGGCGCGTCGTCACGCCAGAGTTCGTCCGGCAGAGACTCGATCTCGCCACTGGAAACGTGAAGAATCTCGACTTTGGACTGACCTTCGTGCGTGATCAAAAGCTCGTCCGGATCCGTGATCATCGCGATCCGCGCGTTGTCCGGCGAGACGGCGAAATATCGAATATAGCGCTCGGCGTCGACGAGTTTTTCCTCACGCCAGCTGGTCAAATCCAGCTTCCAGAGCTCGGAAATTTTGTGAACGCCGTGGCCGAATTCAAGAGTCTTGAACTCCTTCCGCAGCTCGGCCCATTCGTCGATCGTGTGCTCTTTGTGCTTGTTGTAAAAAATCGCAGAGCCGTCTCCAGCCAGCTGAAACCCGGCGATCCCGTCCTCAACGTGAGTCACCGGCGTCAGCCCGCTTCCATCCGCGCCGATCCGCCAGACCTGGGATTTTCCGTCGCGCGGCGGGGCCTTCTCACCTTCGCTTTTGAAACTCCCGGCGAAATAGATTGTGGCTCCGTCAGGACTCCATTGCGGGCTCGAAACGCGGCTTCGCTCGAACGTCAGGCGTTTCCGATTCTTCGTCTCCACATCGACAACCCAGAGTTCGCTGAATCGCCCCTCGTCTTCCGCATGCCAACGGCCCTCAACCCAGGCTGCAGTCGAACCATCCGGCGAAAGCGCGATACTGAAGACGCTCGACTGCGTGAAATAATCTTCGATCGTAATGTCGTGCGTTCGTTGCGCCAGACCAGCAGCTGCTGGGGCGAGAATCGTCGCGGTGAGGATCGAAATCAGTCGTGAATTCATCCGCTGACTGTCCTTGAAGTCGCCATCGGGACAAACCAAAATTTGAGCGACCGACCTCGGCCGATTCGAGCAGGGCGGAATCCTAACATCGCCACAAGTTGATCACTCGAACGACAATCCGATCAATTTCTATACAGGTAAAATCCAGTAGATTTTCCAAACCTGAAAATTCTAGATAATCCTGATAAATTCAGCAGAATTTGCACTTTGCGATCTTGATCCCGATTCCTGAATTCGCTATTACCAACGTCGATGAAAGCGAATTCCTTGAAAACGGTGATCGCGGCAGGACTTCTGATCTGCTGCCTTGGAGAGATTCAAGCGAATTCAGAACAGCGAAGCGTGCTGTATCTGGGTGACTCGCTGAGCATGGGCGCGTTTGGAAAGGCCTTGGACACCTCGTTGCGAGCGAGCGATGACGTGGTCGTCTACACCCACGTCGCCGGTGGTGCGAGCCCCTACTATTGGCTTCGCCGCTACGAACCGATCTCGTGCTCGATCGGCTATTGGGAAAAGACGCCAGCGAAAGAAAAGCGCGTTGGCTACGTCCGCGCGGTGCCGAAAGTCGAAGATTTAATCGAGAGCTACGAGCCTGATGTCGTCGTGATCCAGACCGGCGTGAATCTCTACGCGACCCTCCGTTCGAAGCGCCGGACCGAGGAGCAAAACGTGGCTCTCGTTGAGGAGCTGATTTCGGACATGTGCTATGCGGTCGATCAGGCTGGAGCGGAATCGTACTGGATCGCGCCGCCGGAATCTCATCCAAAACGCTACCCGGCGGAGCTTCAGGAAAATCTGGCGACCATCATGAAGCGTGTCGTCGGCGGCTACGGCGGTTCGGTTTTCGAAAGCTCAAAGGTAACCGAATGGGTTACGCCGTATCCGTCTGAGAGCGATGGAATTCACTACGGCCCGATCGAAGCGAAGGACTGGGCGCAGAAAGTGGCCACGGACTTCACAAGCTACCTTGGCGATTTGAAAGCGCGCCCAGCGCCGGTTCCTGCCGAGCCAGCGACCCCGCTGAGGGCGACTCCAATCGCGTTGGCGCGTCCGCAGCAGCCAGCCGATTCGGTTGGAACCGCGGTTCTTCCGCAACCCGAGCCTGAGTCCGAGCCGACGCCGCTGGTCAAATCGACTCCGCCCGCGCCGAAGCCCGAGCCTACGCCCTTGGCGAAATCCACCCCGCCTGCGCCAGCTCCCGAGCCAAAAGCCGACCCAGCAGCTGCTGAGAAAACCGTTGGCGCCCCGCGACGCGAACCGGGCAAAACCAGCGAGGAAGTTTCGGTTCAGATCGTCCTGCGGGCCAAATCGACGATCGAAAACCTCAGCGAAGTAAGCTACGACAACGCCTTCAGTCTCTACGAATACGAAGTCGTCAAAATCGAGGACGGCGAATATCCCTACGATAAAATCCGCGTCGCCCACATGGTCGTGCTCCACAAAAAATTCACCGGCGCGCGGAATTTCGAAGTCGGCAAAACCTATCACCTCACCCTCGTGAAGCAGTCCAAATATCCGAGATTGGAGCGAGTTCAGCTTGATGACGACCTGCCGATGGATCTCGATTTGCCGATCTACATTTGCAAATTCTAGGGCGCGGCTCCAAGTCGATGGATGCGAAAACTCCATCTGCTTGCGCTCCTGATCTTCGCGCCGCTCGTCTCAGCAGCTGCTGACAAGCCGAACATTCTCTGGCTCTCCGCCGAGGACATCAGCGCCCACCTCGGCTGCTACGGCGATCCCCACGCGATCACGCCGAATCTCGACAAACTGGCCTCCGAAGGCCGACGCTTCACCCACGCCTTCACCGCCGCCGGCGTCTGCGCGCCCTGCCGCTCGACGATCATCACCGGCATGTACCAGCCGTCGATCGGAACCCACCACATGCGCTGCAAAGCGACTCTGCCGGATTTCGTCAAGCCGTTCCCGCTCTACCTCCGCGAGGCCGGCTATTTCTGCACGAACAACTCGAAAACCGATTACCAATTCGGCTCGCCGTCCCCTCGCGAGATCTGGGACGAGAGTTCCAACAAAGCCCACTGGAAAAACCGCGACGCGGATCAGCCGTTCTTCGCCGTTTTCAACTACACCGGCTGCCACGAGTCCGGAATCGCGAGCAAAGGCAAGTACGAATCGGTGACGAAAGACCTCAGCCCGGAACAACGCCAGGATCCTGCCAAACTCACAACGCTCCCCCCGTACTACCCGGACACGCCGATCGTTCGCGAGGACTGGAAACGAAACTACGAGCTGATCACGGCGATGGACGCGTGGGCCGGCGAGCACATCGCCGCGTTGAAAGAAGCCGGCCTCTACGAAAACACGATCGTCATTTTCTGGTCGGACCACGGCGTCGGTCTGCCGCGGGCGAAGCGCTGGCTTTACGACTCCGGGACGCACATTCCGATGATCTCGAGAATCCCGGGCGACGAAGCGGGCGTTGTCGATTCGCAGCTGGTGAGTTCGATCGATTTCGGCCCGACGGTGCTCAACCTCGCTGGCGTTCCCGTTCCCGAACACATGCAGGGCCGCGCTTTCCTCGGCGAAAACCTGACAGACCCACGAGAATACGTTTTCGGCGCGCGCGATCGGATGGACGAGCGCTACGACATCATCCGCGCCGTTCGCGGACCGCGTTTTCGCTACATCCGGAATTTCGAGCCGCTAAAGCCCTACTATCAGTACATGAACACGCCGGAAAAAGGCGAGACGATGCGCGAAATCCGGCGAATCGAAGCCAGCGGCGAGGTTCCCGAGCACGTCGCGCTTTTTACGGCGGCGACCAAGCCGGTTGAGGAATTTTACGATCTCGAAAACGATCCTCACGAAATCAACAACCTGGCTGAGGACCCGAAGTACGCCGACCAAATCACCGAGATGCGCCAGGTCCTCGCTGACTGGCAGGCGTCGATCGGCGACATCGGTTTGCTGCCCGAATCCGAAATCACGATCCGCACCGAAGCCGCTGGATCGAGTTTTGAGATCCTCAATCGCGAAGGCGGCGAGCAGGCGCTCAAGACCCTCGTCGAAGCCGCGACCATCGCGTCTGACCCGAATGTTGAGACCGCAAAACTGGCCGAAGGCCTCGACAACGAAGACGCCGCGGTTCGCTACTGGGCTGCGACGGGATTGGGCAATCGAGGTATGGAAGCGGCAATTTGGAGCGATTTCGTCCACAACCTGCAATTGGATCCCTCGCCATCCGTCCGCATCGCCGCCAGCTGGGCGCTCTGCCGAATGGGCAAAGCCGATGTTGGTGTTCCGGTACTTGCAAAAGAGTTAGAAGGCGAACGCCAGTGGGCGCGTCTGCAGGCCGCGATCGCGCTGGACGAAATCGGCGAAGACGCCCGGCCCGCGATCCCTGCGCTTCAAGCAGCGCTCAAAAAGCAGCCTAACAAATACATCGTCCGCGTCGCCAACAAGGCTTTGAACGATTTGTTAGGGACGACCAACACAGTACCTTGATT
>JBLHKS010000119.1:0-21941 GCA_047620505.1 Verrucomicrobiales bacterium | reverse complement strand
CGCGGAGATCGGCGGCGTCCTTCAAGATGCCGTCGATTTCCGATGTTAGCGCCGTCGCCGAACGCATCTCAACCAGCAGCTGCTGGTTGCGCGCCGCCAGATTTTCGCAAAGGCCGACACAGACGACATCGTGCTCTCGGTGCAGTTGGCGGATCGCCTCAGCCGCAGCCGGACCGGCTTGGAATTCCCGGACCATCCAGTCGAGCGCCGCATCTTCGCGATCAGCCATTTCCTGCACAGGCCGCACGGCGATTGAGTAGTAGACTGCGTAGGCGGCGATGGAAATCGAGAGGATGCCGGCGAGAATGAGGTAACCGCGCTTCATCGTCAATGTTGGGCGAGGTGATCGGGATCGAGCGGGTCGATCGAGGCAGCGTAAAGCCGCTCCAGATCGTCGTTGACGTCGCGCTTGGCGGAATCGACCTGCCATTGCGCCAAGGCCAAGGCCACGGCGAGGCAGGCGATCAACGTTGGTAGCGCGATCAACGGCCGAGCGAAAGTCTCTCCGAGCCGGCCAAAAAACCCGCCGCTATTGGCCGCGGCGGCGTTAATCCGTTGCCGAATTCCGCGACGGAATCCGGGAGGAGGCTCGACTTCGACCGTCCATTCGCGTAGGGCGCGAGTAGTCTTTTTTTCGGAAGTTGAGGAATCGTGTTTCATGATTTCGGATGCCGGTAGAACTCCGCTACACGGCCTTACCCCTCAAGAAAAGTTGAGGCTCTGCGATTTCTTCGACAAAAGTTGCGGGGTAAACGGCGGATTGGCGTTCAAGGCTTGTGAATGCTCGCTATTCACATCCCACGACCAGTTTCCGCATGGGCGCTGATGGTCATCTGCGTCGTTGGTTCCTTGCGCGCGGACGAACCGGCGCTGTCTCACGACAGCACCTTGCCCGACTACATCGCATTCGGGATCGCTCACAATCCCGGCCTCAAAGCGGCGCACCAGAGACATCAGGCCGCGCTCGAAAAAATTCTACAAGCGCGCGCTCTGCCTGATCCCAAATTGATGGCGACGCATTTCGTCGAAGACATCCAGACGCGGACCGGGCCACAAGAGAATCAGGTGTTCGTCAGCCAGATGTTTCCATGGTTCGGCAAGCTGCGTTTGCGCGGCGCGGTCGCGTCGAAAGAGGCCGAGGCGATCGAGCACGCTTACGAGGCCGAGGTGCTGATGCTGGCGCGCGACATCGGCCTGACATACTACGATTATGCTTATCTCGGCGAGGCAACTGAGATCACGCGCGAGGTTCTCGAACTGCTTGAACGGCTCGAAGAATCGGTTCGCGAAAAAGTCCGCGCTGGCGGCGATCTGGCGCCCTTGCTTCGGCTCGAAGTGGAGATCGCCAAGACGCGTGACGCGGTTCAAGGGCTCGAAAAACAACGCGGGAGTCAGAGCGCGGATTTGAATGCTTTGTTAGGGCGACGCGAGGCGGGTGTGCTGCCTTGGCCGAAGTCGCCGGCGCCCGACAAACGAATCCAGAGCCGGTCGGGACTCGTCCAGCAGCTGCTGGCGGAGAACCCGGAATTGAAGATGCTGCAAAGCCGGATTGAGAAGGCGGAGGAGGCGGTCGCGTTGGCGAAGAAGAGCCCGATTCCTGATCCCACGTTCGGCGTCGGAGTTTTTGACACGGGCGAAGCGTTGAACCCGGCGACGACGGGCAGCGGCGACGATCCGTGGGCGATCCAGATCAGTTTTTCGATCCCGCTCGGCATGAAGAAATACAGAGCCGAACGCCGCGAGGCTGAGGCGAACTACGAGGCCGCTAAGCAGACCCTGACCGATCACGAAAACGCGCTACTCGCCAAACTCGAACGCGCGTTGCGCGACTTGGCCGAGGTCGAAGAACGGATCGCGCTTTACGACGAAACCTTGCTGCCAAAGGCGCGGCAGTCGCTTGAGGTGACCGAGTCCAGCTACTCGGCCGACCGCTCCACAATTCTCGATCTGATCGATAGCGAGCGCACGTTGCTCGAAATCGAACGCACTTACCAACGCGCCATCGCCGATCACTACAAGAGTCATGTGCGCCTCCAAACCCTGACTGGACAACAACCGAAATGAACCTTCCAAAATCGAAACGAACCCTGATTCTCATCGCGGTGGGAATCCTCTTCGCCGGCTGGATTCTGGGCAAGCTCAGTCGCAACGATCACGGCGGCGGGTCGCCTGACGCCAGCGGGGTCAGCGTGTGGACTTGCTCGATGCATCCACAGGTTCAATTGCCTAAGCCGGGCAAGTGCCCGATCTGCGCGATGAACTTGATTCCGCTGAACAAAGGCAAGAGCAATTCGAGCCGACCGCGCGAGTTGGTGTTGACGGAAGCGGCTAAGCAGCTCGCGAAGATCAGAACCGCCCCGGTCGAACGACGTTTCGTGGAAGCGGAGGTTTCGCTGGTCGGCAAGGTCGCTTTCGACGAGACGAAAACGCGGACGATGGCCGCGCGGTTTCCGGGCCGGATCGAGCGGCTCTATGTCGATTACACCGGGGTTGACGTGCGCAAGGGCGATCACCTCGCAAATATCTACAGCCCGGAGTTGCTGACCGCCCAGCAGGAGTTGCTCTCGGCGATCAAATTCGGCTCGAACGTCGAAACGTCTCGCGACAAGCTGCGGCTCTGGGACCTGAGTGAAGAGCGGATCAAGGCGATTGAGGAACTCGGTCGGACGAGCGACCGGATGGATATTGATGCTTTGTTAGGCGGGATCGTGATCACCAAACACGTGAATGAAGGCGACTATGTTAAGACTGGCCAGCCGCTGTTCACGATCGCGGATCTGAGCGCGGTCTGGATTCAGCTGGACGCCTACGAGAGCGACATTCCTTGGTTGCGATTTGGGCAACGCGTCGAGTTCGCGGCGGAGGCCGTTCCGGGCCACCCGTTCGAGGGCACGATCGCGTTCATCGCGCCCACGCTCGATCCAAAAACGCGCACGATCCACGTTCGCGTCAATGCGGACAACCCCCAGCTGCTGCTGAAGCCGGAGATGTTCGTTCATGCGCGGGTTTTCCCGAAGCTCGCCGCCGAGGGAAAAGTGATCGCGCCGGAGTTCAGCGACAAGTGGATCAGCCCGATGCATCCCGAGATTGTGCGCGACGAGCCGGGCAAGTGTCCGGTTTGCGGAATGGCGTTAGTCAAGGCCGAGGATCTCGGCTATGCGATTCTGGACGAAGGCGCCGCGCCGCCGTTGGTGGTGCCGACATCGGCTGTGCTGCGGACCGGCAAGCGATCGGTGGTTTACGTCGAACTCGTCGGCGCCAAAGAGCCGACTTACGAAGGACGTGAGATTCTGATCGGGCCGCGCGCGGGCGATCACTACATCATCGAGGAAGGACTCATGGAGGGCGAACTGGTCGTGGTTCAGGGCAACTTCAAACTCGACAGCGCTTTGCAGATCGTTGCTAAGCCGAGCATGATGAACCCGGATGGCGGCGGGGGCGGCGGAGGTCACGATCACGGCGGAGGAGGACGCAAAGTCGGTCACGCAGGGATGGTCATGTACGACGTCGCGCCGGTGTTTCACGAAATGCTGGGCGGACTCTTTGAGGCATATCTCAGCACGCAAAAGGCGCTCGCCGGCGACTCGCTCGAAGATACCAAGGCAGGCGGCGCGGCGCTGGTGACAGCGTTAGGAAAAGTCGACATGGCCGTGGTCCAAGGCGACGCTCACATGGCTTGGATGAACTATTTGGCACCGATTCGCGGGAGCGGCGCGATGATCGCCGAGGCCAAGAATCTCGACGAAGCGCGAATCGGTTTCCTGCCGTTGTCGAAGACGATGATCAACCTGACCCGGACCTTCCAAGCCAACCCGGGCGACAACGCCGTCGAGGTGCATTGTCCGATGGCGTTCGACAACCAAGGCGGTTCGTGGCTCCAACTCGGCGAGGAAGTCCGCAACCCTTACTTTGGCGCCAAGATGCTTAGCTGCGGCGACGTGAAATCGGCGCTGACCGAAATGGTCAAGAGCTATGAGGTTGACCAAGCTTTCAGGGAACGTCTCGGCGCTTTGTTGCTCGACTATTTTCGACTAAGCAAAGCGCTCGCAGCTGATGATTTCGAGCTAGCGAAGAAGGAAGCAGGTGCTGCCCGCGAAAACTTCCAGAAAATCGACATGAGCGCGCTGACGGGCGACGCACACATGGCGTGGATGGATCAGAACGCCCCGCTGACCAAGTCGCTCGACGTCATGTTTGCGGCGGAGGAGATCGACGCGCTGCGGACCGAGTTTGGGGCGCTTTCGGCGGCGATGATGGCTGCGGTCAAAGCGTTCCATCCGCTGGGCCCGGATCACGTTTACGAACTCTACTGCCCTATGGCTTTCGACAATCAAGGCGGGTCGTGGCTGCAAGACAACGAAGCGGTTCTGAATCCATACTTCGGTGCTGAGATGCTCAATTGCGGGAGCGTGAAGAAAGAACTCATGACCAACACCGAGAAATCCCCAACCGGAGAACATCAGCATGGAAGACCGTAAAGGGGTGATCCAAAAGGGGATCGAGGGACTGATCCGCTTCACGTTGGAAAACAAGATCATTGTCTTTCTCGTTCTGCTTATCTTCGTCGTATGGGGCATCATCGTCGCGCCGTTCGACTGGAAGACGGGATTACTCGAACGCGACCCGGTGCCGGTCGACGCGATTCCGGATTACGGCGAGAATCAGCAGATCATCTTCACCCAATGGATGGGGCGCTCGCCGGAAGATGTCGAGGACCAGATCACCTACCCGCTGACCGTGGCGCTCTTGGGGACTCCGAAGGTCAAGACCGTGCGCAGCTATTCGTTCTTCGGCTTTTCTTCGATCTACGTCGTGTTTCAGGACGACGCCGAGTGGGACTGGTCGCGAACCAAGATCATCGAAAAGCTGAACAGCCTGCCCGCGGGCACGTTGCCTGAGGGGATTACACCGATGTTAGGACCGGACGCCACCGCGTTGGGCCAAGTCTATTGGTACACGTTGGAAGGCCGCGACGGGGACGGCAATCCGGCAGAGGGGCTCAGCCTGCAGGAACTGCGCACGACCCAAGACTTCTATGTTCGTTATGCGCTTCAATCCGTCGAAGGCGTGGCCGAGGTGGCGTCGATTGGCGGGTTCGTGAAGGAGTACCAGATCGATGTCGATCCCGACGCGATGCGCGCGCACGGCGTAACGCTCGAAATGGTCTTCAAGTCGGTCAAGATGTCGAACCTCGATGTCGGCGCCCGGACGATTGAGATCAATAAAGCCGAGTACGTGATTCGCGGCCTCGGCTTCATCGAGAATCTCGACGACCTGCGGCAGACTGTCGTGAAGGCGTCGGACAACGTGCCGATTACCCTCGATCAAATCGCCGAGGTCGAACTGGGACCGGCGCTGCGGCGGGGCGCGCTCGATAAGGAAGGCGCGGAGGCCGTCGGCGGGGTCGTGGTAGTTCGTTATGGCGCTAACCCGCTCGATGTGATCAAGCGCGTGAAGGAGAAGATCGCCGAAATTTCGCCCGGGCTTCCGCAGATGGAATTGAGCGACGGGCGCATCAGCAAAGTCACGATCGAGCCGTTCTACGACCGGACCGGGCTGATCCACGAAACGCTCGGCACGCTCAACACCGCGCTCAGCGAAGAGATCCTCGTCACGATCATGGTGGTGCTGCTGATCGTGCTGCACCTGCGCAGTTCGCTCCTGATCTCGATGATGCTGCCGATGGCGATTTTGATCACGTTCATCGCCATGAAAATGTTCAAGGTCGATGCGAACATTGTGGCCTTGTCAGGGATCGCCATCGCGATCGGCACGATCGTCGACATGGGGATTGTCATTTGTGAAAACATACTCAAGCACCTCGACGAGGCCGAGCCCGGCGAAGACCGGCTCGAAGTCATTTTCCGGGCATCATCAGAAGTCGGCAGCGCGGTGCTCACGGCGGTTCTGACGACGATTGTCAGCTTCCTGCCGGTCTTCGCAATGATCGGCGCCGAAGGTAAACTGTTCCAGCCGTTGGCCTACACCAAGACCTTCGCGCTGACTGCTTCGATCATCATCGCCCTCACCCTGATTCCACCGCTGGCGCACCTGCTCTTCCGCGATGAGCGGAAGAGAACCGCTTGGACGTGGGTCGTCCAGATTGGCCTCGCGGTGGTCGCGTTTGGCTTGGCGCTCTTCACGAACTGGTTTCCGTGGTGGGCGGTTCTCGTGGTCGCGCTGATCTCCGGTTACCGCCTTGCTCAGAAGAACATCCCGGAAGCGTGGGCCAACCGCGCCTCGGCCATCATTGGCGTGGTCGTGGCCTTCGTTTTCGCCGTCGTGCTCGCGAACAGCTGGCTGCCGCTTGGGCCAGAGAAGGGCCTGCTCAATCTGATTTTCGTGATCCTGATCGTTGGCGGCTTGCTGGGGCTCTGCCTGCTTTTCATTCATTTTTACCCACGGATGCTGGGATGGTTCCTCCGTCACAAAATCGTTCTGACGAGCACCGTTGGGCTCGTGATTTTCACCGGCGTGCTCATCTGGCTCGGCGTGGGTCGCGTGTTCGCGTTCGTTCCCGAGTGGGCTCGGAAGAACGTGGTCTGGTCGAGCGCCTTTCACACCTTTCCCGGCTTAGGTTCAGAGTTCATGCCGTCATTGGATGAAGGCTCGTTCCTCTTCATGCCGACGACGATGCCGCACGCCTCGATCGGCGAGGCGATGGACGTGATGAAGATTCAGGATCAGTCGATTCGCTCGATCCCGGAAGTCGAAAGCGTTGTGGGCAAGTTAGGGCGCGTCGAGAGCCCGCTCGACCCCGCGCCGGTGTCGATGTTCGAGGCGATCATCCTCTACAAACCGGAGTACGTATCCGACAAGCAGGGACATCGCCTTCGCTTCAAATACGATCGCGAGAAGGGCGAGTATCCGCGCGATGCCGCGGGCGAGTTGATCCCCGACAAGCGCGGCCGCGTCTTCCGCCAATGGCGAGACCACATCCAGTCGCCGGACGACATTTGGAAGGAGGTCATCGCGGTTACCGCAATCCCCGGCACGACCTCCGCGCCGAAACTCCAACCGATCGCAGCTCGACTCGTCATGCTGCAAAGCGGGATGCGCGCGCCGATGGGGCTCAAGGTCTATGGACCGGACCTCGAAACGATCGAAAAAGTCGGTCTCCGGATCGAGCAGCTGCTGAAGGAAGTTCCGGCGATCGACACGCCGACAGTGTTCGCGGACAGGATCGTGGGTAAGCCGTATCTAGAGATCGACATCGACCGTAAAGCCATCGCGCGTTACGGGATTCACATCAAGACGGTGCAGGACGTGATCGAGGTCGCCGTCGGCGGTCGGCGCATCACCACGACGGTTGAAGGACGCGAGCGATACCCAGTTCGAGTGCGATACCAACGCGAGTTGCGCGACTCGATCGAGAGCCTCGGCGGCGTCCTCATTCCAGCGCCGGATGGAACCCAGATTCCGCTGGGACAGCTGTCCGAGATCATCTACAAGCGCGGTCCGCAGGTCATCAAGAGCGAGAAAACGTTCTTAGTTGGTTATGTCATTTTCGACAAGAAACCGGACTTCGCTGAAGTCGATGTCGTCGATGCCGCGAGAGATTGGTTAAAGGAGAAGGAAAAGGACGGCACACTCGATCTAGCTGGCTGTCACTACGAATTCACCGGGAACTACGAGAACCAAGTTCGCGCCGCCAAGAAGCTTTTTCAGGTCATCCCGCTGGCGCTGCTGATCATCTTCATCATCATCTACCTTCAATTTAAGAAGGTCACCACGACGCTCTTGGTCTTCTCCGGAATTCTGATGGCGTGGTCCGGCGGGTTCATCCTGCTTTGGTTGTACAGTCAGGGTTGGTTTCTCGATATTTCGATCTTTGGGACGTCGATGCGCGACCTGTTTCAGGTTCACACGATCAATCTGAGCGTCGCCGTTTGGGTAGGCTTCTTGGCGTTGTTCGGAATCGCGACCGATGACGGCGTGCTGATGGGAACCTACTTGGAGCAGCGTTTCAAAGAATCGAAGCCGACGACGCGTGACGAGATCCGCCAAGCCACGATCGAAGCCGCCACCCGCCGAAATCGCGCCGCGATGATGACGACCGCGACGACCTTGCTGGCGCTTTTGCCGGTTCTCACGTCCACCGGTCGCGGCTCAGACGTGATGGTGCCGATGGCCATTCCCACCTTCGGAGGTATGACGATCGCGATCCTCACCGTCTTCGTCGTTCCGACGTTCTATTGCTGGATCGAGGAGATGAAAGCGCGGAACGCTGGGACGATCACGTCCTGACAAGCGAACCACGATGGATGCTCCTCAACAGAGCCTGCGAGCCGAGCGCGGGACGGCTCGAAGGATCGGTCTGCCGCTTGGAATCGTGCTGTTCGTGGCGGTTCTGATTTTCGGGGATTTCAAGCCCGGCGATCCCACAGTAACGCGGATGGCCGCCGTGGCGATCCTGATGGCGACTTGGTGGATCACCGAGGCACTCCCGCTGGCGGCGACGGCGCTGTTGCCGCTCGTGCTCTATCCGTTGCTCGGGATCCTCAGCACCAAGGATACCGCTCCGATCTACGTGAACCACGTCATCTTTCTCTTCGTCGGCGGCTTCCTCATCGCGCTGGCGATGGAGCGCTGGAACCTCCACAAACGCATCGCGCTGCTCATCATCCGCGCGGTCGGCGGCGGGCCGTCGCGGCTGGTCTTGAGTTTCATGTTAGCCTCGGCGTTTCTCTCGATGTGGATTTCGAACACGGCGACGGCGATCATGATGTTGGCAATCGGGCTCGCGATCATCAAACAGGAGGAAGCCGCCTTCGGCAAAGAGCGCACCAAAAACCTCAGCGTGGCGCTCTTGTTAGGGATCGCTTACGGCGCGAGCGTCGGCGGGATCGCGACGCTGGTGGGCACGCCGCCGAATCTCTCACTGACGCGGATTTACGCGATCATTTTTCCGCAAGCGCCGCCGATCACGTTTGGCCAGTGGTTCATTATGGGGCTGCCGCTCACGGTCACGATGCTGGGAATTGTCTGGTTTATGCTAACGCGGGTCTTTTACCGTTCGCCGGATGATCTTCGGCTTTCCAAAGACGTGATCGAGTCTGAATACCGCTCGCTCGGCCGGATCCGATTCGAAGAAATCATGGTCGCGATCGTGTTTGGCCTGACGGCGTTGTTGTGGGTGTTTCGCGCGGACTTGCAGGTGGGATCGCTCTCGATTCCGGGATGGTCGCGGCTCTTGCCGAATACGACGGGTATGATCGACGACGGGACAGTCGCGATCGCGATGGCGCTGTTGCTCTTCGTGATTCCGGCGTCCAATCGAGCCCCCAACGGCGACCAACCTCGGGCGCTTTTGGACCTCGGCGTCTTCCAGCAGCTGCCGTGGCACATCGTCCTGCTTTTCGGCGGCGGTTTTGCGCTGGCGACCGGGTTTCACGAGTCCGGACTCTCGAAATTCATCGGCGGCGGCTTCTCCAATCTCGAAGGCACGCCGCCAGTTGTGATGATCCCGATCATCAGCGTGTCGCTGACATTTCTCACCGAGCTAACCTCGAATACCGCCACCACGGAAATGGTGTTGCCGATCCTCGGCTCCATGGCCACGAGCATGGACACGCATCCGCTTCTGCTCATGATCCCGGCCGCGTTGGCGGCGTCCTGCGCCTTCATGATGCCGGTCGCGACGCCTCCAAACGCGATCGTCTTCGGCAGCGGCCGGATTCAAATCTGGCAGATGGTCAAGATCGGCATCGTCCTCAATTTGATCGGCGTGATCGTGATTACGGTGATTTTTTTGACGCTCGGTCTCGCCGTGTTCGACATCGATCCCGAAACGGCGCCGAAGTGGCTTGAAACGCCCGAATAGCGGTCAATCCGCGCGCAATGTCTGGCAATCACGGCAGTGCGTGTTTCGGGCAAAGCGTCCAATCTATGACTCATGAGCGCCTCCGCCATTTCCCATTTGTTCGGAGACGAGGCTGCTCCTTTTCCGTTCTTTGGCGAAGCCCGAAGCGCTCAGTCCACCGACCCGGCGCGCGAAAAGGAAGCCGCATTGGTGAAGCGATTCCAATCTGGCGACGAGGACTCGTTGAAGGGGATCATCCGCGAGCATCAAGGCCCGATCTTCAGTTATATCTACCGCCAAGTCCGCGACGAGACCGAGGCCGCCGACATCCTCTCGCAGACGTTCGTCAAAGCGTGGCGCAGCCGGGACCGCTACAAGCCGCGGGCGAAGTTCAAGACTTGGCTCTTCAAAATCGCCAGCAATCTCTGCCACGATTGGGGCCGCCGTCGCAAGCGTCACCCCGCGGATTTCGCGGCGATGCAGACCGATATCGAGACCCTCAACGAAGCGCAGACTGAGCAGTTGACGGACGAATCGAACTCTGCGGACCAGACGATGCTCCGGGAGGAATCCCAATTGCTGCGCGTCGCGATCGACGAGCTGCCACGTGACCTGCGAGAAGCCATCGCGCTGTGTCATTTGGAGGGCCACAGCCATCGCGAAGCTGGGCAGCTGCTGGGTTGCAGCCTTAAGACCGTCGAGATGCGCCTCTACCGCGCGCGCCAGAGGCTGAAGGTGACTCTGCAGGGAAAACTGGGCGACAACCCCGATTCGGGGAGGACTGGCAGAATTTGACCACTTTTTGTCGAAATTCCGAGGGGAAACCGGTTTCATGGCGTTGAAATGAGGTGAAAAGAGTCGACAATCGCGCCCTTCGTTCCGGCCCATAAGGCCCCAACAACGAAGGTAAAGGCCGACTGCCGCCGCTCAACTCAGACCTCATCCCCCAACGAAAATGGACGACGAACGCCTCGATCAACTCCTAGACGAACTCAAACACGACGATTCGATTCCCGCGCCCCCGACGAATCTGGAGAGCCGCGTCCTTCGCGAAATCCGCCTTCAAGGCGGGGACGCGGACGAGCCCGAAGCCGGGTGGATCTCGTTGATGCTCAATCGCGCGTTGGCCTTTGCTGGAGCCGTTGCTGTCGTCGCGCTCGGAATCGGGCTGATCATCGGCTCGATGGCGCCGAGCATGACTCACGCGTCGCAGGCGCTCGCCGCGCGCGAGGCGCTTGCTCTGGATGTTTTCCACCCTCACAGCGGCGATTCGCCCCACAGCCTCCTTCACCAATGACCGCCGACTGGCGCAAATCCCTGCCGCTTTTGTTCGCGGTCTTTCTAGCCGCGCTCTTCGGTTGCGCCATCGGTTGCGCCATCGCGATGAAGCTCGTGATCGGCGGGGCCGCGGTCGGCCACATGAGCCATGAAGACGCGCACGACTGGCTTCACGAGCAGCTGAATCTCACCGCCGAACAAGAAGTTGAACTGGAGGAAATCGAAGCGCGCTTCGCCTCGACCGAGTCCGCCCGCGAAGCCGCGTTGGCCTCAGCAAATGCGGAGTTGGCCAAGGTGTTGAAAGAGGACCGGTCCTACACACCTCGCGTCGAAGCGGCGGTGGAAAAGATTCACCACGCCATGGCGGAGTTGCAGAAGGCCACCATCGAGCATCTCATCGAAATGGAGGAGGTGCTCACGCCCGAGCAGTATGATCGGCTGCTGGAGCTTGCCGGCGATGCGTTGAGTCACGACTGATTTCCTGACGAATTTACCGAAGCTCGCCATGCCCGAGGTAAACGATCGAGTGTTGATCTCGCGTTTCCAGAACGGCGACGAAGCCGCGTTGGAGACCATCATTTCCGATCACAAGAACCTGCTATTCTCCTTCATTTTTCGCTACGTCCGCGATGTGGGCGAAGCCGAAGACATTCTCTCGCGCACGTTTGTGAAAACCCGCTCTCCGTGTTCGCTGGCTTGCCCTACAGTCTGGGCCTGCTCTTGATCCTCGCCGCTCACGAACTCGACCACCTACTTCATCGCGCGTAAGAACGGTCTCCGCGTCACGCAGCCCTTCTTCATTCCCGTTCCATTCGGCCTCGGCACCTTTGGGCGCGTTCGTCAAAATGAAGTCCCTCAGCCCGAACCGGCGCGCCTTGTTCGATGTAGCGGTAGCCGGTCCATTGGCGGGTTTGGTCTTCGCGATCCCCGCTCTTTTAATCGGCCTTCGCCTCTCCGAACCGAGCGCGGCCGACGCGGCGCCGATGAGCTGGATTCATGGCGGCGGAGTCAACGTCGGCTCCTCGATGCTTCTGGCCCTGTTCTCCAAAATCTCGAATCGCTTCGAAAATGGACGAAAAATCAGAACCCTCTCGATGTCTACCAAAGAGCTAGGAAAAGTCGAGGAATTGAAGGTCCAGGAGGTCCGTTGATTTAGCGATTAAGCTGATTGCGACGACGTGGCCCTGCACTTTGAGACCTCTGATGATGGCGTTCTTGTCCTGCGGCGCGAGCTGAGCGCAGACGCCATCGAGGCCAAGCTCGTTGGCGACGGCTTCAGGCTCAGAAGATCACTGACAAACCTCGCAATCGTCGTCCAGGGAACACGCCGCGCCCTCGCGCACACCCAGTTCTTCTCCCTCAAGATCATCGTCGAGGTCATCGAGGGGTGGAGGGGCGATGCTCTCCGCCGGCGGATCTTCCAGTTGTTGCTCGGGAGTTGAGGAGACATTCATTAAGAAACCTTAGCCAATCGGCGGCGTGGATCAAGCTGCGCGGATTGAACTCCAGGCTGATCCACCGATCAGCCCATCACCCTGCGGTTCGAATCCAGCAACTTCACCCGGCCCTCACCAAGGATGTCGGCGTAGCGGGATGCCGCAGCGATGGCTTCCGCAAGCTCCTCAACCTCGCACATCGGAATCCAGTTTCGGCGACTGTTCATGACCGTCACCTTGAACGGACTCAAGAACTCCGAGGGCTCGGGTTCTCGCTCCGTCGATGGATGTTGAGTTTCCAGGCGCTAAGATAACACACGGCTCAAGTTGGCCTCGTTGATCCTGTGGGTGGAAGGTCGTTGGCGCTTTGCTCTTTGATCGCCAGCAAGATTCGCCACCGGTTCCATCCGCAGATCGTCCCCCCCCGTTTAATTACACAGCTTGGGCAGTTTTCCCACCGCATCACGAAGAACCTCAAGCCCCAAGTGGGTATATCGATCGTTCACACTTCCGCTCGCGTGCCCCGTCAGCAGCTGTCTCACTTCTTGAGGAACTCCCGCTTCCGCCAAATGTGAGTTGAAGGCATGGCGAAGGCTGTGAAAAGTAAGCGCGCGCCGGTTGCGCCCTTTTCCATTGCCCTCGATCGTCGTGTTTTCTATCTCAGCTGCATCCATGAGGCGACGAAACATTCCGGACAGGCCGTTGTTTCCACCCGAAGTTTTACCAAACAAGGCCGGGAAGACTTGTGCATCGGCATCATTCAAGCCGGGAAGGGCCTTCAGGGAATTTTCAAGTTCAGGACGAAGAGGAACAACGATCGCCGTATCGGTTTTTGTTTGACGAAACTTGAGGGCTCCAAGTCCAAAATCGATCTGAGACCATTTCAGGTTTGCGACGTCCGATTGGCGCTGTCCGGTGTAGTAGGCGGCCAGGATCGCGACCTCCCAGTCCCGGTACAGGTTCCGTTCGCGCTCGGTCCTCGAAATCTTGGATTTTTCGTGAGCCTTCCTCAACAGCGCCTCCACCTGAGCACGCGTGAAGGCGGTCTTTGTCTTGCCCTTCAGCTTGAGGATTTCGACGAGCTCAGCAGGATTCGTTCGGATGTATCCGTGCTTTCGAGCCAGATTTAAAGGGACACGCAGCGTCTTCACCGAAAGATTGACGGTAGCGGCGGTTTTGCCGTCGTCGGTCAAACGGTCCCTGAATTGTTGGATGTCATCCGACTGCAATGCTGTCAATGGCGCGACTCGTTTCTCCGGAGGCAGGAATTCCAAGAAAGCTTCGATCACGTAGCGGTATCTCTCCGCGGTACCCTTTTTGGTTGTGCGTTTCTTATCGTTCAGCCATTTTCCGAGCCACTCCTCTACTGAAGGGATTCGAAGGTTTGCGGACGAACCAGCCAGGTGAAGGAGCCGCTCAAGATAGTCGCGGCCAAGATCTCCGGTCAGTTTGCCCCGGAGAGCGTCGGTAGTGGCCTCCTCAAGAACGGCGAGCATGGCTCGCTGCTCCTGCTGCCCTTCGGGGTCGAGGTTACGAGCCCGCTTCTCAAACTCCGTAGCGACCTCCCGTGCCTTACCTTTTTTCGTCTGGTTGGTCGACCTATAAAGACGCCGGCCCGTCGCACTCGTGAAGGCGCACTGCCAGTATTTTGAATTGGGGCGCTTAAAGAGGGTCGACATGATCAACAAGATCGAACATGCCAACGAAAATGCCAACGCTCAGTAGAATTCAATGGGTTTCATCGCATTTCATGGCTAAGAGCCATCGGGAACTCGTTGATACTCAAGGGGGATGCACGGAATCGGCGGTTCGATTCCGTCCCGAGCCACTTCTAAATCGCTGGCGATGAAGGAGTTATGAGTTGAATTTCATAGGGAAATCCGGCTTCTAAGCGGGAAATCCTACGGGGTAAAAAGGTGAATCGCAATAGCCGTTCGATTCCGGCATGGTCTACTTGAGTCAATTATCGGGGAGTTTTTGGGCCTGTTAGTGAATTGTGGCAACATTTTCTTTCAATCAGACATTGTTTTCCTCGCAATATTGAGTTTTCCGGGCTGTTCCGGGACTCCAAGGCACGCGCTTCTTGGAGTTTGGCAGGTCTCGCATTCGTTGTCGTTATGTTTGTTTACTGTTTACAAAACTCATCCCCAGATCGTTTTGTAGACTTTGATTTCATGAACCAGTTTTTTGAACTCATCCTCACTCTGAGGAAGTTACGAAACAAAAGCTGAGCCAACGAAGTTCAAAAATTGGAACGTATTTTCAGACTACTTCCCTGATTTCCCAGCATCGCATCGCAGGATTGACCAAAACTGGCATGCTCGTTCGAATAAACACTTATGCCATCCAGCTACCGTCCGCGACGCCCTTGCGCCTCCCCTTGTGGCAAATCATTCATTACGGCCGGACCGACTTTCAATCCGGCTACGAATCCACCCACCGGAAAAAAGGAAATTCTGTCAGTTAGAGATTGACGAGTTGTTAGGAATTCGCTGGAATGGCGAATAGGAATCACATAATCCAATGAAACATAATTCCAATGAAAGCACGTGTTCACTTCTGTCTTCTCGGTGCGCTGGCCGTGATCGCAAGCCACCCTCAACTTTCCTTTGCGGAAAGAGATGATGCGGAAGTCGATGATATCGATATCGACAAGAAAATGCAGGGCGAAAAAGACTACAAAGTAAAGGTGACCATTGCCAATGACGGCGATGTAACGTGGGAGCCTGGCAAGGGTTACAGCATGATCTTTGAAAACATTGAAAGCCCCTCCGGAAGTAAGGCGCAACGTGACGAGTTTCGTTGTGATTTGCCGCTGGATAGCAAGACAGGACCCAATCAAGACGCCAAGTTCGAAGGCGAAGTCACTGCGCCGACTTGGGCGGGAAAGTGGAAAATGCAAGCGTCCATGGCGTTTAAGGGGAAGAAATTTGGCGATGTAAAGACGGTCGAAGTCGAAGTGTTGAAGGAGTTTGACGCCAAGGTGCTAGATGTGGATGTGCCGAGTAAGATCGAAGCCGGAAAGGACTTCAAAGTCGAGGTGGAAGTTCAAAACACCAGTGACATCATTTGGCCCGAAACCGATTTTGTGATCAAGAGCATAATCAAGCGCGGAGAGGATACTGGATCATCCACAAGAGATTGCCTACAAAGGGATGTAGAGCCGGACAAAAACCTCGAGCCCGGTGATAGGGATGATTACACCGTGGAACTGGAGGGGCCAGAGAAGCCTGGTAAGTACACCATCGAATGGACTTTTTACGATACAAAGCTCCGAAAAAAGTTTGGCGACACCAAAGAAATCGAAATTGAAGTGGTGGGATCGGATTGATCCTGTTAGCGCCGCTGTGGGTGATTTTGATTTTTCCGAGGCAAATCGGCTGTTCTGCTGAACTACCCAGGAAACCAGGCCAGTGGCCTGGTTTCTCTTTGGCCTCAATCGTCAGCGGGAGAGGTGGGTGAAAGCTCAAGAGAAGTTAAGCGTCTATTCTAATGGTCGTTAAAGTAGACGAATGAGGGGGAATTGGCTGAGCCGGGCCAAGTCAGCCTGACCGAGTCGAGCGATGGTCTGAAAAATATCGAGGTAGGGACACCGATTGCTCGGTGCCCCCCTCACAGATCCCGGCGTGCGGTTTTCTCGCACCGGGCTCCTCAGAACAACTCGCTTCCGCACAGCAGCAGTGATTGCTGCTTTATTGGCTATTCCCCGCAGGGAGGTTGGCATGGTTTTCTTGTTCATTCCTAACAATCCATGTTTCCTTTGCGGGCTGCGTTGCTCTGTCGTCCCCTTCGCGACGGTTCGGGCTCCTTGCTGGATACAAGACGCTTGCCCCGCCCTACCGTGAGACGATCTGACTCCCCTCTTAAAACCCATCGGGTAAGCCTTCTTATCGGTGGCTTCCCTACCCCACCGGCCTCGCGGCCAATGGGGAGGCAGAGGGGTCTCCCAAGGTTCCTGACTTCTCTCTCCATGCGTGCCATGCTCTTAGACCCCGGCGGGCTGTCCGAGGCCTCACCTCTAACGGCCTCGGACGTGTTGGGTTCCGGGCGTTCCACACCGTCCCCTCCCGCGGTTAGAAAAGTATCGGGGCTGAATCGCTTTAGGAGAATGCGGATTCTCCTTACGGCCCACATGGTTCCCTGTCTACGCTTAAACCTAGTCGTTCGGTTCGTCATCTCGTTTCGCTGCGCTACTTTGAGGTCGTTTCCTCCTTCCAAGCTCCAAGACTCGGTATGGGTGGCTGGTTAGGCCTTGCCAACGACTCACTTTGGGAGCCGCCACTATCAGTTGCACGATTACTCATGGTTTTTTTTACTGTTTGTCTGATGAGGGACTTGCACCCTCAGAGAAGCCAAGCTTCACCTGGCGCACGGAACGTATTTCTGAACAGATGGAGTTCACCCTCCTCTTGAATGTGCGATCTTGCCTCACGTTCAGCGCTTACACCAGGGCGGCACGGAGCGATTGGATTCCATCGAGCGATGGAGGCTAGCCAATCGGGCATTCCCCGGGCATCTCCCTCGGATCTCGACGACCTCAAGAGCTACATCCTGACTGAAAAGGAACCGCAATTCCGCAGAGCGATCGTTCAGAAAGTTCTCGCCTACAGCCTCGGCCGATATCTCGAATTCGCCGATCGCGCAGCGGTGGACTCGATCTGCGAAGCGGTCGAAGATGACGATGAATCATTCCAATCTCTGATCGAGCAAGTCGTCCTTTCAGAACCGTTTTTGACGAAGTGAGAGGCACCGTTCCGCTAGAAATACACCTTTACCTGCAACGACGGAACCACATCCCAGGATTCATAGTCGAAAAAATCTTCGCTTGATCCATCGGTAGGATCGATCACGGAGAAAGAGCTGTCATTGCTGGTGAAAGTCACCTCGGGCCGAATCTCGATCATGTCGGAAGGGCGAATTGAGAGCCAGGCTCCAAAGCCGAAGGTTAAATCGTGACGATCTTCGTTAAAGGTGGACTGAAAGTAGTTGTCGAAGTCGGAGTAGCTCACGAAACCGGTGATTCCGAGGATCTTCTTCTGATCAAGGGGCATGATGATCCCACCGCCCAGGCTGTAGACCACTTGGTCGAAATCCGAGGGAGACGCCCAGACGCGAGAGACGGATGGGCCGAGCGAAAGATAGGAACCCTGGGGCAGCGGTTGTAGCCAGTTGGCGCTGACGGCTACCGTCTGAAAGGTTGAATCGTTCTCGGAAAAGCCGCCGTTGAAATACCAAGCGTGGCTGTAGCCGATCCCGATCGAGATTGTTTTCGAGAGGTCCGCGTTGAGGCCTACGCTGGCAGCGGCGGTTTCGCGATCGAGCACGTCGAATTCATCGTAACGCACGATGGAACTGCTGGCCTCGGTGTAAAAGTAGTAGCGGTTGGCAATGAGGGTTTCGAAACCGAGGGCGAGGTCTTGGGATAGATAGTTGTCTCCGGTTCCGGTGGAGTCAGAAAACACATTGCTGGAATAGCCCAGGCCGGTGAACGAGCGAACGTAAAATGGCTCGGATTGTTGCAGGAGGTAGATTTCCTGATCTTCGCCCAAGGTCGGCGCGGTAGCTTCCGGCATCCCTGGAGTCCATGCGGTCTGTTTGGAATCCCGCTGGGCAACTTCAGCCCTGGCGGTCGATGAATGGTCTTGCGCTGACAGAAAACCTATCAGGCAGAAAAACGGAGCGATACGAAAGAAGTGTTTCATGAAAATTGAGAGGGCAAAATGAACCTCAGAAAGAAGTGGCCAATCAGCAACATTTCCCTAGCCAGTTCCGACAGGGGCCCCACCACCACCAGCTGGTGGAGCTGGGGTCCCCGAAGGCGCTGGCACCGGAGTGGGAGTGGATGATGGCTTCGTTGGTGTGGGAGCGACCGGAGGCGTGAGCTTCGGAATGGGCTTCGCTATTGGTCTTGGCACAGTAGGCGGAGGCGTCCTTGGGGGCTCCCGAAATACCTTGATAAAGTTGTTAAAGCCCCGGCCGAATCCACTGTTTCTAACCTCATTGTGGGTTTTCCTGGCCACGTCCCGAATCGGAGCCGTTACCACTCTGACGTGCTCCTCCGTCAATCCCTTCGACTCAGGCGGAAGTGGTGGATCAGGTTCGGTCGCGAGCCGATAGTTCTCGATAATTCCCCGAATCCGATCTTCCTCTTCGGCCACGGCTTCTTCTCTCGCCTCATCCACATTCCCCAGCCACGTCCCGAACGGTGGCTCCCAAGAGTTTCCAAAGTCTTCCAAAAGGCCATCGATCGCAATTTCAAGCAGAAACGCATTTGGATCGGGCGCGCTAGCTAGATCCCTTTGAAACGCTAATTCCTCCCGAAGTTCCTCCTCCTCTTCTCGGACCTCCTGTTCGAATTCCTGTTTAGATCTCCAACTATCCGGGCCAAAGCCAAAGTCAGGTTGATCATTGCGTTCGTTGTAGGTTCCCCCTGAAGCCTCGGCAGTTTCGTGTTTGATGATCGTCAGGTAATCCTGAAAAGCAGCTTCGGATTCTTCCGGAGTGCCGTTGATCATCACATCTTCCAGTCTGGCCTTTTCATCATTCTCGGCGATTTCATTCCGAATGTTGGTGATTTCTTCGCGTAATCGCTCCTCTTCCTCTTCAACTTCGAGGTCAATCATTTGTTCAGCCATCCAGCCCAGAGTGCCGCCTATGCCGAATATGTCGTTTTCACGCACGAGATGTCCATTCTCGTTGGATACCCAACCATCCGCTGCAAGCACTTCTTCTCTGTAGGCATCCAAGTATTCTTGAACAGCCTCCTCGGATTCATCCGGATCATCCGAAAGCAAGTTACCGACCAGGGAACTACCTGTTCCCTGCAGTTCCCGATTTTCATCTCTATCGCGTCCAGGGATAAATGCTCCGCCCACTGCAACCACTCCTGCCGGAACCAGCGGAAATACGGCTTCGCTGTAGGCAGAAGTTTGCACATCTGGCTGCCAATGGGTGGTGTAGGCTATTTGGTCTGAATTCCGATATCGCTGGTTGTTGAGAATTTCTAAGTTCCTTAGTCTTCTATTTAATCGCGTCTGATGGGCTGCTTCGCTCACCCTCGCCACGTCTCTTGCCTTGCCCAGCTTAGTTGCATAGCGACCAGCTCCTTCCCCAGCAACGTCCACAGCGACGAAGACGGTCGCAAGGAGGCCGGCTTTCAAAGGGTCGTCCGGGTTGTTTTGAATCGCATTGACAATGTCCGCCGTACCCGCGGCGGCGATGATGAACGGAGCCAGAACGGTTGTTCCTGCACCCAGATCAAGTAGAAAACCGAGTCCAGGGACTTCCTCGTTTAAAATCGCAACCGTCTCATTGTAGAGATTCCCTGGAGCGGTCGCCACCTTTAAAATATTCGTTCCGGCACTCTTGAGCGATTCTTTTGACCGCTGTCTCGCCTCGTCAGCCAGAGTCCTATATTTCTCTGCTCGGGCGGGATCGCCACTCAAGGCAGCAATCCCTTCAAAGATGAGCGCTGCTGTACTTTCCTTAATCGATCGGTTTAGATCTGAAAAGAAGTGGTAAGTTCCCTCGCCAATATCAACAGCCATACCCTCTATGGCTTTTCCGACCTGATAAGCGATCAATTGCGATCCAGCGTCATCGGCCCGATGCCTGGCTGCAGAAGCCGCTTCAGCATATTGAGCGGATAACTCAGGGTCAAGCTCAGAGGTCATCACAGCGCCCATGCTACTCCAAAAGTAATCCCATTCTCCATCTACCCATATTCCAAAGTTGGAAAACTCGTCGCCAACCCCCTCGCCGAATGGCTTCAATCCTTTCTCCCATGCCATCGTTGCACCCGTTGCTACCCCTCCAGCGAATTTGTGGGTACCATTAATGATTCCGCCTGTCATCCAACTGCCAAATTTCGCCAGAAAGAAGAGTTCAGCAGGATGGATTTCTCCTTCAAACTGTAGCTCCGTATGGTCATTCTGCGCCTGGAGAGTCAGTAAGCGCGTGTTGGCAATTGCCTCGCCGCAAAAAACACCTGCCGCGAAAATCTCACCCTCATCGCCCTTTGCATCTGCTCCCCCAAAGCATTCATCCAGGTGATGCCCGCATTCTTCCGTAACCAGGGCAAGTAGGGCTTGGTAGTTCTTCTCAAACCTGGCAGCAATGAGGACGGTCCCTCCTTTGGTGGCTAGATAGGCTGCGGCGGCATCCTTGAGGACTTCGTCCTGAACCACCATGATTCTCGCGGGCACGGGCAACCTGCGATTTTTGGCCATCTCAACCAGTTCATTCGCGACGGAGTCCGACAACTTCTCCCCAAAGGATTGCCTGAGAACTTGCCGGAGAGCCTCCGGCTGGTTCGTCGCGCGGAATTGCATCAGGGAGAGATAGTCCGAAAACGCATGGGCGAGGAGACGCCCAGTTTCCAGGGACGGCTTAACAACCGTAGGATCTGCAGCGGACTGGGCAAGCGGGGCTCCCAAGACCAGGGCCGCGAGAGTTACCGCGTTTAACAGAAACTTGCGGTAGTTGAGGTGGGACAGTTTTCGAAAATTCATCTACGCGCTTTAGTTGACTGGGTAGCGACCTTCGAGATTGAAGAGGGCGAGGATCTCGACGGGTTCTGACTTGTCTTCCGGATCTAGATGCAGGGAAATGAATCCGAGCGGGAGATTCTCTGGATCGATGAGGATTACGGTGCGCTCGATTACGAGATAGGGCTCCATCCCGGCACGAATCTTCGGGCCCAGTTGGAAGAAGTGTTGGGCGTTTTGGGGATTGATCTCCGGCAGGAGTCTTTCCAGCTTGCTGGAGAAGGGTGAGGAAAGGGCGTTCTTCACTTTGCTAATTTCAGACGCGTAATTCACTGGCGCTTTGGGATCCACTGCGTCGCGAACCAGTTTCAAGGAATGCATCACCCTGCGTTCAATCGTGGCGACCGCGTTCTTGGTCCCTGCGGTACGGTTCAAGCGCGGGGCCGGATTGCGGCCGAAAGGTGGGTAGCGCTTTTCAAACTCCCGGACGAAATTCTGCGCCGCTTCGACGAATTTGACCTCAAAAACCGCCTTTGAGTCGGTCCAAATGGGTAATTCCTCAGGTTGAGTGGAGCGATTTTCCATGAAGGCGCGTCCGCAAACCGGCACCGCTTCCGTCAGGTCGAATCGCGTTCCACCCGGTGAAAGCTTCCAACGGGTCAGTATCACGACATCATAGTAGGGATTGTAGAGCGCGGCGATTGGTTCATCCGAGAGTGAATTTCCCCCAACATAGAACGAGCCGGCAACGATGTAGGGCCAGATGTAGGGAAACTTCCTGGAAACCTTGCTTTCTCTGAAAACATCGAGCACGATATTCTCCGCATCGCCAATGTTCGATTTCGTAACTGCCTTGCTACGAAACTCCACAATAGCGACTCCAAGAGTGAGCATTCGCTGATCATCTTCGGCGGACGCGGGTTCCGCTTTCGGGACATG
>JBLHKS010000118.1:0-22048 GCA_047620505.1 Verrucomicrobiales bacterium | reverse complement strand
GCGCCTTCGTTTACCGCGAGGTTCCCTGGAACCGGGCAGTGGACAGACTGCACGAAATCTACGCCAATTTCTAAGGGAAGTTTTCCACACCGTTGCAAAAAACCAGTGAACCGCCTTCTTCGTCTGTCTTTGTTGGTGGCGTTCGCCGCGACGATCGTTTCGACGATGACCCTTTTTCTGATGGACGGCGAGTTGAAGACGCCAACGTCTCCGGAAGGAATTCGCTCACTTGCTTTGGCCTCAAACAGCGAAGAGGCGAGCCAAATTCTTGACTCCTGGGCTGAGCAAGAAATCATCATTCCGGGGATCAACGATCCGAAGCCAGGAGAGCCGATCGACGAAGAAGAGCTGTTTTCGAGAATCGATATCGCCAAAAGAAGCGCTCTCTGGAGGCTTGCGGTAGCAATCACGATTCCACTGACTGTCGGGCTTGCGTGCTGGGTCTGTATTGTAGGCTACGGTGGGGCCCGTTGGCTGCGCATAACGGGCTATGTCGTTGCGATCGCTCAGCCTGTTGCTCTTTGTCTGGGTATTGCTTTTAACATGGGATTACGGGCAGCGGTCGATCAGGGAGACGCTGAGCAGCTGCTGAGCCCGATATTTTATAACGCTGAGTGGTGGATCGCCAACGCCGGGCTGATTTTCATCGTGATCGCGTTCACTGCGCACCGCGTCCAGGTCCACCGGTCGGATCCAGGCGAACGACCGTGGAGAAACCTTTTTTCAATTCTATTCTACCAACGGATTCCGTTGTTTTTCATGGGGCTCTTTCTATTATTGGCGTGGCTGGGCGCGACCGGATCTCTTACGTTGCAAAACTCGATGATCACGGATCATTTTCTACAAACGGTGACCCTCAGCGCACAGATTGTTGTCACTTCGGCGATCTGCTTCTACTTTTTGTGGTCAGTGCGAGCCGTTGCTCACGCCAGGCTTTCAATTAAAGTAGTTAGCCGGAAGGACGGGGGCCTCGGACTTGTCCAGCGCGCGACAATTGTGTTTTTCCTCGCACTCCCGATGTTGGTAGTCGCGATTTATCGTAATGAGATCGTAGCTCCAGACCGGCTCTCTCAAATTGGGGTTGGCGTTCTTGCTTCTTTGATCGGGGTGCTGGTATCGATGTTCCTGCTCTTCTGGCTGCGATTCCAATTTGCGGGTTTGATCGTTCGCGCGCTTTCAGGGGGAAAGATAGCCCAGATACTTGGGAAAATGTTTGGAAAGGTCGCTGGAGCGGATCAGGAAACACAAAATGAGGTGAATCGAGTTCATTCCACTTCTTTTGCGACGGTGGTGATGATTCTTCTCTTCTACATCATCGGTTATTTTATGTTTCATCCGGAAAATGAATCCGCTGCTGTGCGAAATCTCTTCCCTGCGATGGCATACGTTCTTGGTGTAATAGTGGTTCTGGTCGCGATTCTCTCCGGAATGACGCTCATTCTTGACCAGTTTCGTTTCCCTATACTTCTAGCGATCGGTTTGTTGTCCTGGATCAATTTTCAGACCAAAGATGCCGAGCATTATTTTATAATTGATCACGAGGCTAAGGATAGTAGCGGAGCCCCGATGCTGGCTCCGGCTGACTTTCGAAACTCGACCCTGGCACGCCTGGAACAGAGCGGAGGCCAAGTAACGTTGGTATGTTGCGAGGGTGGGGGAATCCAAGCTGCTGCGTGGACCGCCCAGGTGCTTCAAGGTCTCTCAATGGTCGACCCGGATGAGCCGGATGAGCCGGATGAGCCGGATGAGCCGGATTTTTCGCCGCAGTTCGCGAAATCGATTCATCTTATCAGTTCGACCTCCGGAGGCAGCGTCGGCGCGCTTCACTACCTTGAATCCTTCGATACTGAAACTGGAATACCAGATCCCGACAAGCTCAGCCGCGTCTCAGCAGCAGCTGCCGATGCTAGTCTTCAAGAAGCGCTCTGGGGACTGATCTATCCCGATCTCTGGCGGGTTTTTCTCCCAGTTCGAGTTCAGGATCCTGAAATTGATCGCGCTTGGGCGATCGAACGTGCTTGGATTCGGTCCGTCGAAACAGTTCGTGGAGATTCGGCTGGTGAAGGAAAAATTTCAGACTGGATGCACCACGCTGAAACTGGGAAAATGCCGGGAGTCTGCTTTAACGCTACGTCGTTAACCGAGGGCCGTCAGTTGGCGATATCAACCCTGAATTTTCCCGATAGTTATCCTCAAATTTCCGGTGGTTCTCCGAATTTTCCAAGCGCCATCGCCGGCCGGACATTCGCATCGCTCTATAATTCTGCCGATGGTCATTCTTCGGTGACACCCGACATGGCCAAGGTCACTGCCGCTCGCCTCTCCGCCTCATTCCCGGTAATCACTCCATCTGCTCGAGCGCGGCATGCCGATGATCATGGAGTTGAGCCACCATCCTTTTATGTTGCTGACGGAGGGTACTTTGACAATCTCGGCACAGTTGCCACTGTTGAGTGGATTCGTTCCGCGATGGCTGACCCTGAGATCCGCGAAAAGATTAAGTCGATCACGATTCTTATGATAGTAGCCTTTCCGGGCGATCAGACGACCGAAAATGGGATTCTTCCAGAGATCAAAAACGGTTTAGCTCCGACCGAATCCGATCCTTGGAGCAACGCGTTTCTCGGGCCGCTTGCCGGAATGATGAACGTTCGTGATTCGCTGCAACAAGCGCACGGCTACTTGGAAATCAGCGAAATTCAGCAGATCCACGATTTGGTCAAAGTCGTCGTCGTGCAGCCCAACGGCTTCCCGAGCGGCTACGATCCGCCTCTTTCGTGGCAGCTTTCAAACAGGGACAAGGCGTACCTTCGCTACAGTTGGTCAGTTGAACGAACTGAAGCAATTCGCCAGCTGCGAGTCGCCGCAGGGCAGCAGTAAATATTCATTCGTGCTCGCTCGGGCGCTGCCACGGAATCTTGCCGGCCGTGTTGACGTGCATCATCAGCGTATTGAAAAGCTCGTTATATTTCTGCGGCGCTTTTGCGCGTGGAATCGGGTTTTGTTCACCCGGGTCGATCGCGAGATTGAACATCTGGTAGGGCTCGAACGAATGATTCCGTAGAAGCTTCCAATCGCCGATGCGAGCGGCGTGGTACGGAATGCCGCCGTACTTCTGATTTCCTTCTAGTCTAACCCAAAAGAGAGGGCGCTCAGGCGCGGTGAAATCCTGACCGAGTAAAAGCGGCGCAAAACTCACTGAGTCGATCTTGCCTTCGATCTCAGCACCCGCGATTTCGGCCAATGTCGGAAAGAAATCCATACCTATACCGGGATAGTCCGATCTCGAACCGGCTTCGATCTTATCTGGCCAGACCGCGCAAGTGCTGACGCGAATTCCGCCCTCCCACATGTCCTGTTTGCCGCCGTTCAGAGGCGCGTTTCGAGCACCGACGTTGACCTGACCACCATTATCGGACGTGAAGACGATCAGTGTCTCCTCCAGCAGCTGCTGGTCCTCAAGCTGCTCGAGAACTTGCCCGATTCCATGGTCCATGTGCTCGATCAGGGCGACTAATTTCGCGCGCTGATCGCTAATTCCAGTTTCGCGCGCTTTGACCTTTTCGAACCAATCCTGAGGCGGCTGAATCGGCGTGTGAGGCGCGTTGTAGGCGAGATAAAGATACCAGGGCTGCTCAGGCGCGGTCTTTTCGCGATCGCTGATGTAGTCGACTGCCCATTGCGAAAAAAGGTCGGTCGCGTGGCCCTCGGGTTTGATCAAATCCTCCTGCAAACGCATGTAGGGAATGCCGTGGCGCGTGTGCTTGTAATAATCGTCCATCATGTCGCCTAGCCAGCCGTGAAAGTGATCAAATCCGCGTCTTGTGGGAATGTCAGGCGCTTCCATTCCGAGGTGCCACTTTCCGACGCAAGCCGTGTGGTAGCCGGCGTTTTTGAGAACTTCCGGCATCAAATCGACGTCGTCTCGAAGGTTGCCCCAGTTTGATGTCTTACCTTCCAGCGGCGTCCGGACCACGCCCGGGACGCCTGCGTTATCCGGATATAACCCGGTCAAAACCGAGGCGCGTGACGGCGAGCAAACCGGGCAATTTGCGTAGAACTGATCGAATCGCATTCCCTTCGTCATCAGCCCATCGATGTGCGGCGTCTTCAGGTCTGTAGCGCCATAACTCGAAAGGTCGCCGTAGCCGAGGTCATCAACGATGATGAAGAGAATGTTGGGCTTGTCGGCACCAGCAGCTGCTGAAGCAAAAATCAGGATCGAAGCGAGAATCGAGCGAATCATGCCGCTCATTTAGTGGCGGCATCTGAGAGCGTCAATGCTGCGAAGAATGAAACCTGACATCGTTTTTACGATTTCTTTGTCTGCAGACCTGCGCTGATTCGCTTTAATCGGAAGATGAATCGGCTTGTTCTCATTTTTGGCGTCCTCATTCCGTTCTTTGCTGTTGCCGTCGAGCAGGAGGAACTTCAAAAAATTCACCAGGCCTTTCATGCCGGGCTGGAGCACGAGCAGAAGGGGGAAATTGCGGAGGCGCTGCAAGCCTATCTTTCAACGCCGGGAGGCGAGCACGCGGCGGCCCGATTGGCGCGAAAATTTCCTGACATCGCCAAAAAAACAATCAAAGGGCTGGATGGGAATGGAACCCGAATCCGAGTCCGGTTGATCGAAGCCGAGTTGCACCTCGTGGTTGGCGAAACGGACGAGGCACTGGCCAGTTTTCGGGCTTATCGCGAAGAAATCGGCTCCGGCGTGCCTGCGGATTATTATCCGGTTGAAACGACGCCAGTCGGAGGTGGGCCGCCGGGTTTTTCGGGCGCTGCCGGGCATTGGACTCAGCCAGCGTTGCCGTTTGAGCTGGGACCGGGAAGCCACGTGGACAACTGGCTGATCCGGCGCTTCATCGCGTTGGAGGCTTGGGAAGACGCGGCAGCTGAGTTTACCAGAATTCAGGGGATTCATGACCGGCATGATCGGATCGATCCGCTAACGCTTCAGTTTGCTCTCGATCATGCTTTTTTCATGCTGGAGCGCGATCGCGAGGACGAAGCTTTGGACCTGCTTTCTCGGCAGATCACGGAGTTGGATCTGGATCATCGACTCGGGATTCCGGGCGATAATTTCGAGCACGGTTGCCCGTGGATTCCGCGCGGAATTTCGCATGACGAGTTCATTCGTCTGGCCTTGGGCGCGTTCAAAAAGGGCGATCGTAAGGACGAGCTGATCGCTTCGATTCAGGGCCAAATCGAAAGTGGAACGAACGAAGGCAGGCGGGTGCTCGCGAAGCTGAGACTCCACGAAGGCGCTCTCGACGCCGCGCTGAAGTTGGAGCTGGATTTCATCAAGATGGGCGAATTTTCACCGGTTTCTGCGGCGATTCGGAGAGGGCAGGTTTTCGAGGCTTTCGATAAACACGCCGACGCGGCTGAGGCGTTTGAGAATGCGTTGAAGCTCGCGCCGGAGCAAAAAATCGATCTGCCAAAAGACGGTTTTGTCCCACAGACGGCTTTCTTTTCGCAGCAGGCCGGCTCTTCGGTTTTTCGTCCCGACAACTCAGCAGCTGCTGGGCGTTATCGGAGAATGGTTCTGGAAAAACTCGAGGCTGCCTACAGCGCTTTGGGTGAGCCTGACATGGTTCTAAAAACCAAGCTGTTGACTTGGGGCGAGGATCCCGGGAAGGCAAATTCGTTCGGTGCGGTTGCTTCGCTCGCGCAGTTAGCGAAATCGACTGGTCTTGAGGCTGAGTTCACTCGTTGGGCCGACGCAGCTCGCTCGAATGTTGAGAAATTTTCGGCTCAGTCGCGTTCGAATCTGCATTGGATTCGTGGTGACGTGGCCGGAACTCTCGGGGCGATTCAGGAATTGGCGAAGGGCTCAGAATACCCGATCATGGATTTTCACGGCTGGCTGGAACGATTCAGCGCAGCCGATCAAGCCCAGCAGCTGCTGGAAGTTCTCGTCGCGGCAAGCCCCGAAATCGGCCGCTATCGATTGGAGCTGCTCAATCTGAGCGGAGACGACGCCTCGCCGGAGCTACTGGTCGAGCAGTACGAAACGCTGTTGGCTCCCGATGCTCAGCCCGCGTTTTCGCGAGGAAAAGGTTCTTACAACCGGACGCAGTTTGAGAATTATTTCGATCTGGCCCATCGCCTGATGCGGCTCTACGTCCGGACCGGGCAGCGGGAAAAAATGGAGGAACTCGGCCTGCGGATGATTCGCGGAGTTAAGCCGTTTCCAAAGCCGGATCGCTGGAATGACCACGGTCATGACAAGCGCGCTGCTGCCTACCTGATTTCTCAAGCGGGTGAGAAAACGCTCGGCGCGCTTGCGGTGGTTCTCGATGGCGAAAACTGGCGCGGAAGCGCGGGCGCAGCTCGACTGGACGCTCGCTGGCGGGGTGAAGGGGACGATCGAAAGTCTTGAGCCCAAGGCTGAGATTCCTTGGGGAGGTCCGGTTGGCGTTGAGGTGATCGTTTCAGATGAAAACGTGACCGATCTGGCTCGGAACGATACCCACATTTTCGCTGGCCAGCCGTGGGGCGTTTCGGTTTACGATTTCGACGGACAGCTGCTGAGGCGGCTGATCCTGGGTGAGGCGGCGCTGCAGCTTTTGGCGACGGAAAATGAGCTTTGGGTTGGCACGCCGATCGGGTTGCGGCGGGTGGATCTGGAAACCTGGGAAGTCAGCCATCTACGGCTCGACCAGGAGGTTCCGGCCGAAAAACGTGAAGACGAAGATTACGGCTTTGCGTTTCACAACGGCGTAACCGGCTTAGCCCTTCAGGGCGACAAACTCTGGATCGGCAGCCGCCAGAATGTGCGGACGCTGAACACGAAAACGCTCGAGATGCGGATCTTTAGTCAGGGCGAATTGGGGGTGACGCGTCACGCGGATTGGGAGTGGTTTTTCTTCGATGATGAGATGGGCGCGGTCTGGGTGGATGGCGACGTGGGTTCGCGGCGGTACGATCCCGAATCGGACACCTGGGAGGCGATCGAGTGGAAGACTCCGCGTGATCCGTCGGGGTTTCTGGGCAGGTTTGACGGCAAGCTCTGGGCTGACGTTTACATCGATGATGAGCTGCGGCATCGGCCGGCGATTCTCGATCCCAAAACGCTCAAAGCCGAACCGATCCGGATTTCCGCGGCGGTCGATTACGAGCAGCGCCGCTACCTCACTCGATTCCAGATTTACGGCCGTTGGAAGGGGCAGCTCGTGATGGGGCCGAATTTTCCCAGGTTCGTGCTGAATCCGAAAACCAACATGCTCGACCCGCTGCCTGAGGATTGGAAATCAGACGCGATGCTCGAAGATTCGAAGCTGCCGAGCAAGCATCGAGGTGGCCTTGTCAGGACCCGTGCGGATAGCGCGATCGCGGTTTACAACTCGAGCAACGGAGATGAAAAGAGGTTTCTGACGCTGCCGGATGGTCGGGTCGTGATGGGCGTTGGCCTCGCTCGCAGCCCGCGCTACATTTATCCGCATGAGGACTGGCCGTTCGAGGCGATGGTCTGGGAACTGCCGACCGGCTCGGGCGGATTGCACTTTTTCGACGCGCCTGACGCGGAACCTCGCCGGGTCAGCGGGCGAGGCTTGCTGGCCGACCAGGTTTTCGACGCGGAGCCGGGTTACGGCGGGATTTGGCTCTGCACGCGCGCTGGGATTTCGCTCAATTATTGGAATCCGTATACGGTCGTAAATTTCGGCCGCGAGCACGGACTTCCGGTGAATCGAAGCTCGAACGTCGCGCGTTTGGACAGCGATTTCTGGTTCGCGATGCGGCACGACGATCACGATGGGGCGTTGGTGAAATTCGATTCGAAAACAGCCCGGTTCACGACCTTCGATCGAACGGATGGACTGAGTTCGAACGCCGTTGAAATGGTCTCGGTTGAGGAGCGGGATTTGAAGATTGATTTTGGCGTCGAGTACCGGCGTTATGGAAGTTTCGGCTATCAGCAGTTTCCGCCTTCGAGCTTCAATCCGGGCAGCGGAAAGTTTTCTCCGCGAGCTGAGCCGGAAATCATCGATCAAAAAACGGCTAACCAGAGGGCGGCGCGACCACGCGGTGAGGCGATGCCGTTTCTGGGTGGCTCGATCATCAAGGAGCGTGAGTTCAGCGGCAAAACCTGGTTGCTGGGAACGCGAGGGGTTGTGATTCTCGATGGAGCGTTTGAGATCGCTGATTTTCCGGAGATCGAGGTCAGCGTCGAGACGGATCCGCGCCAGCAGCTGCTGGCTGAGGCGTACGAATTGAAGGAGGCTGGGTTTAGCTTTGAGGAAGGAATCGCGCATGAAAATCCGTTCGTGGTCGCCGAAGCGATCATGACGCTCCGTAAAAAACTAACGCCGGAGCAGGTTCCCCTGGTGGCGAAGTTTCTCGATTCGAAGACGCTCGAGCTGCGGTCGACTGCGGTAGACCGGCTTTACCGTTCGGACTTGCCGGAAGCCGCGAGGGAGCTGCGCCGGGTGCTCAACGATCGGAACGCGTCGATTAGTGGCCTGGTGGCGCTCGCGTTGATCAAGCTGCACAACGAACCGTTGCCGATGAAGCAGCTCGAGGAACTGCTCGATCCTTCGACTCAATATGGAAATCTTCGAATTGGGTCGACGGGAGTCCAAGGTTCGGGACCGTACACGCCGAACGTGCTTTACGCGATTGGGCAACAGCCGGAGAAAATCGACGCGAACGTTCTGAAGCTGCTTTTGCGGTTTCCGCCTGTTTTTCGAGCTTACGATCACGAAGAGCTGACTTTTCCGGGCATCGCCGCGGCAGTGAAAGCGAATCCGGAGCTGGCTCGGCTTCTGCTGAATGAAGCGCGAAACACGCGGACGGGTGGGAGCACGAATCGCGATTTTGCGCGCGATGTTTTTCGATTCACAGGGCCTGAGGCGCTTCCGATTCTTCACGAGGCGCTGAAATCTGAAGATCGTGTGGTTCGTGCGAACGCGGCTTTGGGCTGCGGCGCGGTTGGGAATCCGGAATCGACTCAGCAGCTGCTGGCGGCGCTCGATCTGGAAAGCGGCTTGAGCAAGGGGGCGATCGTGTGGGCCCTGGGGGAACTCGAGGCTGTCGGATCGATTGAGCGTTTGACCGAACTTTACCTCGAGGCGCGCGTTGTCGAGAAATTGCGTTACGCGAGCGGAATGCAGTTTGCGCAGGCGGGCGCGGTCAATCAGCAGCAACGCCGAGAGTTGGCTTCGCTCGAGAACTTGCGCGCCGATTGGGACGAGTTAAAAGCTCGGAAAGATGCGGTTGGGGCTCCGGCTGACCCTCGGCACTCAGAGCCGCTGCTTTCGCCCCAGATGGTCCTTCAGGCGTTGGCGAAGATCGGGCCGGAGCGCGCGCAGCGGTTTTATCGAAGCGTCGCCGCTGACGACCAGGACTCAACAGGGCGGTTTGAGGCGGCGAGGATGCTTGGGCATGCTGTCGGGGAGGATCGGGAGTTGAGCATCGCTTCGCTTCGGATTCTGGCTTCGGATATGAAGAATTCCGGGATGCAGGCGGCGGCTGGAGTCAGCTTGCTGAGGCTGGGCGAGGAAAAGGCAGGTGAGTCGGCAGTTTTGGGCTCGCTGTCGGGAAATTCGGCTGCGAGGGCGCTCAACGAACTCTGGAATCAACGAGAGGACTCGGCTCGGCTGGATTTCGCCGCCGAATCTCTACGGGCAATCGAGGGCGATTTGAAATTGGACCAGGATCTCCGAGAGCGGGCGACCGAGCTTCTGCGTTTGAGTCGGCAAATTCAGGATTGATCAAAGGTCCCCATTTTTGGTATCCTCGGCCCATGAAAAAACTGATCATCGAAAAAGGGCACTATTTAATACTTGGGGGAGTCGCGGTGGCGGCGTTGATTTTCAGCGTTGTTCTCGGGAGCGCGGTAGTTGGGCAAGGTAATGTGAGCGATTATCTGGAATCGTCAGAAATGGTCTTCGGGCATCCACCTGAAAGCACGACGTCGGGAATTTCCGCCGCAAGATCGCTGATAATGGAGAAAGCACACCAGCAGCTGCTGGGAGCGGAGAAACTTTTCATCGCACCGCTGATGATTTCAGCGCCCTGGGCAAAAAGCCCGCGTCCTCCGGTCTCTGATTCACCGCTTCACCGGCCGTTCACGGATCGATGGGCACTTCAGGCTGGCTGGCACGAGTTTCTAAAGGGGGATTTTCGCTCGCGGGACTCCGATTTGGACGGTTTCACGAACGAAGAAGAGTGGGTTGGGGGCCAAACGGATCCCGGTAGCCCGGATTCGCATCCGGAATTTGTGACCAAACTCCGATATTTGGAGCGGATCGAACGTGGTCGGCGGATAAAGTTCACGGTGACGACGCCCGGGGAATTTTTTATCCGCCACGAACTCGAAGGGGCGGAGGTCGAAACGAATTTTTTAAAAATTGGCGATCGATTTGGCGGCGTGCGGTTCAGGCTGGCGGAAATTGGCGAAAAAGACGGGATTCCGGTTCTTACGATCGAAGACACTCAAACCAACCAGGAGCTCTTGCTGATCCACAAGGAAAAGGCCTCGTTTTCGGACATATCGGCCCGTTTCCGCTTTGAAATGGACCCTGACAATAACACATTCATCGTCAGGGAGGGAGCCGAATTTTCCCTGACGCCCGAACCGACGCGTCGCTTTCACCTGATCAAAGTGGAAGGCTCAAAAGCAGAGCTCGACTCAGATCGAAATGAAAAAGGTGAAAATAAGATTGCAATCCCTCGGTCAGAAACGTAAAACCATGCCCTACTCCGAAAAAACGACTCTTTTTATAATGGGGATGATGGGAAATTGAACACCTTCAGAAATGACTGCAAATAGATGGAAGGAAAAAGGAAGCCGGGCCCTGATTGGGGCTTTGGTTATGATGCTCGCGCTGACGTTTAACGTCGCCGTAGGCCAAGACAACACGGACGACGCCGATCGGGCCGATTTTTCGCGAATGGTCCCGGAAGTGGCCCAGCGAGGGATTACTCGAAGGCAGGAACTCGTCGCCAAAGCGGACGAGGCTGCTCTGCGCGGCCAGCGTTTGATGGCCGATCGGGATTACGCCGGAGCCGTGGACGAATTTAAGAGATCCCTGGATCTGTTGCCGGATGCTCCGGTGGTTGCAGACCGGAAAAACGAGTACACAAAACTTTTCGCGGACTCGAGCGTGCTTCTGGCTCGGCAACGGGCAGAAGAAGGCCGGTATAGCGAGGCGATTGACTTGGTTCAGGCTGTGCTTTCACCGGAAATCGATCCGGAGAATGACGCCGCCAAGCGATTGGTAGAAGATCTTAACGATCCGGACATTTACACCCCTGCTTTGACTCCTGAGCACATCGCAAGGGTTAAGCGTGTTGAGACGGCCCTTAAAGTGGCCGCCAGTTTCGTTCGCCTTGGCGATTACGATTCCGCTGAGCGCAGCTACCACGAGGTTCTCGGTGATGATCCCTACAACTCCTCGGCTCGCCGCGGAATGGAGGCTCTTTCTGAAGAAAAGCGTAACTATTACGATACCGCTTATGACCACATGCGGGCACACGCGCTGACAGAGGTCTCGAAGTTGTGGGAATTGCAGGCCCCGCGCTACGTTTTGGGAAGTGAGTACACGAATCCGCCAGATATTGAAGATCCTGAGCAGACCGGCATCGAGTACATCAATGAGAAGCTGACCCGGATTAATATCCCGGAGATCGAATTCGATGACACGCCGCTTTCGCAGGCGATCGAGTTCCTTCGGACGAAGAGTGTTGAGTTGGACGAGCTTGAGCCGGATCCGGCCAAGAAAGGAATCAACATCATCATCCGTACCAGCGGTGGTGGCGGTGGTGGTGGCGCTGCACCGGCACCCGACATGGGTGACGGCGGCCTCGGATTCGACACCGGCGGTGGCGGTGGCGGTGGCGGATTTGGTGGTGGCGGAGGCGGCGATGATCCGAGCATTTCGCTCCGACTCACCAACGTTCCTCTCGTTGAAGCCCTTCGTTACACCACGGATCTTGCTCGACTGCAGTATAAAGTTGAGCCGCACGCTGTTGTGATTGTGCCGCTTGGCGAAGTCAGCACCGATCTTTACACCAAGACGTTCAGCGTTCCTCCTGGCTTTCTTTCGCAAGGCGGCGGCGATGGCGGCGGCGGCGGTGGTGGGCCGGTTGACCCGTTTGCGGCCCTCGATAGTGGTGGCGGCGGAGGCACTAACCTTCGGGCGCGGCAGACTGCACTTGAACTGCTCGAAACACAGGGAATCACCTTCCCGCCAGGAGCCAGCGCGATTTACACTCCGGGAACATCCCAGTTAGTCGTTCGGAACACCCAGGCGAACCTCGACCTTGTTGAAGCTTATATTGATTCGATCAGGGAAAAGATCCCCAAGCAAATTTACATCACGACCAAGTTTGTCGAAATCCGACAGGACGATCACGACGAGTTTGGCTTTGATTGGTTGCTTGGCGCTTCAAACCTGCCCGGCTCCGATAAGGTCTTCACGAGTGGTGGAACAAACGGAACCACACGAACTCAGGTTAACCCAATCGACTTTCCATTCATTCCGCCGGGTGGGGGAACTCCCCTTGGGACCTTTCCGTTGACTTCAGCGAATCGATTCGGCTCCAATGCGGTAAGCGGAAATTCCATTGATAACCTCCTTAGCACGACCACTGCAGGTGCTTCGACTCTTTCGCCTGGCATCTTCTCGATCGGCGGCGTCTTCACGGATCCTCAGTTCCAGGCGGTTCTGCGGGCTATCAGCCAGCATAAAGGTTCTGACTTGCTTTCAGCGCCGAGCATCATGGCCAAGAGTGGTCAGCGGGCTAAGATTGAAGTCATCCGCGAGTTCATTTACCCGTCGGAATATGATCCACCTGAGATTCCGGACCAGTTTGGTGCCATTGGCAATGCTGGCGGTGGTGGCGGTGCTCCAGGTAACCAGGGCAGCGTCCAGTCTTTCCCTGTCGTTCCGGCGAACCCGGCGGCGTTTGAGACTCGCAATGTGGGTGTTACGCTCGAAGTTGACCCGGTTATCGGAGCGGATGGATTTACGATTGACCTCAACCTCAATCCGGAAGTGGTCGAGTTCGAAGGCTTCATCAACTACGGCAGTCCGATCTTTACTTCGGGCACCGACGCAGCCGGCAATCCAGTTCAGGTTCAGCTCACTGAAAACCGAATTGAAATGCCGGTTTTCGCTACCCGCCGCGTGACCACTTCGGTCACAATTTGGGATGGCCAGACCGTCGCGGTTGGTGGCTTGATCCGCGAAGATATTCAACACGTTCAGGACAAAGTTCCGCTGCTTGGCGATATCCCGGGTGCTGGATTCTTCTTCCGCAGCGAAGCTGAAGTTCACAGCAAGCGAAACCTGACCGTTTTTGTTACCGCGAATCTCGTAGATCCTGCGGGAATGCGGATTAACGATCCGGCGCGCGACGCCAATATGGCGAATACTCCGTAACTTGTAAGGTTCAGTTTTTTAACGGCGGGTTCGGTATTTCCGACCCGCCGCTTTTTATTTCGGGCGAGGACGGATTCATGGAGCAAATCACGATTGCGGTCACTGGAGGGATCGCGACTGGCAAGTCCACGTGGACAAAACTGGCCGCAGCAGCTGCTGGAGTGCCGTCGATCAGCTGCGACGACGTGGTTCACGAAATCTACGAGCAATTTGAGGTCCTTCATCAGATTGGAGAACGCTATGGCTCCGGCGTATTCGACGGCGGGAATCTGAATCGTTCAGCGCTGGCCGAAGTTGTATTCGCAAAAGAAGACGAACGCGCTTGGCTGGAAGCCTTGCTTCACCCTCGAGTCCTCGATGCTGTGAGCGAATGGCGGGGCACGATCAAGTCCCGCACGGCCTTCGTCGAAGTTCCCTTGTTATATGAGGTTGATTTTCCGCTGAAACGAGACATTGATGTCGTGGTCGCGTGCACGCCGGAGACTCAGCTGAGTCGATTTCGGCAACGCAATCAACTCGATCCAGAAGAGGCTAACGCGCGCATCGCCGCTCAATTGCCGATTGCCGAGAAAATCAGACGGGCGGAAATCGTGGTTTGGAACGAAGGTTCCGAATCCGTTCTCGCGCGGCAGGCGCAAATGGCAGCTTCTTGGATTCGCTCTTTGACCTCATGAACGATCCCAGCACCGAAACAGCTACAACAACAGAAGAAGCAGCTCCGTCCACCGCGACCGCAGTTGTAGCAGAGCCGCCAGCCGAAGAGCCGGCCGCCGAAAAACAAACCGATCCGACCACCGCTCCAAGTCCTGCTGAAGCGGAGACTGCGGAGAAGGAGCCTGACAATGATGAGGGATCCAAGCCTGAACCTGAACCCGAGCCGGTAAAGGAACTACCGCCGGTTCCGGATTTTGTTGATCTCAATATACTTCATACGCGGCCTCTCTCTGAGCTTCATCGTCAGGCGGTTGAGGCCGAGCTTCGAGTCGCCGGAATTCGATCGAAGCATCAGCTGATTTTCGAATTGATGACCTACTACGGGCGACGTGGAACCAAGATCGAAGGCGAGGGCGTTCTGGAATACGACGGCGGAAATCACGGATTTCTGCGTTGGTCAAAATACAGTTTCGCTCCGCTGGCAGACGACCTTTATATTTCGGCGAAGGTCATTCGCGAATTGGATCTGCGCCCCGGGATCAAGGTCCGCTGCACGGTTCGTGTTCCTAAGGCCAAGGAAAAGTACTTTGCGGTAGAGGACGTGCTTGATATCGAAGGTATTCCGGTTGCCGATTGGGCTCCCGTGAAGAGTTTTGATAAGCTGACCGCGTTGTTTCCGAAAGACCGCATCATTCTGGAAACTCCCGGAGATACTTCGCTGTCGGCCAGAATTGTCGACTTGATCGCTCCTTTGGGAAAAGGACAGCGCGGCGTTATCGTTGCTCCGCCACGCGGCGGCAAGACGATTCTGCTGAAGGACATCGCCTGCGCAATTCGCAAAAACGAGCCCGAAATCGAGCTCATCGTTTTACTGCTCGACGAGCGGCCAGAGGAGGTCACTGATTTCCGTGAAGCGATCGACGTTCCGATTTTCGCATCGACTTTCGATGAAAGCCCAAAGCGCCACATTCAAGTGGCCGAAATGGTTGCCCACCGGGCGAAGCGGCTCGTCGAACTCGGCAAAGACGTCGTCATTCTTCTCGACAGTCTGACTCGATTGGCCCGTGGATACAACCAGGTTCACGGCGGCGGCCGAATCATGTCCGGCGGCCTTGGATCGAAGGCTCTGGAGAAACCTGGACGATTCTTTTCCGCTGCTCGAAACGTCGAAGAGGGCGGTAGTTTGACGATTATCGCCACAGCCCTCACCGAGACCGAAAATCGGATGGATGAGGTCATTTTTGAGGAGTTCAAAGGAAAAGGAAACATGGAGATCGCGCTCGACCGCGAGCTGGTCGAGAAGCGGATTTTTCCTGCGATTCACATCCTAAAATCGGGCACTCGGAACGATGAAAAACTCTACCATCCAGACGAGTTCAGGCGCATAACTATTCTCCGCCGTGAATTGGCGCAGTTGCCGGCAGTCGAAGCGATCGAAGTGCTCGCGGCGAACATCAGAGGCACCTCATCGAATCCCGAATTACTTCTCAAAGGATTGAAGTAACCGCGACCTGTTCCAGAATACACGATGTCTTCCTGTCCCGCGCCGCCGCCGATGAACGAGCGATTCATCGATTCGAGCGCCGGTCTCGACTCTTTGCTCAAAGATCTCGCCGCTACCGGGGCAACGCGCTGCGGAATCGATACGGAGGCAGACAGCCTTCACTCCTATCGAGAGAAACTCTGCCTGATTCAGATGATCTGCGACGACACGCTCGCGATCATCGATCCGCTGGCGCTGGACAGCTCGGCGCTCCAGCAGCTGCTGGAGTTCATCGGGGAGCGCGAGATCTGGATGCACGGGGCAGATTTCGACATGACGCTGATGTTAAAGACGTTCGGATTTGTCCCGGATCGAATTCTCGACACTCAGCTGGCGGCGCGCCTGACAGGTCACGAAAAATTCGGGCTGGCCAACCTGATCGAAGGACACTTTGGCGTCAGTTTGTCGAAATCTTCCCAGAAAGCTGATTGGGGTGCCCGCCCGTTGAAGGAAAAGCTCCTTCGTTATGCGTTTGACGATGTTCGTTACCTGATGAGGCTGGCGGATAATCTAGTTGATCAGCTGAACGAGCGGGGTCGGCTGAGTTGGTTTGAGGAGTGGTGTGGTTGGGCCCGTCAGAGCGTGCTCGACCGTCCTGAGCGGAATGTCGATGACATCTGGCGAGTTAACGGCTGGGGAAATCTGAACCGCCAGGGTTTGGCTTATCTTCGGGAAATCTGGCGCTGGCGCGATGAAGAGAGTCAAACTCGCGACTGTCCGCCTTTTCGCGTGATGAACAATCAGCAGATGCTGGCTGTCGCGGACTCCGCGTCGACGGGAAAAGAGATTCGAGGCACGAAGGGCCTTCGCCCAGGGCCGATGCGAAGATTCCAGGACGCAATTGAGCGCGCTGGAAAAATCAGTCAAGAAGACTGGCCACAGCGACTTCAACGAAGAGGCGGCCCACGTGAGGAGGTCGATTCTTCGGAATACGAACGTTTGCGAGATGTTCGGAATCGACGTGCCGAGGAAGGAGATCTCGATCCGACGATTATCGCAACGAGAGGGACGCTGGAGAGCCTGTCTGTGAATCCGGATCTGGCAAAAACGCGGCTGATGAAGTGGCAGCGCGAGTTGCTTTTTGGCGAAGATGATTGATGCCCGCCAAACGCGGTTGATTCTCGATTCCTATCGACATTGGCTCGGTTCTGATCTTATCGAGCGCAGCGGATCGGAAGAAACGGACGCGGAGAACCTTTTCAAAGTCCCTTTCGTCGTCGTCTCGCACGACACTTCAGATGATCCGATTCTAAATTACGGGAATCGCGCGGCTCTCCAACTTTGGGAGGCGGAACCAGCCGATTTCCTGAAAATGCCCTCAAGAAAAACTGCCGAGCCGATCGCGAGGGAGGAGCGCGCGCGAATGCTCGCAGAAACTGCGGCGAAAGGATTCATCGACGACTACAGTGGAGTTAGAATTACCTCGAAAGGTGAGAGATTTTTCATTCCAAAAGCGATCGTTTGGAATTTGGTTTGCGATGATGGCGAACATTCTGGTCAGGCCGCGACATTTGGCGAATGGGAATTTCTAGCTTGAGTAAATCTCAGTTATTCTGCATCTGTTTTTGATGCTTTTGAATTGCGGGTTAGGGTCAGCTTAGTGAGCAAACCTTCGTCAGAATCCGGATCGCGCCGTCTCGCCGTTCTCAACGTCGTGGGCCTGACAAGCCGACATCTTAATGAGCAGCTGCTCCCGCGGATTTCTCGATTCGCAAATGGCGGATCGGCTGCCTGGACTCGAATCGAGCCGATGCTTCCGGCTGTAACGTCTTCGGTTCAAGCGACTTACCTGACTGGCCGTCTCCCGAGTCATCACGGTATCGTCGCCAACGGTTGGTACGATCGTGAGCGTGACGAACATCTATTCTGGAAGCAGAGCGATCGCCTCGTTGCCGGTCCAAAACTCTGGGAAGCGGCCCGAGAGCGGCGTCCCGGCTTTACCTGTGCTCGGTTGTTTTGGTGGAACAATATGTATTCGAGCGTCGATTTTTCGATCACGCCGAGACCAATTTACGGTGCTGACGGCTCGAAGCATTTCGATATCACTTCGAAGCCATTGGAGATCAGGAATCAGATCAAAAAGGATCTCGGTCGATTTCCGTTCCCAGCATTCTGGGGGCCAATGGCAGGAATCGCCTCATCGGATTGGATCGCCAAATCCGCGCGTTGGATCGAAGAAAAGCATCAGCCGGATCTGAATCTCGTTTACCTTCCTCACCTCGACTACAATTTTCAGCGGATCGGTCCGGGCGCGCCGGAAATCTCAGAGGACTTGCGGCAGATCGATGGGGTAGTCGGGGATTTGATCGATTTCTACAGCGAACGTGACGTCGATGTTGTGCTTCTTTCCGAGTATGGAATCACGCCCGTCGATCGACCCGTTCATCTCAATCGGTTATTCCGGGAGCGCGGCTGGCTCCAGGTCAAAAACGAACTTGGCCGTGAAGTCATCGAATTCGGCGACTGCAAGGCTCTTGCGATCGCCGATCACCAGGTCGCTCATGTTTACGTGATGGATCCTGCGATTCGCGGCGAAGTCCAGCAGCTGCTGGAGAATACCGAAGGAGTTGAGCAGGTCATGGATCGCTCGCTTCAATCCTATCATGGCATTGATCACAGCCGCAGCGGAGATTTTGTCGCCGTCTCCGACGCCAGGAGCTGGTTTACCTATTATTATTGGGAAAAGGACAAATTCGCCCCGGATTTCGCACGCACCGTGGACATTCACCGCAAGCCGGGGTACGACCCAGTGGAGCTTTTTGTCAATCCTGCGATCCGATTTCCGAAGCTCAAAGTCGCCGCGAAACTCTTCCGCAAGAAATTGCTCGGTCAGCGGATTTTGATGGACGTGATTCCGCTTGACGCTTCGCTCGTCAAAGGTTCGCATGGCCGGAAACCGGAAGACCCTGCGGACTGGCCAGTTCTGATTGGCCCTCTTCCGGGGATCAATTCTGAAAGATCGATCGGCCCGCTCGATGTCTATCAGCACCTCTTGGGCGCAGTTAGCTAGAGTTAATCAATTTAGACTCTCAAATATTGAACATTTCCTTATTAAATGTATCTTTGATATCTCAATCGCGTGTCTGTTTCGGATGTAAAGACTCGCGTTAGTCTAAAATCCCAACTTTCTTACTTTGATGAAACGCCGTAATGCCCTTGGAAAAGCAATTATAAACCGCTTCGGACCGGAGCAAAAAGTGGTACCGATTTGGGAATCGCCCACTCGGCGGCGGCTTCTAGATTTCTTGGATTCCTGCGCTCTTTTGACTCGCCCCGCCGCTGCCTGCTCGGTTGCGATCTCAATTGGCGGCCTGATTACCGCGATGTTGGCAAAAAGCTCGTTCTAACGAGCGGCTTGCATTCAGAATTTCATTCGTCGCGTCAGCAAAAGTGAAATCGCTGGCGTCCGCTTCGCCGCCCGCCTAAAATCGGTCATGATCCGACCGAAACCCCTGCAAAAACTGGCAATCGGGAGCCTGCTTCTTTTGTTTGCCGTTCGCCCGCTACTATCCGCACCGGAGGCATTCGAAACTCACGCCGGAAATGTCGAGGCCCTGCCTGAGGGGCGGGAGGCGGATGGAATTATCGGTGATTTCATTCTCCGAAACGACATGATCGAAGCGGTAATCGCTGGAAATCAGCCGTTGCGGAGACCTAACATGAGTACCTTTTATGGTGAGGGAAATGAAACTCCAGGCGCGCTCTATGATTTAACTCTGCTGGGCGAGGGGAATGATCAACTAACGATTTGGTCGCCGAACAATCAGCGGGGCCGAGTCAGTTGGGTGAAGGTGGTGGAAGAGCCCGAAGAAGGTGAAGCGGCGATCGAAGTAATGACGACATCGGCGTTAGGTGGAGGCCTGAGTCGACGGCATGTCTACCGCGTTCGCGACGGAGTGCCGGGCGTTTTTGTCGACACGACGATTAGAAATTCACGAAGCGGACCAGCGGAGATCGATCTTCGCGACATGTGGACGAATTTTCTGACCCATGGAATTCATGATCGATATCATTGGGCTGACGCAGTCGATCCATCTGATAAATGCGGTTACGCCTACGCTTGGTTGGAGCCAAATGAAGTTGAGCACGGCCGGATGGTTACGCTCCGAACCGGCGAAGAAATCAATATCAAGAGGCTGATCATGGTAGGAAATTCGCCTGCTGAGGCGATTGGCTTGACCGCGGCACACCTCGATGAATCAGGGGTGATTGAAGCTGCGTTGGTGGATCCGGATGGAAAGCCGGTTACCGACGCGGCGCTTTGGATTCCAGTCACGGGTCGGGCGCGAATCCCGGCTTACTCGGATGAGAGAGGAAAGATTTCGATACCGTTTCTCAAAGGGAAGTTCGACGCGTTTTTGCGCGCACCGGGCAGGCCAAAACTGGAATTGGAGATCGACACGATGGCGCGTGCGGAAGTCGCCCCGGAGATTCCGCTCGGCGCGGTTTCTGCAATCGCTTTCCAAGTGACGGACGGCGACGGCGCAAGCATTCCGTGCAAAGCCCAGTTTCACGGAATTGACGGAACGCCTCAGCCGAACCTCGGGCCGACGATCCGGGCTCACGGCTGTGTCGATCAGTGGCATTCGGAACGCGGGGATTTTGAAGTTCGGATTCCGCCCGGGAAATACCGAGTCGTCGTAACTCGAGGACCGGAGTACGGGCACCATGAAGAAGAGGTGACTGTCGAGCCGGGCGAGACGTCTACTGTGGAAGCTCGACTTGAGCACCAGGTCGATTCCAGCGGCTGGATCAGCGCCGATTTTCACAACCACTCGACCCCGAGCGGCGACAACGTCTGTGGAACCGATGACCGCGTGATCAACATGGCGGCCGAGCATCTGGAGTTCACACCGACGACTGAACACAATCGAGTTTACGATTGGACACCCCACATTCAGAAGCTGGGACTAACGAATTTCATAACGACCATTCCTGGAGTCGAACTGACTGGCCGAGGTGCTCACATCAACTGTTTTCCACTAACGCCAGTACCTCGGACACAGGACGGCGGAGCTCCGGTTTGGGTGAATGATCCGCGGATCAACATCGCCGCTCTGCGTAATCTTGGCGGGCATGTTGGTAGTCGTTGGACTCAGATTAACCATCCGAATTTGAGCGAGAATTTTTTGGATAGGAACGGCGACAAGGAGATTGATGGCGGATTTTTAATGTTAGGCGGAATGCTAGATGCGGTTGAAACGCAGAATTATTCCGGATCGCACATTCTGTCCACAGCGCCGTTTCACATCGCCGGTCCACTCGCGAAAGGTTCACGAATCAGCCAAGTCCGCGAGTTCGTCTGGCTGCAGTTGCTGAACCAAGGCGAGAAACTCTGGGCGGTCGGTGTGGCCGATGCTCATCACGTTTATGGAAACGGAACCGGCAGTTGGCGATGCTTTATTCCTTCCAAAACGGATAAGCCAAACGAGATCGATCTGGATGAGATTCTTGATCATGCACGCCGCGGCCACATGATCGTTAGCAGCGCGCCTTTCCTCGAGGTCACCACGCCGGACGGCGCTTTGCCCGGTGATACGGTCCGGCCAGGGCCGAAAGGAGTCGAACTGAAGATTCGCGTTCAGTGCGCGGACTGGTATGACATCGACCGGGTTCAAGTTCTCGTGAACGGCGTGCAGGACAAGCGGCTTAACTTCACTCGGGAGAAGCATCCGACGCTTTTTACTGATGATGTTGTCCGGTTTGATCAATCAATTACGATCAATTTCAAGAGCGACGCGCATTTGATCGTTGTCGCTTTTGGTCACGATTCGACCCTTGAGAAGGGGTTTGGGACAAGCGCGCAGTCATCGATCCATCCTTGTGCTTACAACAATCCGATTTTCGTCGATGTCGACGGCAACGGATTTGAGGCGAATCGCGATACGCTGGGTTACCCGCTTCCGGCTGGCGGTTTGAGCGTTGATGAAGTGAAGGAGATTCTGGAAAATCGCTGACGCGGCTGATTTTCGGTAACATTCGGGGCGTCATCGCGCTGATGTTGTTAAGATCAGATCTGCAATGGCGAGCGCACCCAGAAACGACATTTTCGCAACGACTCGTTGGTCGGTCGTTCTCAATGCCCGCGATGCCGATGCTCCGCTGGCGGCGGAGGCTTTGACTGAGCTTTGCCGAACTTATTGGTTTCCGCTTTACGCCTACATTCGTGGACGTGGATTCAGCGCGCATGACGCCGAGGACCTGACTCAGGGATTTTTCGCAAAGCTCCTGCGATTGGAGTCGATCGCCAAGGTTTCACCCGAGAAGGGCCGCTTCCGCGCGTTTCTTCTGGCAAGCGTGAAGAATTTTCTAGCTGCGGAGGCTCGGTATGCGCTTGCCGAAAAGCGGAATGCAAAGATGACAATTTCGCTCGATGCTCAGGCTGCGGAAACGCGTTATGCGATGGAACCTTCTGATGCGATGACGCCGGAAGCCGTGTTCGAGAGGCAGTGGGCATTGA
>JBLHKS010000117.1:0-22532 GCA_047620505.1 Verrucomicrobiales bacterium | reverse complement strand
TTTCTGGACGAGCTTTCGAGTCCGTGGGGATCAGCACGGACTTACTCTTTCGAACAGTAGTCGCGGAGCCAAACGAAGGAAGAGGCACCTAGGTCAACCCAACCACAGCTATCAATCTAGCTCAATGGGGAAACCCGGAATTTGCGGTCGCCCGCTCCAGGTGGCTCCTTGAATGGTTCGAGAGGAGCGATCAGCGGCTCCAAGCACGATCTGCCTCAACAGTTCAGGCAGGCTGAGACGCGGTCGGCTGAAGATCTTCGGCCAGCGTCGGCAACTCTGACCAAGCCCCAACGCTTGCCATGACTCCGGCATGTCGAAATCGTAGATCGATGCTTGCCCAGCTGTCGACGGACAGTGAAGGAGGCGGTCAGGATTGTCGCCTGGACCTTCGACCAAAGAACTCTCGATCACTCACTCATGTCACGTTTTGCCAAGACCTTTCTCAACCTGCTTTACATTTCCTTCATTGCGTTGACGCACTCGGCTGCGGATAGCAAGGAAGCGGATGTGGTTCGGGTCTTCATCTTCGCTGGTCAATCCAATATGGTGGGATCTGACTCGAAGGTAGAAGACATCAAACGCTTCCCGCCGTTTGCCGGGCTGGAAACGCCACAACCGGAAGTGAAGTTTTCCTACTGCATCGGTCGCGAGAACAAGCTGCGCTCGGAAGGCTGGGTCGACCTGCAACCGGTCAACAACGTGGTCGGGCCTGAGTTGAGCTTCGCCCGGCGCGTCTCCGGAGCGGTTGAGGCTCCCATCGCCATCATCAAAGTGGCAGCGGGCGGCACTCACCTGGGCGGGGACTGGAATCCGGACGAACCGAGCGGGTTCAAGATGTATCCTCTGGCCCTCGAGACTGTCAGGTCAGCGCTGGCCGATCTGGAGGAGCGTGAAATTCCACACCGCATCGAGGGCTTCATGTGGCACCAGGGCGAGAACGACATGTTCAACGAAGGTTACATGGAGTCCTACGGTGCGAATCTGAAGAACTTCCTCGCCAGCTGGCGTCGCGATCTTGAAACGCCAGATTTAAAGTTCTACATCGGCGAACTCTGCACCAAGACGATTTGGGGCATGGATTTGCGGCCTCGCATGTACGCCATCAGCAAGGGACAACGGGCGGTCACCGAAGACGATCCTCTTGCCGAGTACATTCCGACCGCTCACGTTGGCGTCGAAATCGGACGTCCGGTGGGCCTGCATTATCATTACGGAACCCTTGGCCAACTGGAGCACGGCGTGAACTACGCGGAGGCTTACTTGCGGACCATTGGAAAAGAAACCGGACAGTCGCGCCCTCTCCAGGCGTGGCCCTACCCCAAAAACACTGCCGTGAATCTCTTCGTCCTCGCCGGGCACCGAAACATGGAAGGAGAGCGCGCCTTCGTTCAGGATCTGGCGGGTGATGTCGACGCCTCGTTGCTGAAAGACAATCACACCATTGCCTACAGATATGACGTGGGCGGAAGCTTCAAGACCTCCGATGGGTGGGAGCCGCTTGGCCCTGCCGGTGCATACGACACGTTTGGCCCGGAGTTGAGCTTTGGGAAGGCTCTGCAAGAGGCGGAAGTGGAGAACATCGCTATCGCCAAGTTCACGCATAGTGGCTCTCAAATTGTCGACTGGACTCCGGAAGGCAGCATGGCCAGGTCGCGCAATCTTTATCCGAAGTTCATTTCCTTTATCAAGGAGTCGATCGACGAACTGGAGGAGAAGGGACACGCTGTGAATCTTGCAGGCGTGTTCTATCATCTCGGCGAGAACGACATGTCCTTTGGACCGTTTCGAAAAAACGCCGCGACCTGGTTGCATTCCTGCATCGAACAGAGCCGGATCGATCTGGAAAAACCCGACTTACAATGGGTCGTCAGCCAGCAACCGCCGACTGACCAGAAACGCGTCAACTCCATCGATGTGGTCTCAGCCGTTGAAGAACTTGCGGCGGCCGATCCTCATCTTCATCACCTCAAAGTGTTCGACCTGCCCGGCCAAGAACAAGAAATCGTGATCACTACGCCCGGAATCGTGCGCCTGGGCCGAGCGTTGGCCTCGGGCGCGGGCGACTGACCCTTTGGAGCTTCCATCGAGCGGACACCCTGATGCGGATCGCTCAGGCGCTTTATCCGGACCTTGGAGTCCGATGGGGAACCCTGGTTACATTTCAGTGACGCCCGTGCGATTCTGGAAATTGCAGCTCCACCGAATGCGGTAGGCAGGATAGACCCCGAGGATTTGCGAACTGCACTTTCAAAATGCACTTCGGTTCCGCCCCCAGAACCAACCCAAGGCTCGTCAATGAGGCTGGTCCCAAGTTCCTCACTGGGGCGAGTCAACCGCAGCCATCAACGTGCCCCAGGTGGCTCGGAATCGTCTAAGAAGAGATATTAAAGGGGCAATGAAGCAACGTGACCCAAAGGCTGCCCGGTCGCTCGATATTCGGCTTGTCTGACGATGCTTCCGGCCAAGGGCGGCGCGGGAATATTGTCAGGTTGCAACGGCCAGGATTTGACGCAGGAGCGGAAATGAGCTAATAGAGAATTCTGCACCCGCTTCAGCGGAGAGGCAGCAGGCAGAATGGGTTTAAAGCGGTATATGGCAACAAGGGCCAAGACCGCACTGGGGATAAGGGGATAACTGGAATTTTTGAAAGACCCTGCACGCGGATGCTCAACCTTTGAAGCCATCCCGGTCGTTGCGCCAGTCAACGGATCAAGTTCAGGGTCGTTACCTGATAAGATATTTTGAACCAATCAAAAAACGACGGCGAAATCGCGCCGTTAACTACCGAGGAACACGGGAGATATAAGACGCTCAAGCGGACGGTCGACAACGAAATGGGAGCGTTTCTGAGGGTCGGCGAGGCACTGAAGGAGATACGAGACCGAAAACTCTACCGTGGAGACTATAAGAGATGGAGCGAGTTCTGCAGGGCCACGTTTTTACTGAGTCGCCCTCACGCAGACCGATTGATAAGGGGTCATGAGGCAGTGAAGAAAATGGCTCCAATTGGAGCCAAAAATCTTCTGCCGACAAATGAAGGCCAGGTTCGTGAACTCCTTAAACTTGAGTCTGACGACGACCGTCAGGCTGTTTGGGAAGAAGTCGTGACCGTTGCTGATGCTACCAGCAGCGGACCAATCACGGCAAAGGTGATAAGTAAAAAGGTCACAGAGTGGAGAAAGCGTTCTCAAGAACCAGCAGCGAACAACGAGATTCGAGCGGACTTCGTTGAGGTCCCCTCTGAGAAACAGCAAAAAGCCACGACAATTGATTCTCCGGCTGACGTCGAGACCGACGCAGAACAAGCCAATACTGAATCGATCGACGAGGTTTCATCTTTGGACAACGGTGTAGAAAGGTGCCCTGCGGTTCTTCTGAACGGTGAGGAAGTTCCTGACGCCTTGTGGGAGAACGGCTACCTGGACGCCGAATGCGTTCAAACCAAACTCGACAAGGTCAAGGATACGCCTCGGCAGGTGGAAACGGCTGACGAGGCCTGCCAGCTGATGTTGTTAGCCTTGCAGGGAGCGATCAACGGTATCATGGAGGCCGACAACACAAGGGAGCGGAGGAACGCCTGTTTCCATGTGGTCAGAGAGGTCTTGAGGGATGCAATGGTGGTGGCCAGCAGGACTGGAGATCTCCAATCAACAGGCACCGAAGCCCGGAAAGTATGATCTAAATCCAAGAGCTGCGACCTGTTCCGGAAAGTCCGGGACAGGTCGGACTTCGGCTTGAGGAGAAAGGTAGTTCAGTCAAATCACTCGAATTCGATCGGATATCAAGATTCAAGGATGCCAGGCCTCTTCGAGGGCCTCACCTGCCACAGTTCGAAAGTGAACACCATCGCTCGCTTCGCTCGCACGGTGTTCACCGGCGAGCCGTAGGTCACTGTGGGGAGTTCGGCTAAAACCAACCTTCATTTCCTCCTCCACTCGGTTCGCTGTGCTCACCGGCTTCGGAGGGAAATGAATTTTGGAAACCCTTTGAAATTTGGGATGATCCTGGAGGCTACCGATCATCCCAAATGAAAGGCAGGAACCCGGTCGAGGGGGGGGATTGAAGTAGGGGCCGAAACAGCTTAATTGTTTGGAATCACCCTGCGTCTGCTAACCTGTTGAGCCACCGAATAGGAATCCAATTCATTTGGGATAAATTCAACCAGGTTTGGCGGAGGCCACTCTTCAGGAAATTCGGTGGCGAAATCTACGTCAATAGATTTGAAGGTGTTTTCAGTCGCTTGACGGATGTATTTTCGAGCCGTTTGGAGACCGTAGACAGTCTGGAGGACTTCTGTAGGAGTTCGCCCATCGGGGAATCGCAAACCGTTTTCGTTCGTGAGCGTAAGCAGGGCGCCCCAGTAATCGGTCTTTGATTCGATCGATGTAACTTCCGTGCGCGACGTGTTGAAATCGAGGATGACTGAACGAAATGCTGAGTAGGCACGGGAATGATCCAAGGCTCTGGGGAATTGATCAGATTGAGGGCCAAGAAGCTCTTTGAGCAAGCCTTTCGTCAGCGTGATCTCAATTCTCAAAACATTGTTCGGGGCACATTTCATCTGCCTCCCCTTATCGTAGAATTGTATCCGCAAGGATCCGGTACGCTTCCCGATAGTTACCCCAGTCATTTGGGCGGATTCGCGGTGGCTCTGGTATCCCTTTCTCACCCGCCTGTGCCTCAAGTGTTGAGCGGTGTGAAGAAAATCGCTGACTGGGACTCCGAGCCTGATTTGTAGTGCAAGATCGATACGCGTGAATAAAAAGAAATGGGACGGACTAACAGCCGATTCGACCAAGGACTCTAGAGTGAGTTCGAGTTGGCGAATGGCCTGATCGGTGTGACTCTGATCGAGCATCAAATAGGAGTTGTTGGGGTGAAGAAGACGAGGAAGCGAAAGCTCACCCCAGTGGACTCGATTGTCGTAAATGAAGAGACGTATGCCTGATCGCGAGTGAGTATGGAGATGTCCCGAAGCTCTGACGAAAGATGAGGGGTCGCCAGGATCTGATTGGATAGTCCCAAGGCTTTGGACAGAACTCCATGGAGGGCCCAAGTTCGTGGAATCGAGATGGAATGGACGAAGAAGAGGCAGTGGCTGGGTCAGCCGAAATCGCACGGTATCAAACATGATGTTAAATAAATACTGATTATATGACCTTATAGTAGGCATTGGCGGATCGCCGTGTGTGTGATTGCTTGCGCTGGGCAGGCCGTGGTCGCTTTGGGCTCTTCAGGCGGAACTTCTCCTGGAGTAACTGATCCGTCGTATGCTCAAGCGGATGGAGGCAGGAGGCTATTCCCAGACTCTGCTTCTGGTTCGATACGGAATTCAAACGCCCTCAGACTCGGCTTCACCAGATGATTGCTCATCGTTGTGCTGGCGGGCCGCTTCTTCGTTGAGGTAAGCCAACAGGCTGATGTATCGAATGAGTCGGATTCCGCGCGTTGCGCCCTTTTGACGAAGGACGACTGACTCCACAACCGCTCCGGGCGGGAGAATAAGGGAATTCAGCGCCGCGCGGGCCAATCCGGTATACGGGCACCTTTTGCCGGATTTTGGCAATCGGATCCACTCCGGCCGCGGGCCGGAGTTGTTGTTCAGTTCATCCGGTTTGGGGACAACTACCGGCGCTGTTGTTGTTTGAGGATGGCGTTGGCCATCGGCGATATCATTTTCTTTCATGCCCCAAAGTTACATGGGGGTGCAACCCAAAAAGGATATACGGGGTCCGCAGACCTATATATTTGACTTTTCGCTTGGGAGATCGAAGCCGGGTAGCGGCGGAACAGGTAGCGTTCTTGCGACGCTCTGAAATGATCTCGACAATTCGTATCCCGTAAACCTGTCCATCGAATCAGTCTTCTTTAGATCCCGAAATTGAGACAGCCCCACTATAGGTGCCTGTGGATAACTTTTCAATGAGCTTTGCTTGATTCGGTTGAAGTTTTCCTCTGTTACTTCAGGTGTGTCGGCGAATTCTGAGTTAAATGCTTCCACCACTCGCCAAGCCGGGTCTGCCCGCATCAGCCACAAAGGGTAGTCCGGATCAACCCAAAGCTGCCCGGTGAGCAGTGCGATTCGATTCGCTGGACTCTTTGTTTTCCGCTCAAGTTGCTTCGCTATTTGCTCCGAGAGAACGGAATCGCCTTCGTTGATGGATTGCCAAACTAATTGCCCTTGATTCAACAAGGGACGATTCTCCACGATGCTTCTCGCACGGCAGGTTGCGTCTTTCTTTTCGAAAGGAATCGCAGTTGGGTTATCCGTCGATAGAAGTCGTCGCTCGGCCTGTTGCACAATAAGCTTCCACGCCCCAAAGCGTGCGCGCTTGAACTCTTCTTCAACCTGTGACGAACCCCTCATTTCCGAAGCCGCACTCATTAGGCGAAGCTGGACTGAATCTCTCTGGAAATCGTCCTCCTCAAGGGGCCAAAGATCGTCAGCCGTGCATAAAAGCTTCACCCAGTACCTCAGCGTTGTGTCTGGATTTTCGGTGAAATTTGTGACCGATGGGCCACCGCAGCTACTCCACGCCAAAAGGCGTCGAGAGTCTTCAAAGTCGAAAACTCGTCCGTAGAGGTGTTCTTCGCAGATGGGAGTGAGGCGCATGCTGCAAGCCGTTCAGCTTCGCGCTCATGGTAGCTCATTTGAGGACGATTCGCGAGCACCGAGAAGTTCAATCTGACGCTAATCAACGTCGAGGACATCGCCAGCCATGTTGTGCCTGATGTTGTAACAACATCGAATCGCACTCCCGTAACCCCTTGTCATAAGAGTGGCGGCCCGGGCGTGAGTGGATTGCGAACTCACTTTGACCAAAGATTTCAGTTTCTGATCAATTCGGATGGTTGGGAAGGGGCTGCTTTGCTCGTTCGTCCGTTTTCGTCGCGACTCTCAAAGGAATTGGATCTCGCGTCCCGTTTTCTAGATGCGGGTCGAGATCGCAATCCGGTAATCAATGCATTCGAATGGAGGAAATTTCTCGAATCGTCGCGTCTGTTTACAGTCTCGGACCTTGCTGTCGCGCAAGATCTTACGCTCGGTAGGATTAGGCAGTACCTTCGACTCCTCCAATTGCCCTCTGAAGCCTTGGAGTTTCTCCGATCTCTCCAGAGCCGCTCTGATCTCAGGCACTTTAGCGAGCACAAGCTCAGGGAGATTGTGTCACTGCCTTCTGATTACAGGGGAAACGCGTTTCAAAAGCTGAAACAACGGTGGGAACCCCGTCCAAAATAGTTGTCGAACTTGCGTCATTTGCGTCATTCAAGCCTACAGAAGGGGTGATTGCGTGCTTCGTCGAACTGCGCCTAAACGATCTCGCAGGTCAAAATGATCCATCCTTGACAACTTCACGATTAAGTGTGCGATACCCGAAACCATGTCCGCTTTCTCAAAAGCGGACATGGTTTCATTGGTGGGGGATTTCATGGAAATTTCAGTTGGTTGAGTTATTATGGCCGCTTGATGGGCCGAGGAACGTGAGCCCAAACAGTTCAATTAACTAGTCTCATTTCACAGAACTGAAATTTGATATCGTGAACGGGTTTTCTGAACTCCAGCTCACCCTGAGGGAGTTACGCCCCTGAGACGGACACCGAAGAGTTCATTTTATCGAAGGATAATTTGAACTTCGACGAGTTCCCATAGCTTCGGTAGCGTGGGATCCAAGTCGATCGTCCGGGAAAAATCCGAGCTTGATTGCAGCACCTCAGGAGACCGTCGTGCAGCGAAGTCGGCTATTTGCGTTTCCTCAAATTACCGGGTCGGCCTAAGTCCAATTCGGCTTCAATCTCTGCTTCACTCAGGGCGCGGCTCCAGATCGCCAGCTCGTCGATCTTGCCGTTGAACGAACGCTCGGGGACGTACTGAAGTGATCCCGCCGACGCGTTCGGTCCCGCCGCTAACCAGTTTCCGATTCGGCAAACGCCCGGTTGAATCCGCTCCCCTTCGCCCATCGCAGCTTCGAAAGCCAACCTCCCGGCCACATACACGCGAGTCGCTCTAGCCGACACCGAAAACGTGGCGACCATATGAGTCCACTCTCCCGTGGGAACCACACCGAAATTACGTTTGTCGCGCCCCTTAACTTCAAAAATATCCGTGTAAGGATTGCCTTGCCGCATGATCTGAAAGTGGATACGGCCGCTTTCCCAACCGTTTGAATTGAGGATGGCGTTCAGCGGGTTGTCCAGCCTGTCTACGAAGACCCACGCCGCAATCGTGAACTCGCTTAACTCGCCGTCAATCTCCAGTTCCGCGAACTCATTGCGGCTATCGAACAGCAGAGCCTCCTTGCCTGCCCAGCGACCTGAGACCCAACGGGCGCCGTGAATTTTGGCGTCGGAGACCGATCTCGATCCCGGCAGCTGCTGGAGATTACGGAGCGTCGTTGGCGCCTGCGGATCTTGCTCGAACGAGAAGAGTGCGAGCAAGCTGGGATCCTCCAATCTCGCCTCTTTTCGCGAAGCCCAGCGCCGATGGCCGAAGGCACCCGGGTTGGGGAAACTGTCAGGGTCTACCCGAGGCAGCTCGACCGGCAAACCGCCCTCATACTGAAAGGCCGCGCCGTCCGTCAGGCTGAGGAGCAGCTCATTGGAATCCGGACGCCGAATGTTCACTTCGCCATCGAAAACGAGCATCGTCTCCATGCCGTTTGAGGGCTCCACACGAAGTCCGAATTCCGTGCTGACATCTTCGTAGTTCGCTTGCTCCGTTTCAATCGTGAAACCCGTCGCCGCGGGCGGGACGATGGCGCGCACGTTCCCAAATTCGAGTCGGCTTGCCATCGCGTCGACGATCTCGAATTTGGCCGGTCCCTCGATCGCCAACTCAGCGCCGCTCGAAAAGCGCAGATGAAGCATTCCTCCAAGTAAGTTGTAGCTCCCGCGATCGAACGCTAACTCTCCCGGCTCGCGTGACGGCGCGAAGGTGGCGTTCGCTTCGTTGACTAACAAAGCCGTTGCTCCGGAGAGAGCGGGTCGATCCTCCACGGCGGCGATGGGCGCGCTGTCGTTGTCGAGGTTCGGTCGCGGCCAGAACGCAATCACCAAGCAGGCCGCGGCCACGAGCCACGGCGCCGTCTTCGCTGCGTTCGCCAGCCATCTTGCGCGATCGTGTTTCGCGATCGAAAACTCGGCGACCGGCGCCCGATGCACTTCCGCCAACACCGTTTCAAACCCGGCCAATTCAACAAACCGTCGCTGGGAGCCTTCTGAACTGTCCAGCATTTCGGCCAGCTCCAGTTTCTCTTCCGCGGACAGCTCGCCAAGTAGCTGCCCTTCGGTCAGCAGCGCTAACCGATCGTATGCGTCATCGGTCGAGTGATTCATGAAAGCGGCTCCCGGCTCATGCGCAGGCGAACGCAGTCAGCGAGCTGTTGTTTGGTGCGAAACAGGCTCTTGCGCACCGCCTCAAGCTTCATGTTGAGCGCGGAACCGATTTCGCTATAACCGGATTCCTCTTCATAGCGTAGCCGGATCATTTCGCGTCCACGCTGCGAAAGTTTGCTCAGGCATTCCCGCAGGAAATCGAATCGCGCCGGTGAATCCGGGCTCGTTTGATGCGTCGAGAACGCCGCCTCCATCGCATCCTGCAACACCCGATCCTCCAGCAGCTGCTCGCGCCGGTTTTTGCGAATGTAGTTCAGAACCTGAAGCCGAACGATCGCGCGGCACCAAGCGAGAATCGACGTGCCCTCTTCAAAATCGCCGTATTTGCGGGCGACAACGACAAAGGCGTTCTGCACAACATCCTGAGCAGCCGGGTAGTCGGACAGCATCGAATACGCATAAGCCGTCAGCGCCGGCTGACACGCCAGCGCGGTTTTCAAAACTCGGTCTCTGGTCTCAAGATCGCTCATGCCTTTAATCTAATGTCGCTGGGAGCGAATTCGTGGACTAAAACTCCGCGCCTCTGCGGCTCTGCGCGAGATTTTTCACAATCCGTCGATTAAACTGTCCAGATCTGCGGTCCCTTTCTTCTTGTCCAACGCCCCATCCAGACTCGGCGCGCCCGCAGCTCCATCGAGGGATTGAAGCTCCAGCCATCCCCAGAGTCCCGGATTCAACCGCGCTTCGGTCGGTTCATCGGTTACGCCAACGGCGAGTTCGTTAGCCCACGACCGGCGGCCGATTGTCTGGTTTCCGGTCTCGGTCGAAAGCACCGACCAATCGAAGCGGAGCCGCCCCGTTGGCGCTTTCGTTAGGCCGAGAGCCTTCCACGGCACGGCGGCTTCGAGCCGGTAACCATTGGTCGACTCCTCCACCTTCATTTCGACGCCACGCAGAATCATCACTTCATCAAACGACGTCGTTCCGCCAGCCGCAGTCGTGGTTTCCCACGGAGCTGTCTTTGCGGCGGCGACCGGGCGATAGAGAACCGCGGTCGGCTTATCATTGAACTGGGTCAGGATCACCCGCACATCGCCCGCAACCGGCTGGCGACGATCCGCAGCAGCTGCTGGGTCGAGGCCGAGCTTTATATCGACTCCACCGCCCGTTTTGAAGGCGCGTTGAAACTCGGTGCCGGTGTTTTTTAGCGGCCCGGCAGCTCCCTGCGCGCGCCAGAACAGGTAGAGATTTTCGTCGTCGTGGGCGATCATCAACTCCGCCAGATCCTCGATCTCCAGCGCCGTTGCGCGATATTCCGCGGGCGGATTCTCGCCGTCAATCGTGACCGTCGCCTCAAAAGATGTGGCAATGGCAGGGGCGGCGAACTGCTCGGTTTCAATCCGGTTTGCGTCCCACACACTCGTCTCCACAAGCAACTCGGGAGTCACCTCGATCGTGCCGCGAACGCGCTTGAATTCATTGAGGCCGAGCACCTCGAACAGACTCACCGACAGGTGGCCGCCGACCATGAAGTGCCGCCCGTCCGCGACGCTCTGACTGAAGTAGTTGAAGAAATGCTCCTGCCCCCACGTGATGCCGGTCACGTCGGTTCCGCGAGCGTGATCCATCTTCCAGAACGTCTTCCGCGTGGGGTCATTTTGGTGTCGTGTCAGGCGCGCGGCGAGCAGGCCGTCAGCCGTCCAGACATTCGCCTGACCGTTGTTCGCGAACGTCACCACGAAGTCGCCCAGATCGCCCGCCGTCGCGCTGCCGTGCCCCTTGATTCCGTATTGAACATCAGCCACGCCCGGCTGATATGGCGGCACGAAGAGTCCGCTCATGCCCTGCTTCGCCGGGTAACTCCAGATCAGCTTCCCTTCCGGATCGACCACTTCGTTGGCCTCCTGCGCATAACGAAAATAGTTGCCGTTGGCAAGTTTGAAGTCGGCGGAGAAGTCCAGCAGCTGCTCGGCGAGAATCGGCGTCCCATCGTCGAGAAAACGCTCCGGCGCCCAGCGGAGATTTCCTGACATGATCCCCAATCCTTCATCGAACCGACCGACGGTGAGGCGCTCTTCATCCAGCTTTGTGAACTCGACTTCGTCCACATCGACCTCGCCGTCCTGACTCAAATCGTTCCAGACAAATCGATACCCGCCAAGCGGATTGCCGCCGGTTTTGGCGATCATGTCAGGGCGCTGCAGCGGCGGAAAACTCGACGCCCGCCCGACTGCCGCGCACATCCTGACCGTCATGCTCTCCTCATCGAAAAGATGGATCACGCCGACTTCCTGATTCGGATTCACGTAAAACGGCGCGGTCACGATGTACCGTTGATCGTTGAGAACGATCGGCTCCGTCAGCCAACGGATTCGTCGTTTCGATTGATCGCTGGAATCGTCGTGGTCGGCCGACATCAGTGCGACAAGGCGACTTTCGCCGGTGTCGGGATCCAGCTTAAAGACCATGTCGCGGTAGTACATCCGCGTGGGATCCCAAGGATCGACAATCCCACCGCCGCCATAATTTGTGTTCCCATAAAACTCAGCCAGAAACTCGCCAGCGGCGCTGAATTTGATGATGCGGCGCGGGTTGTCGTGTTCGTAAACGAGCCAGAGATTGCCGTCGGAATCGATCGTCATCTCGTTGATGTCTTCGAGAAACTCCGGATCCCACGGACCGGCGACGCGGCGTCCCGCCTTCCCAATTGTCCGCTGAAACTTGCCAGCCGAATCGAAGACCTTCACCTGACGATTCTGCTCGCCATGATCGTAGACGAAGAACTCGCCCGCCGACGAAATTTGCAAGCACCGCGGGTTCACCAGCCCGCCCACGACAACCGCGCCATCGTCCAGCCTGACGACCGCATCGCCGACGATTCCATGCAACTGACCGTCAGGCGAAAATGCAATCTCGGCGGTCACGCTCGACGGGCGATCCTCCAGCAGCTGCCCGCTCGTCGCGTCGCGAACTTCGATGCGCTGAACGCCGATCGCGCTCTTCTCCGGCTCGCCGCCGAGATGCCGTAGCGCGGCGATTCCGTAGATCCGGCAACGCTTCAGATCAACCTCGCTACCGCCGCGATCGCGGCGAATTCCCCACTGTCGGCCAGTCTGCTCTTTCCATTGAGAAACGACCCGGATTCGCACCGCGCGAGTCTCGTAATTCGCGCCGAAATCGGCCACGCCATCGATGTAAATCGCGTCGGCGTTGTTGCGCCGATCCGGAAAATAGAGGAACCGGCGTTCCTGATTGTAGACCGCGACCTCCCGCCAGTTTTCGTCGCCAGCCAGATTGATTTCGGCGTCGGCCGGTCCTGTGAAAACGTCGATCCGAGCTTCCTCGCCATCGACTTCCTTGAGCGAGAGTCCTCGCAAATTCTGAGGATCATCCCACTCCATCACCAGCGTCGCGGGTTGGGTTTCGTCGAGCACCGTCTCGCGTTGTGCGTCCCACTCGCCGGTTTCCGCGACGTATTCGCCTGAGCTGACGCGAATCGTCGCCGTCGCACTAACATCCGCAAAACGGCGACGGAGAATTCGCATTCCGTCAAGATGCGCTTGCCAATCAGCACTTCCGCCAACGCTGAGCCCCGGCGCACCTTTCTTCTTTCCTGAGCCCGGAAACCCGAGATCCGGTTCCGGAGGCGAATCGCCCAAAGCAACGCCGTCGAGCAACGCGTCCAACTCGCCGCCCGGTTTTGCGAATGTCAGACGCAACGCGCGAGTTTTTGTCTGCTCCGGCAGCGCCACGCAATTCCATGGACCGACCTCGCCGAGCGGGATTTCCGTCCAGTCATCGGCCGCATCGAGCTTCGGCGGAAACGTCGCTTCTGCCTTCAATACATAAGCCTTCATCGCCACGCCCTCCGGCGCTACGTAAGGCGGGAAAACGAGACTCCCAAGCGGAGTCGGCTCGGTGAACGCGAGCAAGATGTGCTGCGCCCGGCCCTTCCCTTTTGTGCTCGGAATCCACAGAAGACCGCCGTTGCCATCGCTACCGTTAACCCAATCCGTTAGTCGGAAATGGCTCATGAAATCCCACTGCGGACGGCCCTCGATCCCCTGATTTTGATCTCCGTTGATCTCCTCGCGCAGCTTCGGCAGGCAGTGCTCGATCGCGACTCGGTTCTCTCCGGTCGCAACTTCAAGGTAAGGAACGGGCGCGTGAAACGCCACGTAGATTTTGCCCTTGCGAGCCGCCAAACCAACGACCTCGCCCTTCCGGGCCGGATTCTCTTCCGTTCCGAAAATCGGTTCGAGCTTTTTCGTTTCCGGATCGAAACGGCTGACGTTTTTTCGCCATTTGCCGTGGTTGAACAACGTTTCGCCATCCGTGAAGAGAGTGTCCGCGGTCGCGCTCGATCCCCAGATTTTGCTACCCGAATTCGTCACCTCGATCAGCGCGTGTCCGCCTTCGGAACCATTCTGGCCGATGAATACGTGGTCGCCAACGGCACAGACCGCTTGGACTCTGCCGTGATTCGAAAGCCAGCCATCAGTGTCGTCGCCCTGCCACGGCGAACTGTGCGCCGAGTGTGCCCATGTATTTGGGTAGGGCGTCATCTGATAAATCAGGCGCGGCTCCGGGCCGTAAATCGCCTCCCAATGATAGACGCCCGGCGCGACTGGCACGCCCGCTGAATCCTTCAAATCCCAACTCGCGACGTGCTCGCCGGCCGGAGTCGGGACCTGCGCGAAGAGGTTCCTGACACGTCGACCATCCGGCGTGTTGACGACCATGGCAGGCTCCGAATCGATGTCCGTTGCCCACGGAAATTGAGCAGGCGGCAGCGGGCTCGAACGCAGCAGCTGCTGGGCCGCTGGAGCCGCTTCGCCGTCGCCGAGATCGCGGAAGACCCCGAAATCCTGAATCTCCAGAATCGAGGAGTTGCGACTGTCGGAGTCCACCTTGGTCACGTGAAATTGCAGCGCGCGGACCGATTTAGGCGTCTCGAAATGGTAGGTCACCTCCTGCAAATGCCGGCTGCGCCAGAGGGGCAGTTTCACGGGTTCGACGTTAACCACTCGCCAAGCAGCTGCTGGAGCCAGCGCGGGATTTTGGCCGGGCTCGCCAATGAACTCGCGAAGCTCGAAGGTCTCCGCGCTTGAACGAATGCGAACCATCGAAACGGTCTGCGGTTCATTCCAAACGAGGTTAGCCCACGACGGAAACTGCTTCGTGACCAGCGATCGCGCGACCTCATCCGAATTCGGCTCCATCCCTGCGTTCCGCCACGTTTTCCCGACGAGCAAGTTCGAGGCGTCGTCGCCATATTCCGTCTGCTCGCCCTGCGCGATCGCGCTACCTGTGATTCTGTGCCGACGCTCCGAGTGAAATCTCAGCCCCCGCAGATTCGCCTGTCCGCTCCGCCGCGCATCGGAAATCAGAATCGCCCGCGTCTCGAAGTTCGGCGGAAACACACAGTCGACCGTCTCCGCCGCCTGCGTGGCCGGAAACTCCGTCCACTGATCCGCGACCGCCGGGTCACCCGGAAACGGCGCGTCGGCCTTCAGCACCCGCACCGAAACCTCCTCCGCATTCTGCACCGCCGCCGTCATCCCGCCGAGCGATCTGGTGTCTTTGAACGCGATCCGAAAATGCCAAGTGCTGCGGCTTCGTTGCTCCGCCTGCGAGGTCGTGAACGTCCAGCTGACCCGCTCGAATTCATTCGCCGCCGGCGCGATGAGCCCCGCGATGGTCTCAGCAGCTGCTGGCTCGGATTTGGCCTCGCGGAAGATCGCGGAGTTGGAGACGTCGATGTCGGCTGCTTCGATCTGCGCTTGGGAAACCGAGGAGAGGAGAAGCGAGAACAGGAGAATCGGGTGAGAATGCAGTTTCATGTCAGGATGGAAATCGGCGGGCAAGACCAGATGCTGTGAATCGGTGAATCGTGGACAAACATTCTGATCGGATTGACCCGATTCTCCGCCGCATTTGGCAGAGCTTCTTAAGAAGCAAAGGGATTGAGAATTCCGACTCCCAGTCCGCTGAAATCGGATTCGTTCCGAGTCACGATCGTCAAATCCCGAACCAGAGCGGTTGCAGCCAGAAATCCGTCCATGATCGAGACCGGTCGAACACCCTGCAAATCCCCCCACGCCCGGGCAACTTCAGCATCGACCGTGAGCAGACGCCCGAGGAAGTCGTATTCACTTTCGAGACGCGCTCGCCATGTCTCCAGATGGATTGCCTGCTGAGGATCTCGAGATCGGATTCCAGCGATTCCTTTCCGGATTTCCGCGAGGACGATCACGCTCAGATAGAGCTGATCCGAAGGCAATCCGGCAACGCATTTGCGAACTCGTTCATCCGCTCGACCACCTTTGCGCAGTTCCGAAAGAACGTTGGTGTCGAGGAGGTAGCCGTTCATGACAAATCCAGTTCTCGAGGCAATTCTTGATCCCGTTCGAAATCCGCGTCCACCCCCGCATCGGGCATATCGAAGAGCAGTTCTCTCAGTACCTGAAATTTGTTTTGATCAGTCCCCTCGGTCTCGAATTTTAGGGACTGGCGAAGAATGTTGAGATGCTCCTGCTCGGGAGAGACACCATGGCTCGTGGCCCGCTGCTCCAGTCGGGTCACCAAGTCGGGTTCGATGTGATTGAGAACGAGATTCGCCATGCGACAAAATGGCTTGAATACGTCCGAGATCAACCGGCTCTTCAGGAACCCTTTCGCGTTTCGTCTTTTACGGCGAAAAGAAATCACCTATTTGTCCACGAATCCGACAGCCAAGACATCCTGCTAAAACCCGCCTCGCTTTCCTCCACGACGATCATGATTCGCAGCTTCCTTTCACTCTCTCTTTTTGCTTCCCTGTTTCATGCAGGAATCGCAGCCGCGGAGCCTGATTTCGGGAAGGATCTCCAGCCATTTCTCGAACAACATTGCCTCCGCTGCCATGGCGAAAAGAAGCAGAAGGGCGATCTTCGGATCGATCAACTTTCGCAGAGGATCGGTTTCGAAGACACGACCCTCTGGGCCGAGGTGATGGAGCGAATCAGCTCGGGCGAAATGCCGCCGGTGGACGAGGAGAACCTACCAAGCGCGGATGAAGGAGCCGCCGTCGTGGAGTGGCTGGCGGCACGAATTAAAGAAGGCGAGTCGGCGCGGATGGCGCAGCGGGATCGCGTTTCGTATCATCGGCTGACCCGTGAGGAATACGTCTACACGATGTTTGATCTGATAGGTGTTCAATATGACGCGGAGGATCCGGGCGGTTTGCTTGAGAATCCGGAGTGGAATGGTTTTGAGCGACTCGGATCGGTCCTGACATTGTCTCCAACTCATGTGGAGAAATATATAACGGCAGCAGAGATCGTGCTGGCCGAGGCGTATCCGGAGAAGCCGATTGAATACGTCGAGGGCAGCAGGCGAATCGCGACGATCAGTCCTGAGCATCAACCGGAGCACTACGAACGTCTGGCAAAGCAGGGACTTCAGGATAAAGTCCGAAAGCTACTGTGGGCAAGCGACCTGCACCACGGCGGCGCGCCTTGGAACGCTGATACGCCATACCCCGGTCCCGGCGTTTACGAATTCAGTTACACGATGAGCGGGCTCAAGGCGGAAGGCAAGGCTGCTCCGCGTTTCCAAGCGTACGTTCCGGATCTCGATCGCGTGTTGTTCGAGCAGGATGTGATCGCGCCCGAAGACAAGCCTATTACATTAACGTTTCGAGCCCATTTTCCGTCAACGCGCGGTCTGGGAATGCACCTGCGCAACAGCGCCGGGTCGCTCAATCAAACTCACCGCTCGGCGCGTCATGGACGCAAGCCGTTTGTTAGTTTTGCCGAGGAGCGATTGCCTTGGCAGATGAAAATCATCAGTGACGATGGCGAGCCTCTCCATTCGGTTTTGATTTTGGATTCGATGTCGGTGCGCGGCCCAATCATCAGTGACGAGGCAAAGCAGTGGCGCATTACCTATATGCCGACCGAGGAGGGAAATATGGATCAGGTTCGGGCCAGCCTCGGGGCGATGGCGACGCGCGCGTTTCGGCGCCCTCTCTATGACGGCGAGTTAGATTTTTACGTCAAGATCGTCGAGGCCGAGATGGCAGCCGGAGAACCGTTTGTGAACGCGGTCAAGACGGCGATGATTGGGATTTTGTGTTCCAAGAGCTTTCTCTTTATCGCGGAGGGCGACCCGGATTCGGATCGGCACACGCTGGGCGATTGGGAGATTGCCTCGCGCTTATCGTATCTGCTTTGGAGCACAATGCCGGATGCAGAACTGTTCGCGGCGGCTGAGCAAGGAAAGCTGCGCGATCAAGCTGAGCTTAAACGTCAAGTGGCGCGGATGTTGGCGGATGACCGTTCGGAGCGCTTCACAGAGTCCTTCGCTTCTCAGTGGCTGCATCTGCGCAAAGTCGGGATGTTTCCGCCGGATAAAAAGATCTATCCAAACTACGACCAACATCTGGAAGATAGTATGGTTGGCGAGACGCAGGAGTTCTTCAGAGAAGTGCTCCATCAAGGACTGACGCTGCGCGAGTTTATCGACTCGGACTGGACCATGCTAAACCCACGTTTGGCCAGTTTCTATGGCGTTCCGAATATCGCTAAGGATGAATTTCAGCGTGTATCGCTATCGCCGGAACAACACCGCGGCGGACTGTTGACTCAGGCCGCGATCTTGTCGCTCACGTCCGATGGAACACGGCATCGCCCCGTGCATCGCGGGGCGTGGTTGTCTGAAGCGATTCTAGGCAAAACACCGCCGCCGCCACCGGCAAATGTCGATCCGATTGAGCCGAATCCCGTGGACTCGCCGAAAGCGACCCTGCGGATGAAGCTCGATGCCCACAAGCATGATCCGAATTGTGCTTCCTGTCATAAGACGATCGACCCATTGGGATTGGCCTTCGATAATTACAACGCGATTGGCGAATGGCGCACACACGAGCAGGTAACAGGCACAGGGGAAGACCCATTGGTCGATGCCAGCGGCGAGTTGCCGGATGGACGGACGTTTCAAAACGCAAAAGAATTCCAGCAGCTGCTGATGGCGGATCTGGATCGGTTTAACGAGGCGTTCATCGAGAAATTGGCGATTTATGGTTTGCGGCGCACGATGACGTTTGAGGATCGCGAAGAGTTGGAAGCAATTGCGAGAGTCGGCCGCGAGAGCGATTACCGAGTCCGAGATATTGTAGAAGCGTTTGTGCTTTCAGAACTATTCCAGAAAAGATAGCCCCCATCATGAGCAATATTCAGACAAATAATTGGTGCCTCAGCCGCCGCCACGTTCTGCGCGGAATCGGCGCCAGCATCGCGCTTCCGATGCTGGATTGCATGAGCGCGCCCGGTCTTCCGAAACCGACCCCGGAAAAACGCAGCGTCTTCCTTTATATACCCAACGGCGTCAACACGCTTACATGGCAGATCGAACAAGCGGGCGCGGATTACGAATTCTCTCAGACGTTGAAGCCGCTAGAAAGGCATCGCGGTGAAATCACGCCGATCAGCGGACTCCACCACCCGAAATCAAACGCCCACCACAATTGCGAAAAAGTATGGCTCACGGGCGAAAAAGTCCCGGCCAACGGCGGGGCCTTTCGTAACACCGTTTCGGCAGATCAAGTGATCGCCGAAGTTCAGGGAAAGTCGACCCGGTTTCCTTCATTGGAGATTGCGATTGAAGGGAGTTCGCTAGCGTGGTCGCGTGACGGAATTCAGCTTCCAGCTGAGCGCAATATCGGTTCGATCTTCAAGCGGATGTTTGGAATTGAGCGCGATGGTAAAGATGTCGTTCGTCGTCGTCTCGCCCGTCGCGGAAGTATTCTCGATGCGGTCATGGGCGACGCCAGTTGGATGAACAAGCGGCTCGGTTCGGAAGATCGCACCAAGCTCGACGAATACCTCACTGCGGTTCGTGAAGTCGAAGTGCGGACCGAACGCGCGGATGCGTGGCTCGACGTGCCGAAGCCTGAGATCGAGAACTCCGTTGCGAGTCGCTTTGCCCAAAAGTTGGATCAAAGCCAAGTGCAGATGGTTCATCGCCTCTATTATGATCTTATGATCCTCGCCTTGCGCACGGACATGACCCGCGTCATCACCTGCATGATTTGCAGCGAGTCAGGCGGAGGATCGATTCCTGACATTGGCATTTCACAGGGCCGTCACTCGCTTTCGCACCACAACGGAGACCCGGAACAGCTTCGTCGTCTCACGATGGCGGATACGTTTCTGGTCGAGCAGTTGGGCTATTTTCTGGATCAACTTAAGGAACACAGCGACGAACAGGGACCCCTGCTGGACACGACTCAAGTGCTCTGGGGCAGCGGCATGTCTTATGGGCATAGTCACGGCTTGTCTAACTTGCCTACGATCTACGCGGGCGGCAGAAAGCTGGGCGTCCAACACGGTCAACACCTCGACTACAACCTGCCAAAAATCGGCAACTACACTCTCGATAAGGCGAACGCGCACTACAAGATTTGTGGATCGCCAATCGATAGCGATGCGAGGTTGAGCAATCTGCTCCTCACCATGATCCAACGCACGGGTGTTGAAGCTGAGCAGTTTCAAGACAGCCTTGGAACGATTTCTGAAGTCGTCGCCTGAACGCCGAGAACAAATTTGATGAAAATGCTATCGAGTCTCTTTTTGATCTGCGTGTCCTTGTGTTTGGCCGCGATTTCTGCCCATGCCGAGGATGCCCCCAAGTTCCGCACGGACGATAACCCGGACTTGAGTCTTCCTTGGTTTGAACCGATAGACGGCGAGTTTCCCCCGGAAGAATACGCCCACTATGTTGCTGGGGAACTCATCGATTATGATCACATCAATCGAACCTTGAGGCTCCGGGTCGATCGTCAGGATGGTCGAGCTGGGAAGGATGAGGCGCTTGACACGGTAATGCTGCCCTACGGGAGCATCTATTATCATAATGCCCCGGCTGCGCTTCGTGATATCCCGATTGGAACTCACCTTCACGGCTGGTTCTATATTCGGCCTGAGGAGGAACGGTATTGGGAGGTGCGAAACGGGAAGGTTGAGCGGAAGAGGGAAAAGCACTGGAACGCTTCGGCAGAAGTTGATTTTACGCACTGCTTTCGGTTGGAAGACGATTTCAGCTTCTACGCCCGTAGAAAACAGATCTGGAAAGTCGAAGGCATCGAGGTTCCCGTTGCGGAGAATCCGGAAGATCTCTCACTGGACCTCACCGAGAAGAAACTGACGGTCACACTCCAGGAAGACGGCCAACCGGCAGGAGAACCGAAAGTGTTCGATCTCACGGCGGACACCCATGTGTTTCAGGAGAACAGCTTCGCCGCGATCGACGACATCAAGCCGGGTCAACTTGTACAGATGAATATCACGTGGGCAACGCTGTTCGGGCCGGGGCGCATCACCAATATCTGGCTCGACGAAGAGAGTCGCGCGTCCGCCACTGGGCGCCAGATGAAGCGCCATCACCGACACATTCGCGAGCGTGGGCTTCCTGGCTTTGTTACCGCAGTGGATGATCGGGAACGACTGGTTACGATCACGTTTTTCGATTCGGTCGACCCTGCCTTATTCAAAGATCTTCCTAACACTAATCCCAAACCGCTAGGTTGGCCGACGAAAGAATACGATTGGGGCAACACCTCTCCAAAAGGGAATATCATTGTCGTCCGCGAATCGCTCCAGTGCTACAATCAGGTCAATGATCGCAAGGGCGGCAATATCCAAAAGATCGAAAACGTTCCTGTTCAGGCCGGATGCAGCGGCGTGCAGATTCAGGTGCAATGCGGCATCCTGCTCGAAGGTTTTCGGCCCCGAAAGACCGTGCGCTTTTTTCCCGCAACCTGGGCTGTTTCGCCACTCCCGAAAGAGGAGGAATTTCACGGGCGAGAGTAGCCTGGCCCCAACCCATTTCCACCATCATGATTCATCGTTTCACAATCCACATCGCTACTTGCGTTGCTTTCGCCTCTCAACTCCTTGCGAACCCCGGTGCGCTGGAAGGAATCCGATCCCAGGCGGATCTTGACGCGGTAATTGCAGCCACGAGTGATTCGGTGCTCCAACAGGCGCTCAAAGACCATTCCGCAGACGTTCTCGCTGCTGCCGCGCGCCATTCGCACGTTCTGGCGGTGATCAAGGCGATCGAAACTTCGCCAGGTTCGTTCGAGAAAACCAACACCACGCCCGATGAGTTGAAAATGGCTGCCGGGGGCGAGATTCCTCTATTCGATAGCCTTACTCTTGTGGATCTACGAATTCCTAACAAAGGTCCACATGCCCATCGTGACGTCAATCCCTACGATGCCGCTTTCTTCGAGCATCTCGGCCATATCGATACGCTGGAAACCCTTGATATTATCGCAACCAAACTGAATGACGCCTGGATCGCGCCGCTCGGCAAGCTAGCGAACCTGAAGCTGCTGAAGATCACCAACAACGGCAAACTCACGGACGCGGGCATGGAGCACCTCGCCGGGTTGACAAACCTTGAAAAGTTCAACTTCGTCGGTACCGGGATGACAGGCCGCGCCTACGCCAAATTTGAGGGCTGGACCAATCTCAAAACTTGTAGTCATCGTGGTAGTTCGATCGACGACGAAGGCCTTCGGCTAATTTGCGAGCACCTCCCGAATCTCGAAAGCCTCAGCCTCGCCCACGCCAGATTCACCGATGTTGGCGCAGTTCATTTGGCCAAGCTAACCAAGCTCAAACGCCTCGAAATCGGTTCGCGAAATGCCACGCCGCAGTGTCTTGTACATCTCAGGAAGCTGTCGCTGGAATACCTCCAAATCGGCGATGGCCTCGACACGCCCGAAGGCATCGCGCTCATCAAAGACATGCCCACGCTTCGTCAACTCACCCTCACCGGCGCCAAGGCACTGACGGATGACGAATTGAAGATGGTCGCGGGCTCGAAACAACTGGAGCACATCGAGCTCGGTGGAATTATGCTTCCAGATGAGCGAATCCCGTTGATGAGCCATTTCGCCTTCCTCAAATCAATCCGTCTCGTTCCCGGCAATGGACCGTTTTCGGAAGATGCCCAGGTGAAGATTTAAGCGCAAATGCCGAGTACGGAGATCACCTTCAAATAATAGAATTGGCAAAGGAATGGGGACCTGAATTCAATTTTGAAGTGCAACGTTTTAATATAGTTCGAGCAGAGCTTCGATCAACGTGTTAGTTAAGATGTAGATTCAACTCGTCGGACGGGGTTCGAAATCCGAGTATTTTTCGAGG
>JBLHKS010000116.1:0-23028 GCA_047620505.1 Verrucomicrobiales bacterium | reverse complement strand
GATCGACTGATTCCACTTTCCACGGACTTTCCAATCCCAGTAACAAAGCATAGTGATGGGCGAGGCTTTTCATTCATACACTCTACTACGATGCTTTCAGCTGCCACGATATTTCCTGAAGAGCCGAGTTTTCTTCTCAACCACGAGCTGCATGCCGAACCGCCGAGCTTGATCACCGGTGCCGATTTCAACTAACGGATAGTCGATCGGGAATCCAGACCAAAGAGTTTGAGTGAACATAAGATCCAGAAACAGCGGGCTTCCGTGGCGATCAGATCGGCGATACTCTTGATGAATGTTAAAATCGATCGTAAGCCCGTCAGCGCCAAGAACCAAATCGGACTCCATTCGTGCAAAGCTGTCGCGCGCCTGTCCGTAGGCTTCTCCCTTCGCCCGTTGGCCGCTTTTAGAGGGAACGCTGAGCTGCTGCAGAATCGTCCTTTCTTGATCGCTGCCTGTTTCGATCCAGCTGCTACGCGTCTTTAAATTCAAGGACCTCCCATAGTGGCGAGGAGACAAGTAAGCCTCGACCAAATCCAACTCGCCTAGCCCGTTGCGGATAAACAAAGAGCCGGTCTTCGTGTTCATGATTGCGCAGGAGCCTTCGGGGAATAAGATTCCTTGTTGTTTGAAGAGCTCGCTTATTTCGCCAAGCCGCCCAGCCTTCAGCGTCCCGCGGAAAGCACCCAGCTCCAGGCGTTTACCGACCATTTTGGGTCTCGTTGAAGTCGGCGGAATTGGTTCAAGATCGGCAAACGGATCGACTGAATTCATGGAGCTACGAGCCCCTACATAGCTCGATGCGAACCCCGGTGGAACACGATAGACCACAGCCGACATCCCATCAGCGTCGACGCCAGCCGGGGTTCCGTCGTCAGTCTTGGTTTCCCCATCCTCAACCCGGATCGACGGCCCGTGTTCGCGCCAGAATTCTCGGGCCTTTTCGATCGTTCCAGGCGGCAACTGGGAATCAGGATCGACTCGGCGCGGAATCGGATCGAGAAGCAGGACGTAAACTTTGTCGCTCGATTCCGCCAGCACCCGCGGTTGAGGAAGTTCGCCACTGGCCGTCCGGCTGAAAAACCGTTTCCGCGCGAATAGCCGATCCTCATCCGCGAAAACCGCCTCGATTTCGATTTCGCCCTCTAATTCGATGTCCGGAGTCACCGGATCGGTCTTGTATCGAGGATCGGCAACGAGGGTGGTAGCGAAAGGATCGACTGGAGCAAACGGATCGACTGGGCTCGTCAAAGGACTTGGGGAGACAGGTGCCGCGATGAATTCTGGTTCCGTTTGGACCGACGCACGAATCCAGCCAGGCGTATTCGGCTCACCCGATTCAAACTCGATCCGCCCGCGATGTCCGGATCTTGACGGAAGAATGAGGGTGACGACCGACTCGACGCCCGGGTCGCCCATAGCCAGCAGCTGCTGATCCAAGTTTTTCTTTGGCGCGCGGATGACTCGATGCCGGACATCGATGTTGTAAGGCGAATTCTCAAGTCGATCGCGAGCGAAATCCCTCAATTCGGGAAGCACTTCTGACGGCGCTGCGACGTAGAGCAGACCTGTTTTCCTATGGTATAGAAACCTGACCCCTGCGGGCAACGCCTTCCATTTGAACCTATCTTCGAGACCTACGCGAACATCCCACCAATCATCCGTTTCCAGCGCACCGTCGGAATAAATTTCGACCGGCGACGGAAACGGCATGTTATCCACAAACGAATCTGCAAACGGGTCGATTGCTTGGCGGGGCAGCAGAAAGGCATTTTGCGAATTCGGACGGAACGGAAAAACTTCATACTCCAGATCCTGAGCCATAATCGGCCCCGCAACCGTGATCAGGGCAGTCGCCACCGCCAAGTTGAACCTGAGCTGACTCATCGAAATTGAGATTAGTCCGCCCAAGCTGCGTGGTCGATCAAATTGTGTAGTCGCTAACCAGACTTCGGGTTTCCGGCCATTCGATGGAAAGTATCCGGGGCAGGCGCGGTGAAAGTAAGCCGTTCGCCGCTGAAGGGATGGTCAAATGTCAGGACGTGCGAGTGGAGCGCGAGCCTCTTGTTGTGCCGGATTTTCTGACCGTATTTTGAGTCGCCAACGATCGGCCAGCCTCGATCAGCGAGGTGAACGCGAATCTGATTCTTACGACCCGTGAGCAGACTGATTTCCAGGAGCGTACGTTGCCCGATTGTCTTCAGAACCTTGTATTTCGTGTGGGAGAGTTTCCCAACTTTGGAGTCGGTCGTGGAGAAAACTCGCCGGGATTCATTCTCGACGAGGTAAGACGAAATCGTTCCTTCAGGCTCCTCCGGATGGCCTTCAACAAAGGCAAGGTACGTCTTTTCGGCGGCGGCCCAGTTTTCCTGAAGCGTCATCTTTGCCTCTTCAGTTTTCGCGAAAACGATCGCGCCTGAAGTATCGCGATCGAGCCGGTGAACGATGAAAATCCGCTTTCGCGACTTGGGATTCCCCTTTCTCACGTAGTCATCCAAAGCCGCGTGAGCCGTGCGGCCATCATCCCGGCCAGTCCCGATCGTCAGGAGGCCCGCCGCTTTGTCGGCCACGATAATGTCTCGATCCTCATGAATGATATCGAGCCCGAGTGGCTGGTGTCTTCTTCGAGTTGGTCGTTTTCGCGGCACCCGAACATTTCGGCTATCTCTGCGCGCGCGCCAACTTAACTTGAAAAGAAAAATGCCTCCGGATTTTAATCTCAGCATCTTAGCCAATCCGCCTCGGTCGCGGCACCTCCAGAATCATGGTTCTGAGTCTATGCCTAGCCTGCTTAATTCTGGAGAGCGCCGTGCCGAGTGGAATTTGAAGATGTTTCGAGATTTCCTCGACGAACCGGGAAGACGCCGGGCAACATATTTGAACGAAGACTGCATAATAGCTTAGTACGCCTCCTCCTGTTTCGGAAACAATTCGCCTACCGATATCTGATCGAGAAAACAGGCACCCGAGTTGACTTCGAAAAGCAGAGCCGGTGTCCAGGCAATTTTGAGCCGCGTTGTCGAGCGGTGTTCGCCATTCAAATGTCGCCTGACCTCAAGCTGCCATTGCTTTCCATCCCGATATCTGATGTATTCCATCCTGACATGATTCCAAGTTTCCGGCCCGACAAGCGGCTCCGGCTCGTCATGTTGGTAAATCGTTTCCCATTCGGTTCCGGCGGGATAATCCAAGCACAAAGGATTCATATCCAAAGGCTTCTCTCCTAGCGGCTGGTAGAAGTATTGCATAAAAAAGGAATTCCACCCCACAACCCTCCGTAGACGCATACGAATCGGCGGACCCGTGCCAGGCGGGCGAGACATTTTCAGCACGGTCGTCGTTAGACCTTTTCTCAATGCTAATTCAAGCGCGAAGTCCTTCCCTGATTTGACGAGCGGCTCGAAGACCTGCGAATCATGCTCAGCAATCTCCCAGATACGGCTGATCCAGCTGGGTTCGAAATCCTCCGTAAACCACCAACGCCGCGTCTCATATGATCTGGCTGGCGGACCCGTTTGTACCGATCCCGCAGGATAGATTACCCATTTGAATTCGTTGCGTTTGGTTCCCGGAATCGCATAGGGCTCGCCTCGTTCGGCAATCCGCTCCTCGCCAGTCATCTTTTCTTCCAAGCGGACTCTGCCGTGTTTGACCTCAAGAAGGTCTTCTACGATCGCGGTGGCCAAACGGAATTGAGTTCCGAGCACTGTGACCCTCGAATTGCTGGTCTCCATGCTCACTTCGCTCCCGGCGGACTGAGGCTTGATGTCTGCCTGCAAAGCACCTTGCTCGAGGAACATCTTCTTGGTTTCGCCCCCTTCCAGACGCAGCGCGGCACCCTCTTCCAGGATCAGGCGGCTTCCGTCCGGGTAACGAAACACGACCGTTTCCTCGCCCAGGGCCACGAGACGTCCGGGCGGATCAAAGCGATCTCCAACGTTCAAAACCCGCCCTTCAAATTGCGCCTGACCTTCGCCCAGTTCCAGGCTGGCTGCGGTATTCCCGGGCCCGCGGATTTCCGTCACGGTGCGCAGCAGGTAGAACATCGCGCCGAGCATAAACACAATGCTGGCGGCAAAAGCCAGCAGCTGCCAGGTCGACGGGGGTCTCGACAGCGTTGAAACCACCGGCATTTCGATCACCGGTTCTTCGCCGCAGAGCACTTGTGGAAGCTCGGCGATCAGGTTCGCGGTCACGACGAATTCAGTGCGAAATTCTTCGTCCTCGACCAGCGCGCGATTGAGCTTTTCCACCATTTCCGGAGTGGCGGTTCCATCGAACCAGGCATCCGTCAGCTCTTGTAAATTTTCGCTCATTGGGCCTCCATCGTTTTTCGTTCGACACATTCGCGGAGAATTTTTCGGGTCCGCGAAAGCATCATGTCCACTGCCTCAGCGGAGCGATTAATCTTCTCGCCAATCTCTCTGGAGCGCCAGCCTTCCCCGTATTTCAGGTCGAGAACCCGGCGAGCCAGAGCCGCGAGTTTACCAATGCAATCAAGCAGAAAACCGTGCCTGGCAGAAAGTTGCTCCGCCTGATCGCAGCTTGTGTTGGCGAGTTTCTCGAGCGCTTCTTCGGACAACACCTCCCGCGAGCGCGCCTTGCGTTGACGCCATTTCAGCACTTCAAGTCGGGCGAAACCGAAGGACCAGGCCTTGAACGGACGATCGTCATCGAACTGGTCAAGCTTCTTCCAGAGCACCTGCCATACGACCTGGCTGAGGTCGTCGGCCTCATGCAAATCGCCCGTGGCCGCCATGAGGTAAGCCCTCAGCGGTCGCTGGATTTCCATGTAGTGTTCGAGAAACTTTTCGCGCTCCATTTGAAGATTGGGCACCCGCCCATGCATCGTATCCGCTGCGGACAGTCTGAACCTAACAGGAAAGAGAAAAGTTTCTCGATCAGATCCCTGCTTAGGTTAAATCCGAGCGTTCGACGACAATCCGATCGAGTGGTGGATTGCTTCGATCTCGACTGGGATTAATTTTCGGCTTTGCTCATTGCAGATTTCCCGCTACAATCCCGCCCCACCAACCAGGAGGACACCGGCATGTTTCGTATCGTAAAATCCAATCCGAAGACCAAAAAAGAAGTTCGCCGCGAGCGCGCTACCTCTGAAAGGGAGTATCGATCGCCCATCTTTTCCCTCTTTTTCACCCGGGCGCTTCTGGTGCTTTGCGTGCTGCTTCTCGGCTTCATCATCGGATTTAACGTCAACGAAAAGCAGACTTATTACAGCCAGGAACGCTTTCTGCTGAGGCAGGAAGAACGACTCCTTGCCGATAAAATGCTCCAGGATCAGGAACAGCTGCTGCTCCAGCAAAAAAGCCAGGTCGTCGCCTCTGCACCCGGCTATCAGCCGACCGTTGGAGTTCCGAGCCCGGCCACAGCTCAGCAGGCTTATCAGCAGCCAGTGCAAGTCCAGCCGCAACCGAACTACGCAGCCCAGCCGCAGCCAAACCCGACCGCTCCGTATCAACCTGCGCCTGTGCCAGCTCAAATCGAGCCGGCCACGCCGCGTCAGCCACTTTCCAGCGCAAACGCCGATCTTGACCGTCAGCTCGCGGCGATTCGGGAAGAGCGCGAATTCATCGGCAAGCAGTTCGCGGACATGTCTCTGAACAACGGAGGCGGGCCGAAAGCTCCTCCGATTCAGCCTCAGCCAGCTCAACCAGCTCAGGCTCAGCAGCCCGGTGTCGCCCCGGAAGCAGATGGCTCCAACTCGTCGGCGTTCTTGATCGGCCCCGAGCAAATCCAGTTAGAGGAAAAGAAGCCAGTCTCTGCGGCCGAACAGCGGATCATCGACGCCCCTGCCGTCGCTAAAGTTGTAAAATACGATGCGGATTGGCTTTTCGTTGTGCTCGACGGCGGCAGCACGCGCAACATCGTGTCTGACCAGAAATTCGCCGTTCGGCGCGGCGGTGAACTCATCTGCATCGTTCAAGTTGACGAAGTCGACATCGATCACTCCACTGCTGACTTGATCGGCCCTGTCCGCCACAAGCCTGACGCTCCCAAGCCTCAAGAAGGTGACGACGTGATCGGCTATCCGCTCTTTTGATTTTTAGCAGCTCGTTTTCATGAATTTCCGGTCAGCAGCCTTCGCAATCTTTGCAGCGCTGACCATTTTTGGAGTTTTGGCGGTTTCGGCCGCTCCTAAGCCGATCACGGTTGATCCAGAACTCCTGGCCAACGCCCCGGCGATCGGAAAGGTGATCGCCTACAACGGGAACTGGGGCTTTGCGGTCACCAACGCCGGTTCGAGCAAAGGAATCAAAGTGGGCAACCATTTCGCGGTGCGCCGGAAAGGCAGGGTGATCATCATCGGCATCGTGGAAGACGTGTCCAAAAACCAGTCATCGATTGGCTTTCTCGATCTCCGTCTGAACGGTGCCGATACGAACCGACCGCATCTCGGCGACGAAATTATCATCTACCCGCCGAAGAGATCCTGATCCGGATCGGCTACGAGTGCATCACTTGCCCGCCGTCGATGTTGATCGTCTGACCCGTGATATTTCGGGCCAGCGTTGAAGCCAGAAACACCGCCGCTGCACCGAATTCTTCCGGCTCCTGCCAACGGCCAAGCGGAGCGATCGTCTTGATCTTCTCGTCTGCCCAGGATTCGTAGGTTTGGCGTTTTTCTTCCGCCAGCAGCTGCTGGCCCGCCGCCCAGACGGACTCGTTCAAACTCGTCTTCACCATTCCTGGCGCGATGCAGTTTGCTCGGCAGCGGAACGGCGCAAAATCCTTCGCAACGACCTGCATGAAGTTGATCAAACCGGCTTTCGCAGCGCTGTACGGAGGATCAGTCTGGGATCCCACCTGGCCAGCGACCGAGGTTAGAAAAAGCAGCGTTCCGTCCGGATTTCCCGTCAGGGTTGGCGCAAACGCGTGGGCGACATTCGCAGCTCCGCGAAGATTCACGTCGAGAACGCGATTCCAATCCGCCGGATCCAGATTCCAGAACGGAAACCCGAATTTTCCCGATCCGACTCCCGCAGCGAAGACGACATGCCGGACTTCCCCGAGTTTCTCCGCGAAGTTCCCAGCCGCTTTTTCGATCGCCGAGAAATCGGTTACGTCGACCGCTTCTTCGTGCTCGAATTCGCCGCCTGGCGCGAGATCCGCGACTCCAACACGGCAGCCTTCTTCCGCGAACGCCTTTGCAATCGCCCGCCCGATTCCCTGCGCGCCACCGACGACGACGACGCCTTGATTTTTGATTCCCAGGTTCATTTTAATCGGCTCTCGGCGGCGGTAATTTTTTCTCAATCGATTCCTCCCACGGTTTCTCCCGCGGTCCACGCAGACGCCGAGTTCCAGCGATAAATCGCATCCGCAGCCACGCGAACGTCGCCACCAGGATGAGAATTCCGCCGATTTTCGCGCCGGTTTCGAGCAGCTCGGTCAGCACCGCCTTTCGAGCCTCCTCATCGACGGGATCGACTGTAGCCAGCAGCTGCTGAATTTCGAAAATCGACATTCCGCATGATGGCCGACCCCGGCGCGCCTTCAAGGCCAAGACAGTGATCAATTTTCGCCAACTGTGATCAAAAACGGCCATTCGCCCCCGTCGGCAAAAAATTTCCAGGCACCTGGCGCCAACCCTGCATCGGGGGCTGCTGACCGAGTCGTTCTGGCGATCCGGTTAACCACAATCGTTTCTACAAACCACGTTTCAAATCATGACCAAACTCAAGCCAATCAAATGGTTTATCTTGTTGGCGTTGCTTTTTACAAGCAGCGGAAATCTCTTTGCCCAGGCTGACGGCACCGCCGCCGATCCAGCGGTTACGGCCGACGTCGCCCCTGCGGAACCAGCCGCTGAGGAAGAAGAAGCGAAACTCGACACAGGCGACACCGCCTGGATGCTCACCGCGACAGTGCTCGTCCTTTTGATGACGCTGCCTGGGCTCGCGCTGTTTTACGGCGGTCTGGTTCGATCCAAAAACATCCTGAGCGTCCTCGTTCAGTGTTTCGTGATCGCTGCGGTGATGACGATCGTCTGGATCGCCTACGGATACGTATTTTCGGCAGCCGGCGGCGAAGGATTCCTTGGCCAGTTCTTCAATACGACGGGAAGCCTCGACACCGCCAACGGCCCCAAATGCGGACTTTTCCTCGGCCACCTGACGGACTCGGCGCTCAGCGGAACGATGCCGGAGAGCGTCTGGATCACGTTTCAGATGACCTTCATCATCATCACCCCGGCCCTCATCGTTGGCGCTTTCGCCGAACGGATGAAATTCGCAGCCGTGTTGGTTTTCACCACGATCTGGACGACTTTTTCCTACCTTCCAATCTGGCACATGGCTTGGGGCGGAGGATTGTTTGATGGCATGGGCGTGATCGATTTCGCGGGCGGCACCGTCGTCCACATCAACGCTGGCATCGCCGGTCTCGTCGCCTGCATCATGGTCGGCAAGCGCAAAACTTCCGGTCCGCCGCACAACGTTCCGCTCGTCATTATTGGTGCGGCTCTTCTCTGGGTCGGCTGGTTCGGATTCAACGCAGGTAGCGCCGGTGGAGCAAACGAAAGCGCTGGTTTCGCGATGTTGACGACTCAAATCGCAACAGCAGCTGCTGTCCTGGCCTGGCTCGCGATCGAGTGGCTCGTCATCCGCAAAGTCACCGCCGTTGGGGCCGCGACTGGAGCGGTTGCTGGACTCGTCGCGATCACTCCGGCTTCGGGCTCGACCACGGTTCTCGGCGCGCTCGTCATCGGCATCGCATCCGGCCTGATCTGCTTCTTCACGGCAACGACCCTCAAGCGCAAACTCGGCTACGACGACAGCCTCGACGTCTTCGGCGTCCACGGCATCGGCGGAATCGTCGGCGCGCTTTTGACCGGTCTGTTTCTTCGCGAAAGCGTCACGGGTGCCGAGGATTTCATCGGCATTCCTGCCCAGTTTTTCGCGCAGCTGAAAAGCGTCGTGATCACGATCGTTTGGAGCGGAGTCGTCTCCGTCATCGCCCTGACAATCGCAAAAATCGTTTGCCGCGGCCTGCGGACCCCGGAAGCGGATGAATCCGAGGGCCTCGACACCACGACTCACGGGGAAACGGCTTACACAAACTAACCAAGCACTCCGACTTCCTTTCAAAATCAACAGCCCGTCTCGCCTCGCGCGTGGCGGGCTTTTTTGTTTTGCGTTTTGAGGACAGGACCTGAGAATCGGCGACATGTCCGTGGTCGTCGTCATCCAGACAGCCGAAGAAGCTCCAGGCCTCGTTCGTTGGGGGCTGCGTTTTGCCGCTGCCCTTGAAGCTGAGAAAACAACGCTGATCACGATCGATCACGGTTCCGGAGTCGAGGCGATCGAAGCGGCAATCGCGCAAACCGCCGAGCTCGATCCCGGCGAGCAGCTGCTGGAAATCGCGGCGCCCGATCCGGAGTCGCCTTCGGCCGTTTTGAAGCATCTCGAGAAGCTGAGCCCCGGCCTGCTTCTCGTTGGAAAACAGCAAAGCCGACGCAACCTGCGCGGTCCGGCCCAGCTGGCTCGTGCGCTTTTTGAGCGAGCAAATTGCCGGACGATTCTGCTTCGGTTAGGCTCTTCGGACGGCGATCTCTGCCGTCGTGTGCTGATTCCGATCGGCGGCGGTCCGCACGCGCGCGAAGCCCTGCGGCTGGCCGTTCGAACTGCGGGCGAAGAGGCGGAAATTCACGCCTTGCGGGTCCACGCGAATATCGGTGAAGACAGCGAAGCGATCGGTGAGCACATTCTGGGCGACATGGTCCGTGGCGCGGGCCTGACCGAGCTCGAATCCGATCAAGTCCAGTTGCGAGTCACGCTGAACGACGATATTTCGGCCGGAATCCGCCGCACCGCCGAAGCGGATAACTTCGATCTTCTCCTGATCGGTGCATCGAACGGCGCGCGCCTGAGAAAGTGGCTTTTCGGCGCGATTCCCGATCGCTTGATGAAATCGGACGGCGGGCTCGCAGTCGGCGTCGTTCGCGATCAGACTCCAGTTGGTCGGCGGATCCGCGCCGCGTTCGAGCGCTTCCTTCAATTCCGCGTTCCGCAGTTAGACCGCGATGCCCGAATCGCCGTCGTCGAGCGGCTTCAGGACAATTCGCGTTGGAATTTCGATTTCATGACGCTGATCGCGCTGTCGACGCTCATCGCTGCCTTCGGCCTGATCCAGAACAGCCCTGCGGTTGTGATTGGCGCAATGTTAGTCGCTCCGCTGATGACTCCCCTGCTCGGGGCCGGCCTCGCGCTCGTCCAAGGAAACCGGGCTCTGATTCGCGACTGTCTGCGATCGATCGGCTTCGGATTCATCGCCGCGCTGATCGTCGGCGTCTTCGCTGGGTTCGCGGCCTCCGGGCTGAACCACCTCAATGATTTAACGCATGAACTGCGTTCTCGCGGCGGTCCGACTTTGCTCGATCTGGGCGTGGCGCTCGCTTCCGGAATCGCCGCCGCTTACTGCGTTGCTCGACCCGGCCTGTCTTCGGCCCTCGCCGGAGTCGCGATCGCCGCCGCTCTCGTTCCGCCGATCGCGACGGTCGGGATTTCGATCTCGCTCGGGGAAATGCAAAATGCGCTCGGCGCTTCGCTGCTCTTCGCAACCAACGTCGTTGCGATCGTGCTCGGTGCGGCTTTCAGCTTTTTCGCTGGCGGAATCCGCGGAAGCCAGAGCCCGGGTCACCGCTGGGGCCGCCGAGCTGCCGTCGGGCTTCTCGCAGCCGCGATGATCCTGACCATTCCGCTGAGCACGAAATTGATTTCGACGCCGGAATCGACACCATCGACAACACCAACCGCAGAGCCAAAGAAGCATAACGAACTTCGCGCCGGAATCCAGCAGCTGCTGGCTGACGATTCAGGCGAAGCCGAGTTTCGCGATCTGCGGCTGACCCGAACAGCAGGCTTCGACGGAGTCCGGGTTTCGATCGAACTCAGCACGCTCGATCTCTCAGTCGAAACGATCGATGCCGTGCGAACTTTCGTGTCGGACCGCGTTCCGCAGAAACCTGTGATGGTCGAATTTCGCGCGCCGGAATTTTAGACAGGCGCGCTACTTCTCCGTGGTGGTTAGAATCTGGCGAGCAGGCCGTCGATCGAGTTGGCGTCCCCGTTGGATGGAACGAGCCACGCCGTAGATCGTTTGGCTGACTGCGAACACCCACAGCATTGCCGTCAGGCAATTAAAGATCAGCGCAAATGAGAGCATGAAGATGAACACGCCTTCGTCGAAGGAGAAGAACTTTCGCTGCTCGCCCACAAACCATCGCAGGTTCGCGAAGAACCCGTGTCCGGGGCCAGCCGCTTTTTCCCTTAGCGCGTTGATCTCGTTTACCTCTCGAGTTGTTCTTTCGAGATAGGCCGGATCCTCGCCCGCTTCAGTGCAGATAATCACGTACTTTGCGTAGCCACGCAGGGAATAAAACGCGACGCCCGCAAAGGCAAGGAACACTGGAAGGATCTCGCCTGACTGAACATTGGCGGCATAACCGATCGCGCCAAACCAGAGAATGACCTGGATTTGATCGGTGATTTTATCCCAGAACCCGCCTGACTTCGAAGTCACGCCCCGGTAACGGGCCATCTGTCCGTCCATACAATCCAGAACGTGGCTGGCGTGAATCAGCACGGCGGCGAGGATAAAAGGAAGACAGCCGCCAACGACGATCAACACCGTCGCCGCGCAGGCGACGATGAACGATAAAAGCGTCAGCCGATTTGGAGTCAGCCACTTCCAATCGACAACGACGTAGTTAGCGACGATCGCCAACGGAGACGTTACGAAGGATGACCACCATTCGTCGTTTTTATTCTTCGTCGCCCACAAGGCGCGCAGCTTGGAATTCATCGCGCGATTGCGGCGGTCGCAGCGCCGGATTCCGTTCGAGTTCCAAACGGCAATTTGACGGGGAACGCAGAGGGTTGGCGGCTTGAAGTCCAGTCGATGAGCCGATTGTAGTCGCCGAGATGATCGACCTCTGTCCAGAAAGCCCCATCGACATCTTTGTGGGAGATCGTGATTCCTTCTTCGATGAACGCATAGAGCACGCCTTCCCACCAGTTTCTGAAATCGCCCGAAGTGATCATCTGTTCGAGCCGCGCGCGAAAAGCGTTGATGAAGCGTTTATCAATCCGGACGATTCCGACGTATTCGCAGTCAGTTTCCTGGTTCGTCAGCCGGTTGCCGGTCTTCAAAATCCGGCTTCCAATCACTCCGAAACGAAAATCCGCATCGATGATTCTGGTGGAATCCGAAAGCATCACAGCGTTGCCAGTTTGCGCGAGCGCAGTGTCGAGCACCGCCGCTTCGTAGTAGAGGTCGGCATTCATGAGGATCACGTCGTCGTTCAGCAGCTCCTTCGCCAGCCAGAGCGATGCGATGCTGTTGGTAACCTCGTAGTATGGATTGTGAATAAAACTGACGCGCGTTCCGAGCTCCCGTTGGATGAGGTCGCTTCGGTAGCCGGTGATCACGCTGATATCGGTAATGTTCCGGTCTTCAAGCATGGAGACGGAGCGGCTGATAAGGCTGACGTCGTCTGCTTCGATCAGGCACTTCGGCCTGTCGCCGTTTATATCCTTGAGTCGCGAGCCGATGCCGGCCGCCATAATAATTGCTCTCATATTTCTCTTTTTCTTCGGGATGATGCGTCGATTTCAGTGAGCGCCGCGATGAGGAGTTCAACGTCGGCAGGCTCCTGAGCACCCATATGGGCGACGCGGATTAACTTTGATTTTAAGACACCGCCGCTCGGGGCAACGAGGATGCGGTAGTGGGTTCGCAGCCGTTCGGCTACCTCGCAGGCGTCCATTTTCCCGCACGTGAGAGCGGTCATGGCATTAGACGATCGCGACGGCAGGATTTCGAACGCCAGGTTCTTGATCGCATGGCGAAAATGCTCGGCACGGCGCTGATGGCGACTCAGCAGCTGCTGGAGCCCCTCCTTCTCAATGTCGGCAAGCCGCTGGCGGAGTTGCAGCATCAAACCAATCGCTGGAGTGTAAGGCGATTGACCGCGGCGCTGATTATCGAGGTAATCTTTGAGATTAAAGTAGAGACTCCTCGACTCGCGTTGCTCCAGAGCGGCGAGCGCCCTTCGGTTCATCGCGACGAACGACAATCCCGGTGGAAGCGCGAGCGCCTTTTGGGAGCTGAGGATGCAGACGTCGACGAGCCAGTCATCCATGGCGAACGGATCCGCGCAGATGCTGCTGATGGCGTCGACGACGAAGAGGACGTCATGTCGCCGAGCGAGTTTTCCAATCGCTTCGATGTCGTAAAGGTGGCCGGTCGACGTCTCATGCGCGTTGATCAGCAAGGCGGAGAACTGTCCGGTTGAAAGCAGGCCTTCCAACTTCGCCAGGTCGACGTCCTCGCCAAAATGGGCCGAATATTCCTCGCTGGGAACCGAATGCGCCTTGCAGAGGTCGAGCCATCGCTGGCCGAAAGTCCCGCCGTTGACCACTAGCGCCTTGTCTGACGAATCGAGGAAATTGATCACAGCCGCCTCCATTGCCGCCGTGCCAGATCCAGTAAGCAGAGCGATCGAGCCGTCTGTTTGGAATAGATCCTGGAGGCCGCGCTGGATTTCGTGGCTGACCTCCGAAAATGCGTCTGTGCGGTTGTAAGGAAGCTGCTGAATCCCAATCGCCAGAATGTGCGATTCGACCGGAACTGGGCCAGGAACGAACTGTCGCCACGCCGACACCGACGACATGACGGCAGGGACAAGCGCGTCAACGGTAACCGACGAATTTGCAGAAAGCGCGATAGACATGCTCCTCGAGACACGCTCAGAGGAGGCGGTGGGATCGCTACGGCCTGAATTGGCCGGTTTTTGGCGAGGAGTCCCCTATGAGAGCCGACCACTCTAAACCGGAGTCCGCCCAAAAGATAGCCATATATTCACTCCGCCGCCTCGGGCTCGCTGAACGGTCTCTGGATAAAAATCATCGCGATCGAGCCGACGATCAGCGTGATCATCAGCGCTTCCATGATCGATCCACGAATGAAATTGGCCATAGTGAAGCCTGCTGCTGCCTTTTCGACGCTCGCTTCAATTTCGGCCTCTGGAAGGTCATCCATTTCGTAAATTTCCCGGATCTGCTCGGCCATCACCGCCGGCCACTCGGGATGGATCAATTCCCAGTAGCCGACCTGCGCGAACGCGGCCAGCACGGCGGAAGCGACCCCGATCAATAGGCCGGAGCCGAGACCGTGGGCGTAGCTCCATTTTTTGCTGACGCGGCGGACTTTCAAAAGCCCGATGATAACACCAGCAATATTCATGATCAGCCAGATCGCGGTGTAGATCTGAATGACCAGAATCCCGTTCGTGCGGAGCCCGATCCAATAAGCCACGTAGAGCCAGGCCAAATTCGCCAGACCGAGGATCAGGCCGCACTTCAGGGCCGCCAGCACGCTGGAATTCATCAGAGGGACCAGCCGTCGCGATAGACGTGATGGACGAGTTTGTCGGCATCGGCATTGCCGGTTTTCATCGTTTCCGGATCCCAGGTCAGCTTCGTTCCTTCACCGATGACACTTGCGATCACGCCGAGAAGCATCAGCTCGGTCAGCGGCGCGGCGTAGTCGAAATTCGACTTAGCCATCGAAGGATCGTTAGCCTTGATCGCCTCGACCCACTCTTTGTGATGCCCTGGCGAACGCTCCATCGTCTGCTCCGGCTTGACGTGGTCGCCCGCATTCTTGCTCATGATGCTGGGATTTCCGCCGTGGCTGCCGTGCTGCATCACGTGGTCTTTACCGTAGTAAACGCAGCCGTTTCCAGGCGGCTTAGCTCCGCCCTTCATCCGTTCGTTAGTCGGAATCTCGAATTTCCCGTCATACCAAACAAGCTTCACCGCAGGCCGATCGCCCTTGGCTGGAAAGTGGTAAACCAGCTCGCAGCTGTTCGGGTGCGTGTCTTTTTCGCTGCCTGGAACATTGCGGTTAACGCGAACTGCCTCAATGCTGGTCGGCACATCGAGACCTAACGCCCAGACTGGGTGATCAAGAATATGCGCGCCCATGTCGCCGAGCGCCCCGGTGCCGTAATCGAGAAAGCCACGCCACTTGAACGGCGCGATGTCCTTGCCGTAGGGCTTGAACGGCACCGGTCCAAGCCAGAGATCCCAGTTGAGGCTTTCCGGTGGCTCAGACGGCTCCGGACGCATCATGCCTTGCGGCCAGATCGGGCGATTTGTGCGTGTGTGAACCTCGGTCACCTCGCCGATCGATCCAGATTGAATCCACTCGTTCGTCAAGCGCGCTCCGTTTGCGGCGTGGCCCTGGTTACCCATTTGAGTGCAGACACCAGCCTCAGCGGCGGCCTCTTTGAGCGCGCGAGCTTCGGAAATGGTGCGCGTCAGCGGCTTCTCGACATAAACGTGTTTGCCCAACTTGATCGCGGCCATCGCGGCGACCGCGTGGGTGTGATCCGGCGTCGCAACGGTGACCGCGTCGATGTTGTCGGCCTCCTTTTCGAGCATCTCCCGCCAGTCGGTATAAAACTTCGCCTGCGGGAACTGCTCGCGCTTTTTCATGCTGCGATTCACGTCGACATCGCAGAGCGAAACGATATTCGCGCCCGCGCCGACGACTCCGGCGATGTCAGCCTCGGCACGTCCGCCGGCACCGATGGCCGCGACGTTTACCTGGGTGCTCGGCCCCTGAGCGAGAAGGCGGCTTGGGATGATTTGAAAGCCAGCAGCTGCTGCGCCGGCTCCCCTGATAAATTTACGACGTGAGGTCATGGAGTTTTTGATTTTTTGGGATTTTGCGAGGCCCAGACAAAGGCCTTTCCCGCCCGGCAACGCAAGCCGGGATTCCTCCGAATGCGCCGCCTCAAGCGGGCTCAGTTGGCCTGGCGGACGCTGGTCAGGAAATAGCGATTTCCTAACCACTCAATCGGCACAGGCGCGATCTCAACCGGCGGCGAGCGATCTCCGATGTTGAGAATTTCGACCCGCCCTTCTTCAGGATGGTCGACAAGCCGCGAGCCTACCAAGTTGACTCGCCCCTGATTCCAAAGCTTGCAGGCAGCCTCGTTTACGTAGCGCAAAAAGCCCTCGACATCGGTCACAGCAACTCCGTAAGGCATTCTCTCGATCATGTTCTCGAAGATTCGCTTCAAGCAGCCGATCCTCCGATCTTGATCGGCACGATGGAATTTTTTCACGTGCATTTCGAGCGTGTAGCGGACTTCACGCAGCAGCGAGGATGGGCAAAGATTGGTTAGCGGAGCCACCCGGATTCCGCCAGATTCCGCCCCATTTTTAAACTCAGGCGTCGTCTGGCCGAGAATGAGAACGGGCGTCGTGTGAGACGCCTCGGCGAGCGACACGATCATGGCTGGATCGACCGCGTGACCGATCAACGAATCGCCGATCACGACGATGTCGAAGGCGTTCTGTGCAGCGAGGCTCGCGACCACACCGAGGTGGTCTTCGACTTCAAAATCGACCGGAATTCCCATAGGAAAATCCGGGATGAGTTGCGTCAACCGACCGCCGAGATGTTCGGCGATCAGAATCCGGAGAGAGGCAGTGGGTCTCGTCTCTCTGTTCAGGCGGGGGTCTCCAAGTTCGAGAGTTTTCACAAATCCGATTGGAACAGATCTGGTGCCTTCGCGTCAAGATTTCTTATCGAACAGACTGATCCAAATGATCGGATTCGTTGATTTTTTTCCCGAAGCCGTCGGGGGATTGAGAATCGAAGATTATTTTTCGAAAAATCCTAACAAGGCCACATTTGACCAGCCACGAAAAGTCTCTGCTGAATCCTTGATGAGCGTTTGAAATCGGTTCCGGACTGGAATATCGGCTTGGAATGATCAAATTTCTCCACACCCGCATCCGAGTCAGCGATCTCGATCAAACGATCGGCTTCTACGAAAAACTCGGCTTCAAACTCGCGCGCCGAACCGACAAATCGCCTGCCGGAAACCAGCTCGCATTTCTTGAGCTTGAGGGCAGTGAGCATTTTCTCGAACTCTGCTACTCGCCCGAGTTCAAGGTCGAATTTCCTGAAGACCTGATGCACACCGCAGTCGGCGTGCCCGATATCATGGACTACTGCGATGGAGTCGAAAAGAGCGGCCTCGAAATCTGGCCTGGAGACTGGCGGACTGCGTTTCCATCTGGAGACAAACAGAAAATGGCGTTCGTAACGGATCCTGACGGCTACGAAGTCGAAATCCTCGAGCGCTAGGCGCTGTAGCGAAAAGAGCTTCAGCCGGAAACAGCTAGGGCGTCGTTTTGAAGAGTGGCGAAACGCGCTCGCGCTGAATCTTCATCGTCCGCTCGGAATCCTCAGGCAGGAGATAGCCAGCCTCTTCGTATTCTCGGCATTGGGCTTCGAGCTGGCTAAGATACTTCTCAAGGGAGCCGTAGCGTTCTTCGATTGATAACCGTGGATCGCCGCTTGCTTCGCGCTCCGCTTTCGTAACCGGAAACGGAATATAAGATCCTGACAAACTGTAAAGTTGATTGGCGGCAGGGCCCGATTCACTGCGCAATCGCCAGCTGGCGTAGGTCGCGACCGGCACGGCAACTTCCGGTGCCGAAAGACAGCCGAGTTCGTTCCCATCCGGGCCCGATCGCGGAACCAGAACGCGGTAATCGCCCCGAGGAATCGGCGGCTGGTTGTCGATGATCCGTTCATCTTGCCAACGCGGTCCGAAGTCGAGGAACGAAGGCTGCTGGATCACGCCGGGATAACGAATTCCGGGGATGTTGGGAAAGCCCGTCGCGTTCTGGGTCCAAGCGACCAGCGTGCCCTCGCTGATCTTCGGAAAAACGCTCGGCGGCGGCTCAGTCCCGTCTTTTGCCCAGCGATCGAGCCGCAACAGAAGCGCACGCACGAAAGGTTTGTAGTCAGCCGGACTCGGAGCCGTCTGACCGCCGCCGATCTCCGTCGTGAACCCGCTTGGGCCGTGTTGAGTCCCGCCGAAAAAGTATAGCCGAACATTGTCCGGAATCTCGGCGTCCTTTTGCCCTAACGGATCGGTATGAACCAGCGAACCACTACGATTCCAGTACTCGGAGGAAGACTGCGTGTGCATCACCAACGGCGCTGTGCCGCTGCGTTGAGCGCGATCGAGAATGCCTTCGGTCAACCCTGACAACGGGTCCGTCTGCGTGCCGTAGGCGAAGGGAAACCGATCCGGCGGATAGTCGTGATGATCGTGCTGACCGGCATGACGAGTGGGCTGGGCAAAGCGATGATTAAACGAGCCCATTCCAGAGCCGGACACATGCGGAATGATCCCGTCGAACACTTTGCGGCCTTGTTCGTCCGCGTTGAAATCCCAGTAGATCATCTCACGCAAAAATCGCCCGCTCTGCGACACGCCGAAAGAATGAGCCCGATCGATCAGAGAATTTCCATCGACCAAGAGCGGATTATCGTTACCCGAGCCGTGCTTGAGCGCAGAAACGAGATCGCGAACCGCAGTGAACCCGGTTCCCATCACGACCGGGTCCCGGGCTTCGTAAATCAGCTCGTATATGTGTAGCTTTTTGAGCCCATCCGGATACTCCAGCTCCACTTTTGGTAGTTGGCCGGGCGACTCGCCCTCAATTTCCGTCACCAGCAGCTGCCAGTCGTCGCGAGGGATCGAAACTCGTGGATCGCTCGCTAAAAGTCGGTTGGTCAGCGTCGCGTTCTCCAGCCCTTCGGCAGTTGGTCGATACGAGCCGTGGTTAGCCCAATTGACCATCGTGCGTGTTGTGTCTGCGCTTGGCACAATTTCGCAGCGCACTTTCCCGGTTATACGCTTAGCCACCGGCGGTGCAAAGTGCCTCAACCGATCACTGCCCGGCAGCAACTCGCCGTCCCAGCCGCTCCACACGACAGTAAACCCGTGCCGCATGAGAAAGCCGTCGCCCGCATGGTTCGGCTCCTTCGGCCGATTGCTACCGGAAGCAAAATTGAAGTGCCGCAACGCATTCAGCCCCCCTCGATTGTTCACGCCGTAGAGCAGCGCGCCGTTGCCCTTGGCCAGATCCTTCGGCGTGAGAATGAACAAGTCCGCCGACAATTCAACGCGACCACGCTCGTTGCGCGGCGCAAGCTCCAGATCGACGACGTTCTGGTTTTGCGGAAGGTCTGGATCGAGCTCGTAATGCACGCGGCCGATAATTCGCTCATAGCTTCCAGTCTCTCCAAAAACCTCGCCATCGGCAAAAGCGTCGCGCTCCAGGATCTCGAAGCGTGAGACTTCCGCAGTCAAAGGCCTGGCGAGAACCAAAAGTATGGCGAGAAGCCCGAGCCCTTGGCGAATGATGTGTGTTGGTGACGAGTTCATGAGTCTTTACTCTGAACCGATATCGCCGTTGCCGCAGTCAAAATGAGTGGGCTCTACCTGATAATCATAGTCTGGTGCATGCTCAAGAAGGTGTGACGCCCGCTCCAGCCACTCAGCGGAACGAGCGTCACGGTTTTCCCCTTGATTGGAATTCTTATTCAACTAGCAGACATTATTTTCGATCTAATCTGGCCTTCGCGTGCCTTAGGCCTTTGCCTACTCAAAGTCGATTTAGTGGGTTTGCTGTCCTCTTGACCAACTTGGCGCGGGGGAGATTCTGGACAACGCATCGCTTGAGCTACTTGCCGCAAGATTTGGCACAAAATCCGAGCTGCGACGCGGCCTTCAATCCGCAGCAGCCACGACAGACAGATTTGGTGCCTTGAGCCTGACGGCATCAGGCCAGTCCGCCCCCTCAAGAATCCATCGATAGATCTTCCACGTAGTGTCATCGCTTAGCTTATGACCATCGGCAGGCATCGCCTCGACGAAGTAGTCAGGCAGCTGCGTTACGAGAAAAAGAGTGCTGCCTTCCGGATCGCCAGGAACGAGAATTGGGCGGCGCTCGGTGGTGGCTTTCAGGATTTGCTCTCGGGTCTCAAAACTAACAGACGTCATCAGCGATTTATCGTTGTGACACTTCAGGCAGTTAGCTTCGAGTATGGGCTTGATGTCCGAAACGAAGTCGATTGGCTTGTCTTCCTCTGCATAGGGGGAGCCTTCAGGGATCAGGACAACCACTTCAGGAACACCGCCGCGGTTGCTCACACAGGCTGTCAATCCGAAGCCGAGAAGCAAAACCAGAAGAGAGAGAATTGGGACTGATTTCATGCGGAACATTGCCGCTCGAGTCCAGCAGCTGCTCCGCGCTTATTGCGAATCAGAATGCATTCATTCTTCACGCAATCCCCCGTTCGACGCCGAATCATTTAAACCTCGATCCAAGACAGACTGCGAAATTGACTTTGGTGGCGGGGCAGGTGTGAGTGGATTACGAACTTCGTTTGACCAGAGTTTTCAGGCATTGGCTCGCGCGAACGACTGGGAGAGGGCTCCAATTCTTGCTCGCCCATTTGTCAGCGAGTCTTTCAGCACACTGAAAGACGTGCTTTTAAAGGTAGATGTGGATTCCGCCACGGATTCGGTATCGAAAGCCGCGATCTGGGCCGAAATTCTTCGGTCGTGCGAGTTTTTTACTGTGGACGACATCGCCATAGCACATCGCGTCACACCGGGTCGAATTCGACAAATCCTTCGCCTCAATAACCTGCCGGGCGAGGTATTGGAGTTCCTGATATCCCTTAAATCGCCTACCGACCGGCGATACTTTAGCGAGCACAAACTGAGAGACATAATCTCCCTGTCACCAGAATGCGGGCTAGAAGCATTCCAGGAATTGAGGTCCTCGTGGCAGGCGAAGCGGAAAAAATGATGCACAACTTGCGTCACTCGCGTCATTACCGTGGAAAAAGGCCTCGGCTGCCGGTTCAGCCGCCCGAACTCTTCCGGATTCCAGGATCAAAAAAGTCAGATTGACGAAAATGAATGGTGGCCGTATTTGACGATTCGCATGTCCGCTTTCTCATTTACCTTGAGGCAGTTCAAGGCTGAAAAGCAAACCGAAGTTGAACGTCTTTGAGTCCAATATTCGGCGTAAACTCTTCGATCGAAACGCGTTGTTTGCCTTCCGAGCATTCGGCCGACAGTTGCAGGATTTTGTTCAGGCCCTGCAGGTACGCGATTGCTGAAGCCGAGTGCCATCCAGTCGTCAGTGAATCCGATTACCTCATTCCTCATTCGGCACCTTTTCCAACTCCATTCCTAGCTGTTCTCTGCCAGACGCCAGCCTGAGTCTCGAAGCGAGTTGGCTAGCGATTCGTCAGCCAGACTCATCGTCGGGGTGGCACGTCTTTGCCCTCGCAGTAGAGGGCGCAGACCAGAAAACGGGAGATGCGCGGCACGTAATGGTTACGCTTTGCATCTACTGATACCTAACGCGTCTACGGTGGCTATTGCACCGTTCTGGCGGCGTTCTTTCTCGGTCACGGGACGGGGTGAGAGAGCTTGGTCCTCGCCCATTCCTGTGCCAGCGCGCTGCGGAAATCCACTGATCCCGGAAATGCTGTTGCATGAGTCGATTCCAGAAAGCGGGCAAGTCGGTCTCTGCCCAAAATGTTCCGTCCCCAAACACGGCTTAGCGATTCGTTGGCTTGGCCAAAGCGCGTGCAAACAGGCAGAAGCCAATGGACGGTCGCGCGGCGCGCCGGAAGAACAATGAATGAAGACCCAGCAGCTGTTGAGCGTATTTCAGGTTGGGCGTCGCATTTCGTATGGTCTTTGTCGCAACGAAATCTCCCGATTCTGTCATTAGTTCCGTCCTCCAACTTTCGACCACCACCATGAAATCCGCAGCTGTTGTCAACTACGCCCCTGAAAAGAGTTCCGTCGAAATTCGCGAGATCGAGAAGCCTGATATTGGGCCCGAGGATGTCTTGCTTGAAGTCGCCAACGTCGGTGTTTGCGGCAGCGATCTTCATCAGTGGACGGCTGACCATTCATGGCCAGTTAACTACCCGGTTGTGCTCGGTCATGAATTCGGTGGCCACATTCTTGAGGTCGGGGCCGAGGTCGAAAACTGGAATGAAGGTGATCGTGTCGTGTCTGAAACCGCGGCGATCATCGATCCGGACAATCCGATGACGCGACGCGGTCTCTACAACCTCGATCCGACGCGCAAGGGCTTTGGTTATGGGGTGAACGGCGCGATGACAAAATTCGTCCGCGTTCCGTCGCGAATTCTTCATCACGTCCCCCAGCAGCTGCCATTCGAGCAAGCTTGTCTGACGGAGCCGTGTTGCGTTGCCTACAGCGCAGTGGTCAAGAACGCGCGCATCGAGCCGGGTGATCGCGTGGTCGTGTTAGGGCCGGGAACGATCGGGATTCTCTGTGCGGCGATGGCGCGGCTCTGCGGTGCCCAAGTCGCGATTGTCGGCCTGCCGCAGGACGCGCATCGGTTGGAGATTGCCAAGCAGTATGGTTGCGAAGTCATCATCGGCGACGCCGCACCTTGGGCAAATGATCGTGACGGTCTGGGCTGCGACGGCGTGATCGATGCCGCGGGCGCAAGCATAACGCTTCAGATTGCCATGAACATTGTCAGGCCTGCTGGCTGGATCAGCAAAGTCGGCTGGGGACCTCAGCCGCTTGGTTTTAACCTCGATCCACTCGTTCAGAAGAACGTGACGCTTCAGGGGAGTTTCAGTCACAACTGGCCGATTTGGGAGCGGGTGATCTCGCTGCTTTCCAGTGGCCAGCTCGATGTGAAACCGATCATCGGCGGAGTCTGGTCGTTAGCAGATTGGCATGAAGCGTTTGAGAAGATGCACAAAGGCGAAGTCGTAAAATCTGTCCTGAAACCCGAATAACAGCCCAAAATCACAATGCCAAAACTCGCCGCCTTCCCCAAAGCCTTCATGCAGGCGCTCTGCAAAGATGGAACGATGTCCGTTTCCGAATGGATCCAGCTTGCCTCCAAACTCGATATCGACGGATTGGAGTGGTATGCGGGGTTTCTGGAAATGGAGGATGAGGGAAACTGGACTCGGTTTCGCAATGAGGTCGAGGACACAGGGAAGGTCATTCCAATGATGTGTTGCTCGCCGGATTTCACCCATCCAGATCTGGCGTTTCGGGAAAAGGAGATCGCCAAGCAGAAACGCTGGATCGACATGACCACTACGCTG
>JBLHKS010000115.1:0-23275 GCA_047620505.1 Verrucomicrobiales bacterium | reverse complement strand
GTCGTCCACTTCAGCTCGATTTCCGTGCCGGGAACCTGCTTGGCGATTTCCCAAACGACCTCATTCTTCGGCGTGACCTCGACAACGCTGTTTCCGCTGCCGGATGCGATCAGCGTATTGCCGTTACGCAGCCGAATCGCTCCGTAGACCCGCGTGTTGATCGGGTGTTCCCAGACGATCTTTCCTTCCGGATCGTACTCGGTCACGACGCCCGGGTTTTCCGCGCAAGCGAGGTAATTTCCGTTTTCGAGAACTCGCACCAGGCGCGTTTTCTTCCGGCCGCCTTCGCCGAGCGGAAACTCCTTCTTGAGCTTGCCGTCCTGATCCACGAGTACGATTCGACCGACTCCGCTCTCGGCAATCATCGTCGTTCCATCGGCCATTCGAGCGAAGGCGTGGACGTCGACTCCCTTGCCTTCGTTCCTGTTCATCGTGTTCGAATCGTATTTCCAGACGACCTTTTTCCCTAACGTGATTTCCTGCGTCTTCTGCCAGGTGTCGTGGAAGAGAATGTTTCCGTTCGCGAGCAAATGGACGTCGTGATGACCCGCGTGACCTTTTTCCGGTCCGGCCGTTTCGTGTTTCCAAAGGACCTCGCCATCGGCGTCGCAGATCGCGAGGACATTCTTGCCGTAGGACGCGCCTAACAAAACCAGACGATCGTCATCGGCAAAAGCGGGAGCCGCGAGCAGCAAAATCGAAAACAGGATCAAACAGGGATTTTTCATGAGTCCGATTCTGGCTCGGTAGGGCCGCTTCTCAAGCAAATTCCGATCCCAGCAGCTGCTGGGCTGCCGACTAGGCTAATTCAGAAACTCGCCCTCCCATTTCACTTGCGAATCGCAACTGGCTCGCCGCTGATTGCGGATCGCAACCGTCTTCACGCTCGCAGTCCGTGAAACTTTGCGAAGTTCAACATCGAAGGCTGCTCAAAACTCAAACTAACAAAATCATGGGAAAATATGGATACAATCCAGGGGATTTCGGCTGGGTCGAAATGTACACAACCAATCCGGAAGCGGATCTCAAATTCTACGCTGATATCAGCGGCTGGGAGCTGAAAGGCGAGGGCATGCCGGGCAGTTTCATCTTCGGCAAAACCGACGAAATGCTGGGCAGCTTCACGAGCCTGCCAGAGGGCGAAACCCAGCCGCGCTGGATGCCGTACATCACGGTCGAGGATATCAAAGCGACCGTCGCGAAAGCCGTCGAAACCGGCGGATCGATCGTCAAAGAGCCGTTCGAGCTTCCTGATGGTCATGGCTGGCTGGCGGTGATCAAAGACCCTGCTGGAGCGATCACGGGACTTTGCGAGTGGCCGAAACCGAGCTAAGCCAACGGTAATCGAGAGGCTGGCGCTCGCGCGGGCGCCGGCCAACTCCGCCTTGCGAAAGCGGAGAATGGAACTCAAAATCTGGAGCGAAATGTTCCTGACGAAAAAATCCCTCAATCGCCGGACGTTCCTTCGTGGAGCCGGCGCGACGCTCGCCCTGCCCTTTCTGGACGCGATGGTTCCGGCGATGGCGAATCCAGCAGCTGCTGACGCGGTCGCGAAGCGGCTTGGGTTCGTTTTCATCCCGATGGGCTGCGACAACTCGCGATGGACGCCGCCTGGCGAGACGCTCGATCAACTTTCGCCGATTCTGGAATCGCTCGAGCCGGTCAAGGACCGCGTCAGCGTTTTCTCGAGCATGGAGCTCGAAAAAGCCTACCCGGGAACCCACGCGACCTCGAATTCCGCCTTCCTCAGCGCCGCGCGTGCACGCCGCACCGAAAGCACCGAAAGCACCGATTACCACCTCGGCACGACCGTCGATCAGATCGCGGCACAGCAAATCGGCCAGTCGACCCGGCTACCGTCCCTGGAATTGGCGATGGATTTGATGCAGACCGTCGGCCAATGCGACAACGGCTATGCCTGCGTCTACCAGAACAACCTTTCGTGGTCATCGCCCAGCACGCCTTTGCCCGCCGAAGCTCACCCACGGATCGTTTTCGAAATGCTTTTCGGCGAAGGCGCCAGCCCTGAAGAGCGCCGAGCCGCATTGAAACAGCGGGCCAGCCTACTCGATTACATCAGCGAAGATCTGAGTCGTTTGAAGCGCGAAATCGGCCCTGCTGATCGCGCCAAAGTCGACGAATTCCTGACCTCGGTTCGCGAAGTCGAGCGCCGAATCCAGAAGGCCGAAACCCAAGCCGCTGACCAACCCGAGCCCGACCTGGATCGTCCACTCGGCGTCCCAGCCGCCTACGCCGACCACGCGCGGCTCATGTTTGACCTCCAGCTGCTCGCCATGCAGGGCGACATCACGCGAGTGACCACGTTTCAGCTCGCGCGCGAAACCAGCAACCGCGCCTACCCGGAAATCGGCGTTTCCGACCCGCACCACCCGCTTTCGCATCACGGAAACGACCCTGACAAAATCGCCAGGCTCGCCAAAATCAACGCCTTCCACGTTTCGCTGTTTTCCGAGTTCGTTGAGAAACTCCAAGCGACTCCCGAAGCCGGCGGCTCGCTTCTCGACAACACGCTTCTGCTTTACGGAAGCGGCATGGGCAATCCCAACGTTCACGACCATCGCAGCCTCCCGATCGTCGTCGCTGGCGGCAATCGCGGCGGTCGCCACGTCAAATTCGACAAGCTCACCCCGCTCGCAAATCTCCACCTGACCCTGCTCGACGGAGTTGGCGTCGACTTGGAAAAATTCGCCGACAGCACCGGCAAGATCGACGGAGTCTTCGAGCCGCTATCGATCTGATGAAGGGTTGGATTTTTACTCTAGCAATCGCGCAAACCTGCGCCGCGGCTGAACCGGCTCTGATCCAGGCTGCTTACGACGACGACTCGGTTGAGACCGCTCGGCTTCTCGATTCCGGTGCCGATCCGAACGCAAAAAATCGCTACGGCGTGTTTTCGCTTTCGTTAGCTTGTCAGAACGGAAATGCGGAAATTGTTCAGCAGCTGCTGGCGGCGGGCGCTAACCCGAATTCGGAACTCCGAGGCGGCGAGACGGTTCTGATGACCGCCGCGCGTACGGGCAAAACGGAGCCGATCGCCGCTTTGCTCAAAGCCGGAGCCAAGGTCAACGCGACTGAGCACAAAGGTCAGACGGCTCTGATGTGGGCGGCCGCGGAAGGGCACGCGGACGCTGTTCGGCTTCTGCTCGACGCGGGCTCGAATCCGGACACCACGCTCAAAAACAGCGGTTTCAACGCGTGGTTTTTCGCGGCGCGCAACGGTCGGATCGAGGTGATCGAAGCGCTGCTCAAAAACGGCGCTGACGTTCAAACTGTGATTCAGCCGGGAGCGCCGGGCGGTCGCAAGCCGCGCATGGGCATGAGCGCGCTTCTGCTCGCAGTTGAAAACGGGCACTTCGAGCTGGCTGACCAATTGCTTCAGGCTGGGGCGGATGCGAACGACATGCGCTCGGGCGTCACGGCGCTTCACGCGTTGATCGGGGTTCGCAAGCCGGCTCGCGGCGACAATCTGGAAGGCGCGCCGTCGCCGATCGGCTCAGGCGATTTGAGCAGTCTCGAATTGGTTCAGCGGCTCGTTGCGCACGGGGCTGACGTCAATCTTCAGCTCAGATCCGGGAAATTCAATCGACTAAGCCTCAACGGCGCGACGCCGATGCTGATGGCCGCGAAAACTGCCGACGTTCCGCTGATGCGTTTGCTGGTCGAGCTTGGGGCCGATCCACATTTGCCGAACGACGACAACACGACTCCGCTTCTGGCAGCTGCTGGCTACGGCTGCCACGCGCCGGGCGAAGAAGCGGGAACCGAAGCCGAGTGCCTCGAAGCGCTCAAGTTTCTGATCGAGCTGGGCGGCGACGTGAATCACGTCGATCAAAAATTCGAAACGGCGCTGCACGGCGCGGCCTACAAAAGCCTGCCGGAAGTCGTCCGTTTTCTCGCAGCAAACGGAGCCGATCAAAAGATCTGGAATCGGAAAAACCGGTTCGGCTGGACGCCGCTACGGATCGCGCAAGGCTATCGACCTGGGAATTTCAAGCCGTCTCAGGAAACGATTGCGGCGTTCGCTGAGGTCATGCGCTGACAAACGTTTTAGAGATACTCAAGACAGCGAACCGCGATTCGGAGGCTCGTCTTGTTTGGCTCGGGCTTGTTTGGAACGCATCAATCGATCTCGCAGCCGCCTGAACCACATTGGTGAGAAGCCCCAGAAAAGACTGTTGAGGACAAAAAACCCCAACGCCATCGATCCATTCAGAATGACCAAGTAGCCAAGCGGAAACAAGAACAGCTTCGCTCCGATCCGGGCTGCCGTTAGAACCGACTCCGAAATATCGACCTTGTTTTCACCCGTTGCGCTATCAAGACCTTCCGCCAAGAGCGGTGTCACGAAAACTATGGTTAGCAGGAAATGGGCGAGGCTGAGGACAAAGTAACGCCAATTATTCCGCAATGCTGCTCGGATAGTGATTGGGTTCGCCTTGATCATCTTTCACAGCCGAACCGTAGGATGGCAACCCATCGTGTTGCCAATTACTTAAGCCGCGGTCGCCTTGGCTTTCCGTTTGCGCTCGTGTTGGCAGAGAATTTTCTTCCGCAAACGCAGACTCTTCGGCGTCGCCTCGAGCAACTCGTCAGCCCCGATGTATTCGATCGCGCGCTCCAACGAAAACTTCATCGGCGGCGAAAGCTGGATGCCTTTGCCGTCGCCGGTCGAGCGGTGGTTGGTCACGTGCTTGGCTTTCGTCGGGTTCACAGGAAGGTCGTCAGCACGCGGATTTTCTCCAATGATCATGCCTTCGTAAACTTCTTCGCCAGGGCCGATGAAAAGCGTTCCGCGAGTTTCAAGAGTGTCGAGGCTGTAGGCCATCGCGGTGCCTTTTTCCATCGAGATCAGCGTGCCGGAATTGCGTGTCCGGATTTCGCCGGTGCGCGGGCCGTACTCTTTAAAAAGGTGGGAAAGGATGCCCTCTCCACTGGTCAGGTTGAGCAATTCGAACTCGAATCCAATCAGGCCGCGAGTCGGGATCGTCGCTTCGATCGTGGTGCGGCTGTTCTTTGTGTCCATCGCATCGATCGTCGCCCGGCGGTTCGCGAGGCTCTTCATAATTCCGTTCACCGCCTCGTCCGGCGCCTCGACGTAGAGCGTTTCGAACGGCTCACATTTTCTGCCGTCGATTTCGCGCTCGATCACCGTCGGCCGCGAAACAAGAACTTCGTAGCCTTCGCGCCGCATCGTTTCGACCAGCACGGCCACCTGCATCGCGCCACGAGCGCTAACGCTGAAAATTCCCGCCGTGTCAGTGTCCTCGACCTTCAGCGAAATGTTCGTGCGGGCTTCGCGGAACAGCCGGTCACGGATTTCGCGAGAGGTCACGCGATCGCCTTCCAATCCGGCGAACGGTCCGTCGTTAATCGAAAACGCCATCTGCACGGTCGGCGGATCGATTTCCATGAACGGCACGGCTTCTGCGTCTTCAGCAGCTGCTAGCGTTTCGCCGATGTCGATGTCGTCGAATCCTGACATGCCGATAATATTTCCGGCGACGCCCAGTTCGCTGTCGGTCTTCGCCAACGCGCTGAATTCAAAAACCTTCGTCACTTTCCGGCGGACGCGTTCGCCGTTTTTGCGGAGGTGCCAGACTCGGTCGCCAGTCGTGACGCTGCCGCTGAGCACTTTGCCGATCGCGATTCGACCGACGTAGTCACACCAATCGATGTTGGAGACGAGAATCTTGAAATCACCCTTCGGGTCGGTGTTCGGCGGCGGGATCACTTCCATGATCGCATCGAAAAGCGGCATCAGATCGCCACTGGTCTCGCCGACATTGCGGGTCGCGAAACCGTCCTTCGCACTTCCGTAAAGGAAGGGCGCGTTGAACTGCTCATCGTTCGCTTCGAGGTCGAGGAAAAGCTCCAGGACCTTGTCATGAACCGCAACCGGGTCGGCGTTCGGGCGATCGACTTTGTTGACGAAAACGATCGGCGTCAGGCCCTCGGCCATCGCCTTGCGCAGGACGAAACGGGTCTGAGCCTGCGGACCTTCGTAGGCGTCGACCACGAGCAGCACGCCGTCGACCATCTTCATGACGCGCTCGACTTCACCGCCGAAATCGGCGTGTCCAGGCGTGTCGACGATGTTGATGATTTTGTCGTTCCAGCGAACCGAAGTGTTCTTCGCCTTGATCGTGATCCCGCGTTCGCGCTCCTGATCCATCGAGTCCATTGCGCGGTCGTTGACGACCTGGTTATCGCGGAAGGCACCTCCCTGACGAAGAAGCTGGTCGACCAGCGTTGTTTTGCCGTGGTCAACGTGCGCGATGATCGCGATGTTTCGGATGTCTGTCGGGTTCATTTTGTTGGTGGCCTTGAAGGGCCGGGGACAGTGTCCACTTTTCTCTAAAGCGCAAGTAGCGGTTCCTCTTCATTGATTCAGTCGATCTTGGCATAAATCGTTTTGATTCGATCCCGCGCTCCCTGCCTGTCAGACTTGCGGCGTGAATCCCTACGAACCGCATTATCGCGAAGCCGAGCATCGTCGGCTTGGCGTCATCGAAATCCAACGGCTGGCGCTTCGCGGCGTGCTCAAAGATCCGGCAGCAGCTCTTGAGCCCCAGGCGGGTGCGGAGGCGCAGACTCGAAAGCTCCGACTCCTGTTTCTCATCTTCGGCGGGATGTTTCTGTTCGCCAGCGTCGTCTATTTTTTCGCTTACAACTGGGCCTGGCTGCCAGCAGCTGCTCGGTTCGCGATTTTGGAAATTGGGATCGTCGCGAGCGTCCTTGGCGGTTTGCGAGTCGGATTTCAGACTCTCGGCGGCCAGGTTTTGCTGCTCGGAGCCTCCGCGCTGACCGGGGTGCTGTGCGCGATCTACGGCCAAGTCTATCAAACCGGGGCGGACGCTTACGAAATCTTCGTCTGGTGGGCTGGGCTGACTCTGATCTGGACGCTTGCCGCTCGTTCCGCGGCGTTGTGGCTGCTCTGGTTCGCGGTCGCGCAGACCGCAGTCTCGGCATTCTGGTACCAGTCGGTCCTCCCGGCTGGCGCAGGCGAAACGCCGACGCTCTACCTGATTCTTGGCCTCGGATCGGCCGGAATTCTGGTTCTGCGAGAGTGGATCGCCGGGCGCGAGGGTGGTGAGTGGCTGAAGTCGGAATGGACGCGAGCAGTGCTCGTCGGCGCGGCGCTTTACTGGCTCAGCGCGCATCCGTTGATGATGATTTTCGAAAGATACGGCAGCTGGAGTGAAGGGCCGGCCTTCGTAATCAATTTGATTGGAACCTGCTGTTGGGGAGCGGCGTTGCTGATCGCGCTCTGGTTCTTTGCCGTGCGTCGTCCGTCGATCACCGCGCTCTGGGTCGCGATGATCTCGGCTTGCCTCGTTTCAACGATTTACGTCGGCGAAAAACTGGTGGTAGACAAGGATTGGGACGTTTTCTATGTGTATTGGGACCTTTCCTACCAGCTGATTTCCACTGGCTTGATCTCCGCCGGGCTTTTTGGTCTGTCCGCATTCGGGCTGGCGATCGTGAGGATTCGGCTGATCAAATTCGATCGGCTTCCGGACAATCCAGACAACCTGACCCTGAAAAAGCTTCAGACCAACGGCATCGTCGATCCAAAAGACCGCGATTTCGCCGTCAAAACGCTGCTTTGGGGGCCGGGCGGCGGGCCTCTCGCCTGGCAGACGCGATTGCTCAGCGGATTCGGAATGTGGATTGCCGGCGTGCTGATCGCGATCGGTGTTCACGAACTCGTGGAGTTCGATACGCAATCCAGAGACCAGAAAATGATGATCGCGGCATCGATCGGATTGGTGGCTGTGCTAGTCGGACGATTTCGGCCTGGCTGGCCCGTGCTCGATCAATTCTGGTTATCAGTTTCGATGACCGGGCACCTGCTCCTCGTTTTTGCGTGGCTGCCACCGACTTGGGATTACGCCTCCGCGCTCCTCCCTGCGGCGATCAGCGCGCTCATCGTTTATCCGCTCTCGCAGCACGCGATTCAGCGCTACGTCAGCATCGCGCTCGTCTGGCAGCTGCTGACTTTCCATGCGCTGCGTTCCCACTCGCTACGGCACCATGAGATCCCTCTGGATTGGTGGTGCGCGGCGCTCGTCGCCCCGGCTTTGGGCTGGATTCTGCTGCTTTGGACGCGGAAACCCTTCTGGCGGCCCGCCATGTTCGCGTGCGTAACGGGAACCCTCGGCGCGATGACTTTCGCGATGGGAAGACCCGGAGTTCCGTGGTGGTTGATCGCCTTGCCCGGTCTGATCGTCGGCTTGGGTGTCGCGGCTCATCACTTCTTCAATCGGCTACCTGGATCCTCGCCGCAACGCGGCAAACTCGCCGGAATTCTGGCTTTGTCAGGGCTCGCCACGGGTCCAGGAATTCCTGTCCTGCTCGGAATGAGCGCCCTCGGCGTTCGACGGCACGACCGCTTCTTTCTGGGCCTCGCCGCCGCCTTCGCGCCGATTTTCTTCCTTTCGTTTTACCAATATCTTGGCCTCACACTTCTCACAAAATCGATCATTCTCGCCATCTGCGGCGCAGGCGCACTTTTCGCCTCGTATCAATTCCGACCCGCTTCTTCAAACTCATGAAAACGCCCACAATCCTGATTCTAGCGAATGTCGTCGTCGTGCTCGGCTGGATCAATTTCTCGATCTTCAGCCAGGAACGAATCCTCGAAACTGGACGGCCCGTTTTCGTTAAACTCGCGCCCGCTGACCCTCGCTCGCTGATGCAGGGCGACTACATGACCTTGCGCTACAGTTTGTTCGCGGGCTCCGTGCTTTCGATCACTTCAAAAGTCCCGACACGCGGCTTTGCCGTGATGAAACTCGACGATCGCGGCGTTGGTGAGATAGTCAGGTTCGACGGCGTCACGGACGAGCAACTGCTGGCCGAAGACGAAGTCCTGATTCGCTACCGCAAGACCCGTCGTGGCTTCCGAGTCGCACCGCAGTCATACTTTTTTCAAGAAGGCCGGGCCGAGGAATTTGAGAAAGCGCGTTTTGCCGAATTTCGCGTTTCCGCAGGCGGAGAAGCCGTCATCGCAAAGCTGCTCGACGAAGAATTGAAACCGTTCAACTGAATGAAAGCGGTCCTCCCTTGATTTCGCCGCGAGGCGTCGCGATCTTGGCCTGACCATGCCCGAAGACGAAGAGCCAGAACCTGATCCCCGTTGGTACTGCGTCCACACGCGGCCGAAGAGCGAGCACATCGCCTCGGCGCACTTGAAACAGCTCGGCGATGAGGAGACGATCCGCGTTTTTTGCCCGCGAATCCGATTTCAGCGAAACACGAAGCGCGGGAAGGTCTGGTTCAACGAGGCGCTGTTCCCTGGATACACTTTTGCGCGGTTCGATCTCCGAACTTTGCTTCGGGGCGTGAACGCAACGAGCGCGGTTCTCGGTGTGATTCGTTTTGGAGGCCGCTACCCGTCGATGCCGGAGGACCTGGTCGAAGAATGGGCGGAAACGGTCGATGCGGAGGCGCTGATCACGATCGATCAGGATTACGAGGAAGGGGATGAGATTGAAATCGTCGAAGGGCCGATGAAGGGGATGCAGACGGTGATCACGAAGGTGCTGCCAGGGATCGAGCGGGTTAATATTTTGATGGAGATGTTAGGCGATGCGCGCGAGGTCGAGGTTTCCCGCGATGTGATCAATCGGAAGGGGAATATTCGCCTGACATCACCAAAAACGACGGGCGGCTGAGTTGGGAATTCGTGTTCAGTCAGGACTGGACAATTGATCGGTGATCACGGATCACTGAAGGATGAGCAGACGCCTTGCCTCCCTCGATGATGTCCTTTTGATGGGCCCTGGACCCAGTTGTGTTCCCCAGGTCATTTACCAGGCTCTGAGCGCGCGGACGCTCGGGCATCTCGATCCGGATTTCATCGCGATCATGGACGAGATCAAGACGATGCTCGGCAAGTTGTTCAAGGCGGGCGAGGGTGCGTTGACTCTGCCAATGTCAGGGACCGGTTCGAGCGGGATGGAGGCGGCTTTCGTCAACTTGATCGAGCCGGGTGACCGCGTTCTGATTTTGAAGAACGGCGTTTTCGGAAATCGAATGGAAGACCTTGCTGGAAGGCTTGGAGCGGAGGTGGAGACGATGGAATGGGAGTGGGGCACGCCGGTTGTGGTCGATGAAGTCCGCCAGCAGCTGCAGAATTCGAAGCCTTACAAAATCGTCGCCGTGGTCCATGCGGAAACTTCGACCGGAGTCGCGAATCCGGTGGAGGAAATCGGCCAACTGCTGAAGGAAGCCGAGAATCTTTTTAAGGACAGCGGCACGCTCTACCTGGTCGATTGCGTCACGAGTCTGGGCGGGATGAACGTCGACGTCGCGGGGTGGGGGATCGATGCGTGTTACTCAGGAACTCAGAAATGTCTTAGCTGCCCACCCGGGCTCGCCCCTTTGACGTTTTCAGCTCGCGCGGTTGAGGTGATTAAGAGTCGGAAAACGAAGGTTCCTAACTGGTATCTCGACGTCACGATGTTGCTGAATTATTGGTCCGGCGAGAAGCGAGTTTACCATCACACTGCGCCAATCAACATGCTTTACGGGCTCTTCGCCGCCTTGGAGTTGGTTCTCGATGAAGGCCTCGACGTGGCTTTCCGGCGACACCGCTCAGCTCACGAGCGCCTCGTGGATGACCTCAAGGAAATCGGGCTCAGCATGCCGGTTGAGGCTTCTGTCAGGCTGCCGATGCTGAACGCGGTTTCGGTTCCAGACGGAGTCGACGAGGCGGCAGTGCGGTTGAAACTGCGCAACGATTTCAAGATCGAAATCGGCCCTGGGCTCGGACCGCTCGCCGGCAAAATCTGGCGTGTCGGGCTGATGGGGCACACCGCGCGGCACGGAAATGTCATGCGGTTGATCGAGGCGTTGGAGAAGTGTCTCTAAGCCGTTCGCTGTAGAGCGAATCGCTTGTAGATCATCGTTCGCTCCGTGAATTGTTCGAAGATCCGGCCGGTGGCGACGCCGGCGAATTCTTCGAAAAGCGGCCTCGCATTTTCCGGGATCACTTCGGCGATCATCGCGCGTTTTCGGTCGTCGTCGGCTGCCAGAGCGGCTAAAACGCGGTCGGTGATGTCCTCGGATTCGATCAGTGTCAGGCCAGCAGTTGCTGTGAGCTGGTTTTCGACTTCCGGCCATTCCTCGGTCTCGCGAAAGTCGGTGTAGAGAAACCAGCCGCCCGGTTCGAGCACGCGGGTCGCTTCCGAGAAAAAGCGATCGATGTGGCCGTAACAGTGGCTGCTCTCGACGTTCACCACGGCATCGAAAGTGCTGTCCTCAAACGGGAGTTGCTCCGCGTCGCCGACTTTGAATTCCAGATTCGGGACAGCGTGACGCTTCTGACAAAGCGCGACGGCTTTGGGCGAAAAATCAACGGCGATCATCGACTCCGGCTGATGATGGCGAGCCAGAAAACTCGCGCCGCCGCCTCGCCCGGCACCGACTTCGAGGACACGTTTTCCGGCAAGCTCAGCCGCAGAAATAGTGTAATGATAGAGCTGGATGCAGAATCGGTCCGGCTCGTCTGCGGGCCCGAGCACCAGAGGATCAGTTTCATCGGCAGGCGCGTAGCCGTAGTTCATGAAGGTCCAGCTCTGCACGCCGTAGCGCGAGGCCAATCGGTTGTACCAGCGCCGCCAGAGAAGCCGACGCGCGAAAGGAGAAACCCGACCGATGAAAAGTAGAAGTCGAAGAAGCACGATCAATCGACCAGCGACGGGATGCGGCGATGCGCAAGGCCGGAATTTCGCGCCCTCTGTCGACTGGAGCGTCCAAACCAGCAGCTGCTGGTCGGAGTGGAAAATTTATGTATTGACTTTGTAAGCACGAAGTCGTTTCATTGTAAAATCAGGCGAGAATCTATGCGGAACCGACAATTGTATTGACTTTGTAAATCACAACTTGTTACTTTGCCGTCCGCTTGCTCAAATCTCTTGCCTATTCAACCCTGCAAAAACGGAATTCATCATGAAAAAGACGATTCACGGAAAATCCAAATCCGATTCAAAGGATCAGAACCAAGGGATCGCGTTGATCACAGTTCTGTCGATTCTCAGCCTCGCCGCAGTGCTGATTATGGCGTTCTTCTCCCTGACTCGGAATGAGCTGGCCAGTTCATCGAAATACTCAGAAGGCCTTCAAGCCCAACAACTCAGTCAGACAGCGGTGAATATGGTGATGCACCAGATCCGGAGCGCGACTGATATGACTGGTGCCGCCTGGGCGAGTCAACCGGGGATGATTCGGACGTGGAGGGATTCTCAATTCAAGGCGTTCAAGCTCTACTCCGACGACCAGATGGTGCTCAATTCGAAGTCGGAATTGAGCAATGACCCGCTGGAAATGCGAGATTGGGACAGCGACGAGTTTCGGGCGATTTATACGGATTTGAATGAGCCTGTCATTCGGGGTGACAAGGTGCATTATCCGATCGCGGATCCGAGAGCATGGCCGCAAGGAGCGATATCTGGCGGCAAGCCGAAGGCTGCTTGGACAATCGACGAGGATCTGAGGCACGTTGAAGGCTTCTATTACGCGACCGATGATGTAAAGATCGACAAATACGCTAAAGCTCAAGCCGATCACCAGGTTGGTTTACCGATGCCGGTGAAATGGCTTTATCAACTTGAAGATGGCACTCTTGGTTATCTGGATCAAAGCAAACGCTTCAATCGGATCAGCGGCGCAGGGACTCCCGCCAAAGAAAACCCGATCACATCACGCATCGCCTTCTGGGCAGATGACGAATCGGTTAAAGTCAACATCAACACCGCTGCTGGCGGTCGCCCATGGGATATCCCGCGTGCGGCTGGCGCGATCGATCGCAGTTACGGGGCGTTCCAGCCGGTTCAGCGAGAATGGCAGCGATATCCGGCTCACCCGGCGACCGTTTCATTACTTCCGATTTTCTATCCCAATCAGATCATGACAGTCGGAGCTGGCTACAACAGCAGGCCGATGAAATTCATTTACGTGATCGCTCCCCGCGTCCGCGGAGGCGGTTCGGAATCCGGAACCGTGAAGAATCGGCGTGCTGAGCCTCTTGAGCCAGATCACGATCGTCTCTACGCGACGGTTGATGAGCTCATCTTCCAAGCACCTTCGCTCAACGCGGACCAAACCGAGGCGTACGTCGGCAAGGGGATGGATATGCCGCGCAATCTGAATCAGTTCCCGGAGATGAGGGGCGAGAAGGTCGACGCGGAATACATCAACAGAGTTCAGTTCTTCCTGACAGCGAATAGCGTCGCGCCTGAAACTACGGTGTTCAACACGCCGAGAATCAGCATGTGGCCGAGTTACTATGGAAATCCGTCGACGGATAAAGGCTACTATTCGGCTTTCGACCAGCGTATCCGATTCTGTGCCGAAGTCGGAGATTCCGGGGGCGATCAGACAAAGTTTCCGAGTGGAAAATTCATCTACCACTTTCAGCGGCGCGATTCCGAGAGCCGAACCTATGACTATGCGGAAATCGAGCGGAATCAGGAACTTTATTCTTATCTTCAGTGGCTAACCGAGCAGCCGATCCCGGGTGTGGGCAAATCATTGGAATCCAAATACGGCAGCGGCGAGACCGATCAAATCATCACCGAGATCTTTGATTACGTCCGATCGACAAACCTTTTCGACGACACGGTTCTTTCCGAATCATCTGATGCCGGTGGCGTCCGCCCTTGGAAGGACAATACCAACGAGCATAAGACCTATACGAATTACCGGGTTGGTTGGGCTGGCGGAAAATTCGTTGAGGATCGGACCAATGATGCCGTCAGCACCCGTCAGCATCCGGGCCACGGTCAAGTCGCTCCGATTGAGATTGGGGATACTAAAGGCTTCGGCCGATTCTTTGGCTTAATGGAAACGGGAATAGGATTCCTTTGCATGGCTGAAGGAATCGAAGGGCCAGACGGGACAGATCAGATTGGCGGTATTGGCAGAGCTCCATGGATTATTGAAGACCAGGAATGGGTTCTGCCACCGGCTGCTACACGTCAGGAGCAGATTCAAAAAAATTACCACTTTTCTAATATAGTTCCCCTTTCTCAGCCCGTTCCGACGGAACTGGCCAGCGCTGGCGACGCGGAGCGCTCGCGAATTTCAGTGATGTATTACAAGAGCCCCAACTACTTCAGGCACCATACCGTTGGAGTGAATACTGACAATGCGGTAACGAATCCGCTGAAAGTCGCAGAGTGGAGTCTGATCGCCAATCCCGAAAACTGGAACTTCGGCTTGGAAAGAGATAAGCCACTTGAGGCTGATGAGAAACGAGTTCAGGCCATGCTGATGTTCCAGATCTTCTGCCCGAGTAAGGGCTGGACTGCGCTCAACGGTGATTTCCGGATGGAAGTCGATATTAGTGGCTTCGGAGTCGATGGTAAGGATCTCGGTCTTCGCAGCGGCGTCCTGAAAACAGCGCATACGAGTTGGCTAGAACTTCACGGCTCACGCGATAACGGCGGAGTCATCGAACCTCGCGGATTCCTCGTCGGTCAGGGCGAAGCGGGTAATGGACGGGTCTACAATTTCATTCCGCGATATGCGACCTGGGCAGGAGGTGGGCCTGGGGACTCCGGCGACGTTTCTCCTGAAATGAAAGATAATCCGAGTCGTGCATTCGACGGAGCGGGGTACAAGCCGCCGACAAGCGATCCGTCAGGCGGCGACCCGAAACATGCGGTCGAATACCCATGGGTGAGCGCTCCGCTTACGGTTTCAAAGAATGCTCGTACTAGTGGAAATCGGACTACTTCCGCTGATACGATGCATTTTGATGGTGGGTCGATGGTTATAAGGCTGTATCCAGGAGATGGTTTTGGGTCAGATTCGGATAATCCAAACGGTGGTTCGGGCGACTTCTCCCAACAAGTCTCAATCGACATGGCAGCAAGCGATGTTCCTCTGCCAAACCTCAAAAATGGAAATCGGGGTTGGTACGAAAACGACCAATACGACCCCAAACATCACGGTCCGGCGATTCCAAACACCGAAGTCGAAGCCCCATCAAACTGGACTTTCCACCGCGACGGGCTCTATAAGCGAGCTGGCGGTAATCCTGAACGTTCGAGGGTTCGGAGCGTTGGTGGTCGAATTGCCCACACTCGCGGTCATCAAGCGGGTGGCCGTTCCTTGCTCTACGGTGGCGAAACTGACTCTTCACTCAGCTATGTCATTCCGCACGGTGACGTGCGAATTGTAAATGCTAAACGCATCACCAGTTCAGGTAGCGATTTTGAGCCTCAGCTTCACTACACCACTGGGAATAAGTACATCCGATCGAATTTCTATTACGGAAACAACGCATCTGGTTATGGAACAAATTACGGCGACGTTAAGGCACTTACCCAAGGTATCAAAACTGCCGGAGGAAAGCGCCCCCACTTGCCTGCCAACTACGACTTCGACAACTACTGGGGTGATTTCGATAACACGATGGCTCTTGAGGGAGATGGCCCGTTTATCAACAAGCCGGATGAAGGAAACGCTCGTGGAATTGGTAAAGAGAATTTTATTCCCCACCATTCGGGGCGCAGAAAGCCGGTCGCCCGGGATTACATTCCGTATTTCAGTCAGCCTTGGGTGCAGGAGCCAGCCGGCGCGAGTTTCTTCTCGCCAAACCGGATCATGCCTTCGCCTGGGATGATAGGTTCCCTTCCGACTGGAGTGAAATCAGGTCAGCCTTGGCAAACGATCCTGCTGCGTCCGCAGAACCGATCCGTAGTTTCCGGTGCCAGCAATGGCGGCGTTCATCCAGGCACGGAAGACCCGAAAGATCACTACTTCCTCGACTTTTTCTGGATGCCCGTAGTTGAGCCTTGGTCGATTAGTTCGCCGCTCGCAACCGCTGGCAAGATCAATATTAACTACGATATCCAGCCGTTCAAACACATCCAACGCTCTTCCGGCGTGCGCGCTGTGTTTGCCTCTGAAGAAATGCTTACCATTCCGAAAAAGAATGCGGTGGATTACACGTCAGGTTGGGGTTACGGAAAAGGTTATGATCGATTCCGCAACACCGGCGGCACATTGAAAAACACCAGTCTGCGGAGCACGATTAATTCGTTTGAAACTTTGAAGCAGTTCACTCGGAAATTTGATGAAGAGGAAGATATCTTTATCTCCGCATCGCAGATCTGTGAGATGCATCTGGTTCCTTCGGGCATCAACGGTCTGGACGTAAATGCAACACTGGATCTTATGGAACGCGATGACACTTTCTGGAGCGGAAACCCTTCCAACCAGAAATATGGCTTCGGCTTAGTCGGGGATAATTCACGCGAAAAGCCTTATTCCAATATTTATCAGCGCATCACCACGAAATCGAATACCTTCCAAGTCCACTACCGGTCTCAGGTCGTGAAGCAAAGTAAGATGTCTCCGTCCAACCCGAACCAACGCCGGTCGGACGACGAATACGCGACTTTCGATCCCGATGTGGACTCAGTGGTCAGCGAATATCGGGGTGCTACCATTATTGAGCGCTATGTCGATCCGAATGATGATCGAATTCCGGATTATGCAACGAACCCGCCCCCGGTCGGCAGCACAGGTGGTAGCGGGACATCTCTCGACGAGTTCTATCGATTCCGAATCCTCAGTATGAAGCGTTTCGCTCCCTGAACGAATTCGAGCAGCTGCTGGTTCGAATTCGTCCAGCCGATCCATTCCAAGCCAAAAACGTCCCGCAGTTCGCTTGCGGGGCGTTTTTGCCTTTTATGGGAAACGACGCGGGAAACGACGCGGGAAGCGCGAGGCCGAATCTCTACCATGCGCCGCTTCGCAAACTAGCGATTGCTGCTGGCAGCTGCTGAGCGACATCGCCGGCTGTGAGGCCTTCTGGAGCCTGACCGAATTCCCAACGCTGAATCTCAGCCGCGCGGCCGATCAGCCAACTCCCAAGGCAGGCAGATTGATATAGACTGAGCCCTCGGGCAGCGAGCGCCGCGCAGATGCCGGTCAGGACATCGCCGATTCCGCCTGTCGCCATACCAGGCTGGCCGGTCGTGTTGTAGGCGGTGGGAGTGGCCGGGTCGGGATCTTCGATGATGGTTCGAGAGCCTTTGTAGAGGAGCGTCGTTTGGACTTTTTCGACAAACAAGCGGGCAATCGAGAGCCGGTTTCCGATAGCCGAGCTTTCTGGGAAAAGCCGGACCATTTCGCCGGGGTGCGGCGTGAGAAGCCGGTTGCGCGGGAGATTTTCCAGCGCACCAGGTGTTTGCGCGACGCAGTTGAGCGCGTCGGCGTCGACGATCATCGGTCGCGGGTCGTTTTGCACAAAATCGACCAATTCAGCCGCGAACTTGGTCGTCAGGCCAGGGCCGATTGCGATCGCGTGGAGCTGGTCATCGGAGATGTCCGCAAGCGAACCGAATGATTTCACCATGACCTCGGCCGGGGCCTTCGCTGCGGCACTCGCGTAGATTTCTTCTCTAACGTAAAGCGTAACGAGTCCCCCGCCCGCACGCAGCGCGCCCGTGGCGGCCAGAATCGCAGCGCCTGTGAAACCGCGAGCGCCGGCGATGATCCCGACTCGCCCGGCTGCTGATTTGTGGAATGAAAATGGCGGCGTCGGCAGCCAGGAACGGAGTTCGTCAGAGTGGAGCGTGAACCGCGAAGAATCGCCTACCTCACTCGTCAGCCCTGGCAACGGAATTAGCGCGAGACGTCCGACATGATCGATTGCTCGGTCGTCCAGCAAGCCGGATTTCACGTGGGAAATCGCGAGCGACACGTCCGCAATCACGGCACCTTCGTAAGCTTCGCCCGTATCGCCGTCGACGCCTGACGGAATGTCGATTGCAAAACAGGTCGCCCCGCGCGTCACCCGGAATTCGTTCATTTCGTCGGCCAAAACCCGCAATCCACCGCGTGCTGCTCCCTTCGCTCCGATCCCAAGCAGGCCGTCGACCAGCACGAGCGAATCAGCAGCTGCTGGCGCTGAATTCGGCGTTGATTCGAACTCGCTCAGCTTTTTCCGCGTCAACGCCGCCAGGTCTTCGCGACCGCCCGAAAGCCGAGCCGAAACGTTCCATCCGGCCTTCCGCAGAAGCCGACCCACGACCAGGGCGTCCCCGGCGTTGTGGCCTTTGCCGAGGTAGAGAATCGCTTCCGAAGAGCGCGGGAAAAACTGCTGAATCGCCTCCGCGCAGCCACGTCCCGCAACCTCCATGAGACTTTCGGCGCTGACGCCGGTCGCGAACAGCGCGTCCTCGGCCTCTTTCATCTGGGAACAGGTCAGGATCATGATCTTTCGGCTTTCATCTAAGCAACTCGCAATCTTCTCGCATCAGATCAATGCGAATTCCCGATGGTCCATCAAAAACGGCTCTGTAGGTCGACCAAAGAACTCATCACCGAAATCGCTTGAATCTCGGTCGTTCGGTGGAATCGTCGCACCCTTCCGAAAATATCGGGGTGTAGCTCAGCTTGGCAGAGCGCTCGCTTTGGGAGCGAGAGGCCGAAGGTTCGAATCCTTTCACCCCGACCATTTTCATCTCCAACCTCAGGCCTGACGCTTCCTATGCTCTTCGGCGCGAACCTTGCGGATTTTCCGGAGAGACTCGACCCAATGACGGTCAAGGAGCTGCGGCAGGGACTTCGGGCTAGGAAATTCGCCTTCCCATTCATCATCATCCACATCGTGATGATCATCTCCTCCGCTGTCGAGTATCTGCTCGTCACCGGACAGACCGAGAGCGCCATATTTTTCGACATGGACGCCGATTGGATTGTGCAGCACGGGATTCTGTTCTGGGGCGTCGCCTATTTCGTCCTGCTGTTCGTGATGCCCTCGATGCGGTTTTTCGACATCCAACAGGAATATCAGGGCAGGAACGCCGAGCTGCTCCTGCTTTCCGGGCTCAGCCGCTGGAAAATTGTGAAGGGAAAATGGATCACGTCCTGCGCGTTGAGCGGGCTCATCTTCGTCTCGATCCTTCCCTACATGCTCCTCCGCTACTTCCTCGGTGGATTCGAACTCGTTGATCACCTCCTGATCGCATTCGGCCTTCTGCTGAACAACGCCGTGTTTACCGCGATGGTCATCGGTGCCTCCGCCTATCGAAACACCCTCGGCCGGATCGTGCTGGTCGGCGCTTCGGTCGTCGTTCTTTCGATTACGATGATTGCGCCGCTGTTCTTCGGTTTGGGCCTGCTCCAGTCCCCGGGGGGGATCATTTCGGTCGCCATGGTGGTCATGGTCTTCGTCAATCTGGCTGGTGCCGCCGTTTTCTTTTCCGTCGCCGGGATGCAGCTGGCTCGCGTCAAGCTGCGCACCTTCGAAGATCCGTATGATCCGGCGCCTGGCAGCCAAGTCGTGATTCTTTATCTTTTCGCGCCGCTGCTGATCGGGATCCCAGCTTTTATTACCTTTGGAATCGGCGGAATCGTCGCTTCGGGCTTCTTCACCTGGATCGCGCTGAACATCGATCCGCCGCCCAAAAAGGGGAAGCGTGCCTTTTATGCTCAGCACTGATCTTCCTATTTTTTGTCTCTAATCGAGTAGAGAAATTTCTCGCCCCGCAAGATCAACTCGTCGCCAATTAGCGCCGGCGTCGCGCTGAAAGAATCCTCCAGCTCATTCAAAGCCAGCGGCTTCGGCTCGGCTTCCGCAGCGATCACGAGCACGCGACCGCTGCGATCGACAAAGTAAATTCGGCCAGCAGCTGCTACTGGTGATGCGTAGATTTCGTTAACCTCTGGAAGTCGAAATGGCCCGGTCGGTTCCTCGCCTGTTTCCGCGACCGCGCGGGTCAGAACACCTTGGTAATGAGCAAGATAGTAAAGCATGCCGTCGTAGAGCAGAGGCGAAGGAATGTAGGGAGTTCGGTCGTCGCGTTTCCAGAGAATCCGGTCCGTTTCCGTCAGGTCCCCGCTGGCGCCGACAATGCTGATCGCCATGCCCGCGCGAAACGTGTAGCTGCTGAGCGCGTAGACAATTCCGTCCTCGAAAATCGGCGTGGCGACGACGTTGTCCGACAGCCCGCTCGCCTTCCAGATCTCCTCGCCGGTCTTCAGATCGTAACCGCGAACCGCGTTCGTCGCGCTAACGATCACTTGCGGTTTTCCATCGACCTCAGCCACAATCGGCGTCGACCAACTCGTCCGCTCATCGCGCAAAGTTCGCCATTTCGGCTCCCCCGTCCGCTTGTCGAAAGCCGCGATGAACGAATGACCTTCGTGATCCCAATTTGCCACTAACACATCTCCAAAAAGCGCGGGTGAAGCCCCTTCGCCATGACCGTGCTTTGTGAACTGGTCGCCGAAGTCCTTATTCCAGAGCACCTTCCCGTCCTTCGCATCGAGACAAAATATCCCGTAAGATCCGAAAAACGCGTAGACCCGCTCGCCGTCCGTGATGGGCGAAGCCGAAGCGAAGGTCCCGGTCTCGTGCCCGCCTTCGTGAGGCAACTGCTCGTGCACTGTCGACTGCCACGCGACCTCGCCATTTTCACGATCGACGGCGAAAACGAGAAAGCGCTGCTGACGCGAAATCGCCAGATTATTGTGCGCACCCGGCCTACCGCTGAATTTCGGCTCCGAAAGCGGATCGCCAAACGCCGTCGCCGCCGTCAGAAAAATCTGATCACCCCAAACCACCGGCGACGAATGGCCCAAACCCGGCAGCTCCAGCTTCCAGTTGACATTTTTATCCTCGGCCCATTCCAGCGGCGGATCGGCCAGCGGAGCAACGCCAGTTCCCAGCGGCCCACGGAAATTCGGCCACTGCGCGGAAGCGACGTCCTCGTCAGCAGCTGCTGACGCCAGCGACGTCGAAAGAATCAAAATCCCCGCGTAAACGAGTCCGAAATGGTTTCTGACCATGCCGAACCCTCGCCGTAGATGAAAAAATCGCAATCAGCGGTCATTTTGGGTCGCTGCCACGGCGTCGCGTGCCTAACCTTGCCACGAATGAATCGATATCGTCATGCGCTGCCTTCGCGGAGCTGGAAGCCAAAGCTTAAGAACTGGGTTTACCGGCTCACCCGCTTGGCTTGGCGCAATAAAGTCATGCGAGCCCACAAACTGGCCACGGTCGACATTCAAAACACCAAGTACGTGCGCGACGCGATCGACAGCGGAGCCGGCGTCCTCATCGTGCCGAACCACTCGACCCACGCCGATCCCTACTCGATGCACGAGGCTTCTGATGAGGTCGGGATGCCGTTTCATTTCATGGCCACCTGGCACGTTTTCGACGAGCACAATTGGATTCAGCGATGGGTCATGCAGCGAAATGGCGTCTTCAGCGTCGATCGTGACGGGACGGATTTTGAAGCCGTCAAGACCGCCGCCGAGATCCTTCAAGTCCGGAAAAACCCCCTCGTGATTTTTCCCGAAGGCGAAGTCTATCATTGCAACGACATCATCACCCCGTTTCGCCAGGGCCCGGCCGCGATCGCCCTGATCGCCGCCAGCAAAGCCGATCGTCCCGTGGTCTGCGTTCCCTGCGCAATGAAATATCGCTACACGAAGGACCCGACGAATGAACTTCTGGAATTGATGGATCGCCTCGAAAAATCGATTCACTGGTGGCCGCGACCTGAGATGAAACTCGTCGATCGGATTTACGCGTTAGGCGAAGGCTTGATGGCGTTGAAGGAGCTCGAATATCTTGGCGAAATCCATCAAGGGCCCTTGCCTAAACGGACGGAATTCTTAGCAAACACGATTCTCGAGCGCCAGGAAGAACGCGAAGGAATCGATGGCTCCGGCAAAATGGTCCCCGAGCGGGTCAAAGAATTGCGAAAGCGAGCGATCGGCGATCCCGAGCAAACGGCGCGGCGAGGTCGCGAACTGGAAGAGTTGTTCCTCGTCGTTCAGCTCTATAGCTATCCAGGAGCCTACGTACTTCAGAGCCCTAAGATCGAACGAATCGCCGAAACGCTCGATAAATTAGAAGAAGACGTTCTACTAGTGAAGTCGGCAACTCCGCGTGGAGAGCGGCATGCCACTGTGAAATTTGGCGAGCCGATCCTGGTCCCGTCAAAGCGCGGTAAGGACGCGGCGAAGTTGCTGACTGCGCAGATGGAGAGCCGAGTTCAGGCACTGCTGGATGAGATCGGCTGAGGTTTGACTTGGCATGCCAGTCTAACGCCAAGCGCTGCCCTGCACGCTCGGTAAGCGAAATTACGATCAGTAGCCAATCCGCCTAAAGGCGTATTTCTGATCACAACATCCCAAACAGCGCCCGGATTTCTTCATCCACGTCGTCCACGCTCAAGGTGTCCGCCACCGCTCAAACAACTCGCCCCGGTTCAGGGGCCGGCTGGCGCGGTCGAGGTTTGGATGCGGAGAAAGCCGCCCGGGCCGCCGAGCGGCAGGCGCACGGTCCCCCAGGTGAAGCCGTCTGGCGCGGGTGGCAGCAAACTCGGCGGGACGGCCGGAAGCGGCGTCTGGTCCCATGTGGCGGGGTGCAACGCGCCTTCACTGGCGTAGACGACGCCAGAGGCGGTGTAATCGCTTCTGTTGACGATGCCGCCGGTTAGACGGAGGTAGGAGCCCGTGAGGTAGTCGACTCCGCCGAAGATCTGGATTCGCGGGATCAGCGGCGGCGTTGAGGCCCCGTCGAGCGGGTTCGAGCCGCCGCGCGCCCACTCGTCAAACGTCGTCACCTCGTCGTCACCTCGTCGTCACCTCGTCGTCACCTCGTCGTCACCTCGTCGTCACCTCGTCGTCACCTCGTCGTCACCTCGTCGTCACCTCGTCGTCACCTCGTCGCCATCCGGGTCGCCCGCGGGATCGGCGTCGGGGCCGGTGACGCCCTGCGCGGTGAGGAAGTCGGCGAATGCTTGCGTCGGGGCGACGTTCTGCGCGATCCAGTCGCTCACAGCCAGGTATTTGGGCGCCGTGGCGATATCCTGATCCATGGTTTCGACCAGGCCCCACGAGCCGGAGCGGCCGAACTCGTTGACGTCGTTGAAGTTGCAGAACATTTCGACGCCCGCGGCTTCCAGCATGTCCAGATATTCGGTGTAGCGCGTCCCCATCCGCGGGTCGCGGTTGGCATTGGTGAGGATTCCGGTCAGGGTGACGTCGTTCGCTGCCGCGAAGATCCCGGTGAAGTGCTGGCCGCCCTCGTAACAGATCAGGCTCCAGCCCTGGGCGTCGGCCACGGCCTTTTGCAGCGCGATCAAATCCTGCTGAATGGGGATGCTGTCGGTCGAGACGGTGGTCACGATTTCGTCGACCGTCGGGTAGGCCGCGGTCGCCGGCGGAATCTCTGAACTTGGGTAGTTGTGGCCGAAGTACGGCGCGATCGCCA
>JBLHKS010000114.1:0-23645 GCA_047620505.1 Verrucomicrobiales bacterium | reverse complement strand
GGGAAGCATCCCGGACCAGTCGCTTTTCGACGCAGCAGCTGCTGGCAAACTCGCCAAACCAGATCTGCTGACCGCGCAAGTCGATCGAATGCTTCACGATCGCAAGCTCAAACGATTCTGCGACAGTTTTCCGGCCCAGTGGCTTCAGCTCGAGCGCATCGTTTCCTCGGTGCCTGACAAGGATCGATTTCCAAAATTCTTCTTCTCAAAATACCGCGCGAGCATGCACATGATGCTCGAACCGCTCCTGCTTTTCGAGACGATCCTGATCGAAAACCAGTCGATTATCCAGCTGATCGATTCGGACTTCAGCTATCGCAGTTCGCTGCTCGAAAACTGGTATCGAGATGGAAAGGGCGGCAGAAATGCGGTCACGGCGATCGAGTTCAACCGCGTGCCAGTCGAGGATCGTCGGCAGGGTGGGGTGATCACGAATGCGGCCGTGATGACGATGACGTCGGGCCCCAATCGAACTCAGCCGATCACGCGAGGAGCCTGGATCGCGAACGTGATTTTCAACGACCCGCCTGAGCCGCCGCCTGCCGACGTGCCGCCGCTGAATGAGGATGGCGAGGATCTTGAGAAACTGACTTTGCGCGAACGGCTCGCCCTTCATCGCGAAAACGCCAGCTGTGCCGGCTGTCACGAACAGATTGATCCGTTAGGGTTCGCGATGGAGAATTTCGGGCCGACTGGTCTCTGGCGCGAGTCGTACGAGAACGGCCGTGAGGTCGATTCGAGCGGCGTGCTTTTCCGCAAGCACGAGTTCATGAACGTGATCGAATTCAAAGACGCGCTCCTGGCGGAGAAAGATCGGTTCGCGCGCGCTTTCGCCGGACATTTGTTAGCCTACGCGCTTGGTCGCGAGACGACCGCGGCGGACTCGATCGCTTTGGATCGAATCGTGGCTGAAACCACGAATGTCGACTACGCGATGCAGGATTTGATCAAGCAAATCGTGCTGAGCGAGCCTTTTCGAAACCAGTCGAATCCGAAGCAGAAAGCCGACTGATCAATCGGCTAGAAAACTCAGCAGCTGCTGGCGAGCCGTCGCGACGTTTTTGTATTCGGCCATCGGCTCGGGCATCGTTTCCAGCGCGCTTCGAAGTCCAATTCGGTTTGCGTCCTTCTTTCGAAACTCAGCCAGTGAGCAGATTTCAAGGCGGATGCCGAAGAGGATTCCGTTCGTTTCTGGAAGCGCGACCAAGGCCTGTCGCTCGACTCGAAACCAGACTTCTTCGAGGCTGACTGACTCGTCGAGACGCGGGAGTTTCCGCTTGGGATGGAGGTTCAATTCCGGCGAGCGGGCGAGTCCCCAATTTGCGCGTTCCCACGAAAAACCTGGCCGCAAACTCTTCAATAGCGCCTTGATTTTTGGCCCGATCGCCGCGTTTAAGCCGGGCACGACGGAATGGATCCAATCGAGCGGCCGGCCCATTTTTTCCTCGAAATCCCAAGCCGAAGGAAAGCAGACGCAACCGGCCTGGAGTTCGAGATCCTGGTTGAGAAGCAGGAAATCCGGCTCCCATCGGCGTCCCAATTCGATGCAACGCGCCAGCGGATTTGACGCGGATTCAATCGGCGTTCCCCAGGTTTTCGCGAGCTCCGCCGCCTCTTCCAGAAGCGCAACTCCGCCGTCCAGAACCGCCGCATGCCGATCTGGATTTTCGCCCAGCCAGCACGCGCGCTCGTCCAGTAGTTGCTGATCAGAAGCGGAAAAAAACTCCGGCAGCTGACGACGGCGCAGGCCCATGCTGAACCGGTAGTCGCCGTCTGGAAAAAGGTCGCTGAAGTCCATTTTCGCCAACTTCGCGCGGCCTTGGACAATTTCGAATCCAAACTGGACACCTGCGTCCAATCGGCCTACAAATTGCAGCCCATGAAGTCTACCCTCTTGATTGCCTCAACCGCGTTGCTCGCCCTTCCGGCAGCGACTTTTGCGGTCGATTATGAAACCCAGATCAAACCGATACTGCGCACAAATTGCTACGAGTGCCATGGCGGCCCGAAAGCGAAACGCGATATCCGAATGGACATCGAAGATAAATTTTCAGCCGTGATCGGTGCCGAAGGTTTCATCGTTCCCGGCAAGCCGGAAGAGAGCCGTTTCGTCGAGGTGCTCAAGCTCGCTCACGAAGAAGAAGATCGGATGCCGCGCCCTGGACCGAACAAAAACCAGCCGCTGAAGAGCGGCGAAATCGCGCTGATTGAAGCGTGGGTCAAGGAAGGTGCGAGTTTTGAAAAAATGGAAGTCGCCGCGCCAGCCGCTCCGGATCTGAAGGCGCTGCACACTTGGGTGAGCGCGGACGGAAACACGAAAATTCCGGCTTATTTTGTCCGGGTTGAAGGTTCTAACGTTGTTCTAAAATCAGAGGCCGGGGCGGAGAAATCGTTCGCGGCGAAAATGTTCAACGCGGAGAGCATTGAGTTGGCAAAGGCCCTGGCGGCGGCTGCGACGAAGACGGAATAAGGAGCTTGCTTCCGCTTCAGGAATTCGATCAAGTGAGGGCGTGATGAATCGCGTCCTCATTTTTTTTATCCTTGGTGCTCTCGCGCCGTTTTCCGCAACCGCCCAGAATCCGAAGCCGCTGCCGTGGAATGATCTCGGTAATGACGAGCTTGAGCGTTATTTTGAGCGTCGAGTCGCCGAGCTCGAAAATCCGATGGCGGGGATCGAGACTCTCGCCGATTGGCAGGCCACAGCGCCGAAACTCCGCCAGCAGCTGCTGGAGATGCTCGGGCTCGACCCGATGCCGGAAAAGACCGATCTCAAGGCGACGGTCACGAGAAAAATCGAACGCGAGCAGCTCGGCTTCACAGTCGAAAATCTGCATTTCCAATCTCGGCCCGGGCTCTACGTAACCGGAAACCTCTACCTGCCGAAAAATCCCAAGGGCAAGGTCCCTGCGATTCTCTACGTTTGCGGTCACGGTTCGAAAGTGATCGACGGCGTCAGCTACGGAAACAAGACGAGCTACCATCATCACGGAGCCTGGTTCGCGCAAAACGGCTACGCGTGTTTGACGATTGACACGCTTCAAATGGGCGAGATCGAGGGGATCCACCACGGCACTTATAAGTATGATCGTTGGTCGTGGATTTCGCGCGGCTACACGTCGGCGGGCGTCGAAGCCTGGAATTGTGTCAGGGCGCTCGATTATCTTCAATCGCGGCCGGAGATCGACGGCGAAAAGCTCGGCGTGACCGGGCGGAGCGGCGGCGGGGCCTACAGCTGGTGGATTTCGACGATCGATGAGCGGATCAAATGCGCCGTGCCGGTGGCGGGAATCGCGTCGCTGCGCAACCACGTGATCGACGGCTGCGTCGAGGGTCACTGCGATTGTATGTTTCAGGTCAACACCTACGCCTGGGATTACGGCCAGCTCGCCGCGTTAGTCGCGCCGCGCCCGCTTTTGATTTCGAACACGGACAACGATCGGATTTTCCCGCTCGATGGCGTCGTCGATGTCTACAATCAAGCTCGGCGAATCTACGAGCTTCACGAAGGCCCGAAAGCGATCGGGCTTAACATCGAGGAAGGCCCTCACACGGACACACAACCGCTGCGGACTTCGGCTTTTCATTGGTTCAACCGGCACTTCAAAGGCACCGCGTTGAAGGACACGTATTCGTTGGCCGCGACGCCTTTTTTTGAGCCGCAGGAGCTGAAAGTTTTCCAGCAGCTGCCGGAGGACGAATTGAACACGACGATCGATGAATCTTTCGTCCCGCTCGCTCCTGAGCCGACCGCGCCGATGCAGCCGAAGGACAGCGAAACGTGGATGGCCGCGCTGAAGGAAAAGGTTTTTCTCAACTGGAATGACGAGGCCGAGCCGTTGTTGAAGCAGACGCATTCGAGCTCGAAAGACGGCCTTCATCTGGAGGCGTTCGAGCTAACGACCGAGCCGGACGTCACCTGCCCGCTCTACCTCGTCCACCGCGACGGCGTGAAGCTGGAAGAGTTGCAACTCGTGGTTCTCAACGTGCTCGACCACGATGATTGGAACGATTTTATTAAAGGAATTCCCACGCAGTTTCCTGACGCTTTCCCGGGTGTCGATCTGCCGGAAACGGACGCGGAGCAGCTCGATGCGGAGAAGCAAATGCATGAGAGTTTTGAATGGGGAATGGCCTATCTATGTCCGCGTGGCATCGGACCAAACGCGTGGCCTGACAGCAAACGTAAGCAAACCCAGATTCGTCGGCGTTTCGTTCTCGTCGGCCAGACTCGCGACGGACAGCGCGTTTTTGATATTCGTCAGGCGATCCGAGCGTTGCGCGTTCACGGCGTTGAGGACACGCCGCTCTGGATGCAGGCTGCGGGCGACATGGCTGGGAATGCGCTTTACGCTTCGCTCTTTGTCGACAAGCCGGTTGCGACGCTCGATCTCCATCGCCTGCCGACGTCTCATCTCGATGGTCCGGCGTACTTGAACGTGCTGAGGTTTCTCGACATGCCGCAAGCCGCAGCGATGGCCGCTCAGCGGTCGAAACTTCGAATCTACACCGCTGATGAAAATGCGTGGGCTTACCTTAGTGAGTCAGCCCCTGAGGACGGTCGAGTCCAGCTTCGAAAGCCGATGGCCGAAAAGCCGAAGGAGGATTAGTGGATCGTCAACATTGAGATGATGGATGGGAAATTGATAAAACTGAAGCCGGAGGCTTTCACGCAATTGACCGATGGCTGCGTGAAGACATCGCCTTGAGTCAGGCCTTTTTACGGCAAAGCCGTTTCGTAATTTAGCCCAAGGTTGCCAAAGCGAAGCGACGCTACCTTGGGACATTCCGAACGACCTCAATTCTGATCGCTGAAGGCGATCCGAAATCTTCCACAAGACTTTCAGCCTTGATTCAATCTCAGGTTCGAGTCCCGGGGTAGCCTCCTCTTCGTTCCGGCAACCCCGGGCTTTGATACGGAACGGCGTTGCCGTTCACTCATGGCAACTACCCGCTATTCACCCAGAAATTAATCGCTCAACTCAATATTGACGGGCCACTAGAGCCTCAAATTCGTCGCCCTTAATTCTGAGCCGGTTCGACCGGAATCAGTCGGATGGAGTCTGCGATCACGTATTTTCCGTCCGTCCCGTCGGTGCTGATCCGGATCCAAGCTGGCTTGCTGGTTTCAAAGCGGAATTGACCCAGACTGCGAAAAAGGCGGTCAATCTCCAGCTCATCCTGTTGGTTGATCCGAATGGTTTCCTCGCCGTCGGCGTGATGAATCGTAACCGGCGTGTTGGTCGATCGGCGAACGTTGTAGCAGTGCGAGAGCTGAACTTCGTAGAGTCCGGATTGAGGCGGATCAAAGCGGTAGGTCACGGATTTCTCGCCTTTCCCGCTTTTCCCATCGTGAAGGTAGCCGATGCCGATGTGGGGCGGCGTGTGGGTCGAGTACTGCCAGTCGCCGACCAACTCGGCTTCGGTTTCATCGATCACAATGCCAGTTAACGATCGTGGATTCGGGACGATGAACGCGGTCAGCTCGAGCTTGTCGACTTCACCGGATGGATGCGAATTCGCGATCGCGTCCGGATGCGGATCGAGCCTGGATTCAGGCCCAACATCGTAGGGAGTCAGCCGGTGGCCCATCTGAATTTCCGGACCTTCGCCATCGATCTGGTTATTCGTAGGCTCGATGTTTTCTGCCGGCAAAATCCGTCCATGCGAACCCAGACCGTGCGCAAAGGTAAAGGCTTCACCTCGGTTGTTTTGAATAATGTTAGAGTCGATCTCAACATCGCGAACCAAGGCGTGCTCATTCAGTTTTGCGTCTGGAACTGCGGAGCTCAACGCGATCGCGGCATCGGAGCGGGCGTCCGTTCCCTCGATGTGATTGTTGAAAATCCGATGACCTTCCCCAACCACCCGAATCCCGCCAGTTCCCTTTTTCCCGCCGCCGAGAATCCAGTTGAAGGCGACCACGCAGCGATTTCCGTGGCGCAACGTCAGGCAGCCGGAGCAGCGATCGAACGTGTTTCCAAAATAGGTGTTCTGGCAGGATTTGTTTGAGACGATTTCAATTTCTCCGTCGCAGCTCTCAAAGAGGTTCGCGGTGACGAAGCAATTCGCGTCGATCATCGAGGTCTGGCTGTCGCCGATGCGCAGAGTTTCGAAACCGTTTCCGTCTCCGCGCGGCCGTGGGCCGAAATGGTTGTGATCGATTCGGTGATTCCCAGGATTCTCGCCGTCAAGCCAGACGACAAGCGTGGTTCCTGAATGATTTTGGCCGGAGAAACGGCAGTGATCGACGCGATGACCGCGGCCGTGCAAACTAAGCCAGTGATAACGCGTTGCGGATTTTTTCGGGTTGTAGTCGAGGATCGAGCAGCGAGTGACGCGGCAATTTTCGCCGCGAATCCGGAGAACGTGGCCGCCGTCCAGAGCGCCGCCTTTAAAAACCAGACCATCGACAACAACGTGATTGGCGATGATTTCGAGCGACGATTCGCCGCTGAAAACGGCCTTCCCCATCGTCTCGGCCCGAAGCAGGATCGGCGCTTTTTGTGTGCCTGTCAGGGTGAGCTTAAGGTGTTGGTCCGTCCAGTTTCCGTCGGCCAAAATGATTTCATCGCCTGGTTTCGCGGACTTCGCGGCTGCCAGCAGCTGCTGGCCGTTTTCAACGCGAAGCTCAGCCCCGAATGCGCAAGATCCGAGCAGCAGCAGCGCGATTGCCAGTCTCACGATTGCAGGTGGGGAATGATTCCGGTGCTATCGGCGAAGCGGTCTAACTTCAACCCCATCGCGCGCGCTTGCGAGAGCCAGAGGTTCGCTAGAGGCGTGCCTTCGGCGCAGTGGATCTGCTGGCCGTTCGCCTGCTTTCCGGCGACGATAATCGGCAATTCGGAATACTGATGAGTCGCGCCATCGCCGAGTCCTGAGCCGAAAGTCAGCATCGTGTTGTCGAGCAGCGAGCTCCCGTTCGCTTCTTTGATTTTCTCCATTTTCTCAATCAGATAAACGAATTGCTCCAAATGAAAGCGATCGACCATTGCCAATTGATCGATGAATTTCTTCTGATTGTGAGACATTTGGTGATGGCTCATCGGCTTGTCGAAAACTCCATCAAACATGTAGGGCGTGTCCCAGCGTTCGGGCCCGATCATCATGGTGGCCACGCGGGTTAAGCCGGTTTCGAGCGCGACGACCATCAAATCGCCCATCAATCGGATGTACTCGCCGCGCGGAAGTTGCGATTCCGGAGGCTCGTCCATTTTTACGTTCGCCAGCTCGGATCGCATCGCCTCAAGCTTGTCCATCTGCTCTTCGATCGTGCGAATCGAATCAAAATACTCGGCGAATTTCTGCTGATCGGCATAACCGAGATCCTTTTTCATCGATCGCGCATCGGCGAGCACGAGATCGGTGATATTTCGATAAGTCTGGATTTCTTTCGTGCCAAACAAGCGCTGATAAGCTTTGCGCGGATCGCGAATCGACGGGGCTACGTGGTTCGTGCCATACCAGGAAACGTTGTCGAAATAAATCGATTCCTTGTTGTCTTTGTGAGGGTTGCAGCTGAATTCCAGCGACCGGAACGGCGTCGTCTCGCCGACTTCATCGGCAATCACGTGGTCGAGTGTCCGAGCGAGCGGGTAGATCGATTCCTTAATCGAGTAAGCCGTTGCGCTGCTCATAAAACATGACGCGCATTGCGCATGGACGTCTGATCCGTTTTGGTAAACTCGGTCCATTCCAGTGATCAGCGAGACTCGATCGCGAACGCGTTGAAGCGGCTCCAAAGTCGGCGTCTGCGGCAGCGGATTCAGCCCGGTCGGGATTTCGACGTCGACCTTGATTTCGACCTGGCTGCTGGTGAAGCCCGGGATCGCAGCTTCGGCCTCACCTGGAAAAAACGCGCGCCTGACCACACCAATCGGCACGTAAAAAAGCGCGAATCGCGTCTTCGGTGCGACAGCAGCTGCTGGCAGGCTTTCGAGCCACGGAAGTGCGAGCATCGCGCCACCGGCACCGCGGAGAAAAGACCGTCTGGATGAAATTTTCATGAAAAAATCGAACTCCCGCAACTCACGGAAAACTGGCCCACTTCTTTTCGGGCGTTCTCAATCTGAGCAGGCATTCGGGTCGAGCGCGATCAAATTCAGCAGCTCGGCGTCGGTCATTTCCGTCAGCTGCTGCTCGGTTCCCTGGCCGATGATCTCGCCGGCGAGCTGGCGTTTTTGTTCCATCATTCGATCGATCTTTTCTTCGATCGTGCCGGTGCAGACGAACTTGTGGACGAGCACATTTCGGCGTTGCCCGATCCGATAAGCCCGGTCGGTCGCCTGGTCCTCGACCGCCGGATTCCACCACCGATCAAAATGAACGACGTGCGATGCGGCTGTCAGGTTGAGGCCGGTTCCGCCTGCTTTGAGCGAGATCACGAAGGCCGGAGGCCCGGTCGGATCCTGGAAACGGGCGACCAAATCGGCACGGCGGCCGACGGCGGTTCCACCGTGGAGCGTCAGCGCGGGGCGCGAGAATTTCTGGCTGAGGAACTCGGTCAGCGGACCCGTCATTTCGCGAAACTGGGTGAAAATCAGCATTTTTTCGCCCCGCGCGGAAATCTCGGAAGCGATCTCGCCGAGTCGTTTGAATTTCCCGCTGTGCTGAGGTTCATAGTTTCCGCTGCCAGTCCACATCGCCGGATGATTGCAGATTTGCTTGAGTCTCATCAAAGTCGTCAGGACGAGCCCGCTCCGTTCGATTTGGCTCATGTCAGGGCTCTTCAAATCAGCAGCGAGCGATTTTACCGATTCCTCGTAGTAGGCGGCCTGGGCTTTTGTCAGGAAACAGCTGGCGCGGACTTCGGTCTTGTCCGGCAGATCGGCGATCACGGATTTGTCGGATTTGAGCCGCCGTAGAATCCACGGTTTCACGAGTCGGCGTAGCGGCGCGAAGCCCTGCTCGGTCTCGCGCATTGTTTTCACGGAGGTTCTGAATTTCTGAGCAGAGCCGAGCAGGCCCGGGTTGAGAAAATCGAGAAGGGACCAGAGATCGGTGACCGAGTTTTCGATTGGGGTGCCTGTCAGGGCGATCCGCGCGCGCGATTTCAGCGCCTTCACGGCGAGAGTTTGCTCGGTCGTCGGATTTTTGATCGCCTGAGCTTCGTCGATCACGATCACGTTCCAGGCGGTGCCCGAAATGTTCGGCAAACGGCCGAGCATGCTGTAAGTCGTTAGGACCGCGTCGAACGGCTGGAAGCTGGATCGAGCCAGCAGCTGCTCGCGAGCGATCTGCGAAGGGTGGGCGTAAAAAATCGAAAGCGAAGGCGCGAAACGCTCGACCTCAGCCCGCCAGTTTCCAATCAGCGAAGCCGGAACGATGAGCAGACTCGGCGGCAGATTTTCGTCCGCCTGCTTGATCCGAAGCAGCGTCGCGATCACCTGAAGGGTCTTTCCGAGTCCCATGTCGTCGGCCAGACAGCCGCCGAATCCTGACCGAACCATCAGCCAGAGCCAGTTCAGTCCAGCCTGCTGGTAAGGCCGGAGTTCGGCCTTCAGCGCTCGGCCGCAATCGACGTCTTCAAGCTGGCTCGGATCGCGGAGCTGCCGCAGGAACTCAGCCAGGTTGGAGCCGGCGACGATCGAAGCCCACTCCCTCGAAGTATTCACTTCCGGAGTCGTGGAACCCGCGCCGCGCATCTGGAACCCAGCCAGCAGCCGCATCGCTTCGTGAAACGGGATTCCGCCGCCTGCCGCTGCGAGCGAGGCCCGCTGCCAGAAGTTCAGAGCCTGGCTTAGTTTTTCGCGATCGATTTCGACCCACTTGCCTTTGATCGAAATCAGGTTTCCGGCGGCGGCGAGGAGTTTTTCCAGCTCTTCGCGCGTCAGCGGCTCACCATCGAGAGCAACGTCGACGTTGAATCTGAGCAGACTGGCAAGGCCGAGCGACGAGTCCTGCGAATCGACTTCAACCTCGACCACGGGCCGCGAAGGTCGGCGCGCTTCCCACCAATCCGGAACGCGGACGACGACTCCGCTTTCCTCGAGATCCGGCACCGCATTTAGAAAAGACCAGGCCTCTTCCGGTGTCCAAGCGAGGGCCCGAAAGACGCGTTTGGACTCCAGCAGCTGCTGAGCGAATTCGTTGCGATCGGCAGCTGCTCGGACCGGCTCGAGCACGGCGCGGAGAACGCGGGTGTCCGATTTTTCAGCGAATTCTTTAACCGCTTTGCCAAGCGGAAGGTGCTGGAGTTTCGCTTCGGCGGAAATCCGATGGGTGTAGGTGGCGAGGAAGGCGAATGGAAATTCCGTGCTGCGCCGATTCTCAGTGAGATGGAACGTTACGCGGCCGACGAGCCGGAAAAGCGGATTGTGCAGCTGCAACCAGGCTTCAAAAGAGCCTCCGCTGGCTTTCGATTCCGTTCGCGCCCATTGATCGAGTTCCGCCCAGATTGAAGCGAGAAATTCGACCGACAAATATTCCATCCCGGGCGCAGGCGGGGCCTGGGCGATGATCGTGGAAAGTTCGGCGTCGGAGGGTGGGGGAATCCGGGCCCAGTCGTCCGAATCCGGGGAAATCTGGCAAAGCCGGGTGAAAAACTCACGAACGAAGGCTCTCCAGAAATTTGCGACTTCGCTGACACTCGAATCCGAAAGCAGCGCGCCCAATCCGGCTGCGTTCGACTCGGCAAATGCGCGCGCGATCTTCGAATTCCCGGTCGTGAGCAGCCTTCCGCCTGGCCGAAGTTGCAGGTTCATGAGATCGCCGGTTCAGAGCCCCCATTGCGATCGAAAGGCGGATTCCGATCGTTCGATTTCCGCCTGAAGCCAGTCCGTCGACATGGGCTCGCCGCCGAGTGCGGCTACGGCATTCTGCTCAGCGCGATCGTTGGTCGCGACGATGATTTCGAACTTTCCTGCGTATTTCGCGGTCAGTCGCTCGATCACGTCATCGGCCGTGCGTCCAGAATCGGTGTAGAAAACCTGGATTCCCGATTTTTCGGCCTCGACTTCGACCTTGTCGCCCCGGCCATCAAAAACGAGGACGACTCGCGCCTCGCTTTGATCTTGATATCCGGTCAGCCGCCGACACAACTCAGTGTGCGCAAGCCCGCGCCGCTGCTGGTGAAGTTCCAACAGTTCGGGCCACGCGTGAATCACGTTGTTGCCGTCGACCAGTAGAATTCGCTGTTTGGCCCTTTGGCTCATCGAATCGTGAATGGATTCAGACGAGTTAGAGCGATGAAGGCAAAAGCCTCCGGATCAGGAATCCTTCTCGTCGGTTTTCTCGTCGTCGTCTTTCTCCTCGTCGACTTTCGTAGCGGCCTTTTTAGTAGCCTTCTTGGCTGCTTTTTTAGCCGCTTTCTTGGCTGCCTTTTTAGCAGCCTTTTTAGCCGGAGCGGGCTCTTCAGTAGCTGGAGCCGAAGCCTCAGCGACTTCAGCAGCTGCTGGCTCTTCTTGCGCGACCTCTTCAGGTTTCGGTTTGGGATCAGGAGCCGGTTTGGCCTTCTTCGCAGCCGCTTTTTTCGCAGCTGGTTTCTTTGCCTTGGCTTTGGTGATCTTTTCCAGTTCCTTTTGCCGTTTAAGATATTGTTTCCGGCGGCGGCGCTTGATCAGTTTATTGTATTGCTTACCCATCGTAGATTAGATTACTGGAAAATTGGCTTTTCGAAGAGGCCTCCTACTTGGGAACAAAAAATCAGGGAATCAAGCCAAAAGCGCACTCTGAAATTCCGGCCTCAATAGTTCTGGAATCCTTGGGAAATATTGGGAATGAGATCGCCTATCGAGCTGGCCTGTGGGATTTTGGCGAGAAAAGGCTTGCGCATCAAAAGCTAGCTTCCATGATTGCTTAATCAATTCTCTGGTGTGTTCATTCGCGCCCGGCGTCCGTTCCGCCATTACCAAACTCCTCCTCGCAACACCTGTTGTGGTGGATATCGGAATCGCCCACGAAGAAAAAGAGTGTTGATCGTGCTGTTGGCTCCGATCGATCGATTGAGGCTGATGCATTGAAGAAACTCCGGTGAGAAGGAACCAGAGCGGAACGCCCGCCTGCTTCTCAATAGTTCCAATTCAGAACCGAACTTAAAAACAACTTTCGAATCGATGGCAGGTCACAACAAGTGGTCCAAGGTCAAGCACATCAAAGCCCGCGTGGACGCGAAAAAGGGCAAGGTTTTCAGTCGCTTTTCCAAGGAAATTTCAATCGCATCTCGAGATGGGGGAGGGGATCCTTCGATGAATCCTTCGCTACGGACGGCGATTGAGGGGGCCAAGGCGGCGTCGATGCCGAAGGAAAATATCGAAAGGGCGATCAAAAAAGGCACCGGCGAACTCGGCGGCGATGCGATCGAGGAAATCACCTACGAGGGATTCGCTGCGGGCGGCGTCGCTCTGATCATCGAGATTTGCACCGATAACAGAAATCGCTCTGCGGCCGACATTAATCTGATCTTCAATAAGAAGGGCGGAAATATGGGCCAGAGCGGCAGCGTCACTTATCAATTTAAGCGCTGTGGTGAAATCCGGATTTCGCTCGAAGACATCGGCGAAGAATCGCTGATGGAACAGGCGATTGAGGCCGGCGCGGACGATATTGAAGCGGACGACGAAGACCACATCGTCCGAACTTCAGCCGAATCGCTCGGAGCCGTCGCCAACGCGCTTCGAGAAGCTGGTTTGAATGTGATTTCGGCCGAATTGGTCTATGTTCCGGAGAACACGGTCGCTGTAACTGAAGTTTCCGCGGCAACGAAAATTCTCCGGCTTTACGAAGCGCTCGATGATTATGACGACACGCTGAACGTGTTTTCCAACTTCGACATATCGGACGAAATCATGGAGCAGGTCATGGCCAAGTGACGCGATGCTCTTTTACCAATCGAACTGACTCGACAATTTTTTGATGCGCCCGCTTTTCGCCCATGCGGAGGCCGGCCGATCCAACTAACTATTTCATGAACGAACCTACTACTGCGGGGCTACCGTTGTTCGACAACACTCCCAACGAACCCGCGCCTGCTGCGAAGAAAAAGCGCGCGACTTCGAAAAAGGCTTCAAGCGCGGCCCCGGCTGATTCTCCGCCAGCAGCTGCTGGAGCTAGCGCACCGGCGAAGAAAGCTCCCAAGGCCAAAAAGAAGGCTGCGACGAAGAAAAAAGTGGCAGCCAAAAAGAAGTCAGCGACGAAAAAGGCTGCAGCGAAGAAAACTGCGAAGGCCGAGAAGCCTGCGGCAAAAGATTCGGGCGGAGAAAAAGCCGCCGAGGTTTCAAGCCCGGCTCCGGCTCCAGCTCAAAAAGCGCCCGCGCCTGTCGAATCGGCCCCAGCTTCTGCGCCCGCCGAATCAGCTGCGCAACCTCAGTCGGAAAATGCCCAACCCGCGGCAAAATCGTCCGATCAGCCAACCGAATCCAGGGAGCGAGACGGCAGACCGAGAGAGAAAAGAGGCAGAAACCGTAGAGGAGGCCAGGGTCGGCAGAACCAGAATCAAAATCAACGTGGCGGCGAGCGAAATGACCGAAACGGGGAACGAAATGACCGAAACGGGGGACGGGGCGACCGAAATAGCGAATCGAACGACCAAAACGGCGAACGGGGAGGTGAACGCAATGACCGTCGCAAACGTCGGCGTAAAAAACCTCGCGGCGAACGCGAACCGCGCCAGGCAGAGGTGCCCACGGGGCCTCCAATTGACGCGGCTGGGCTGCTCGAAATCTCAAACAAAGGATTCGGCTTCCTGCGCCAGACCGAGAACGACTATCAGCAGAATCCGAGCGACGTTTTCGTAACGCCGGAAACGGTCCGGACCTACGGCCTTCGTGATGGAATGTGGATCAAGTGCATCGCCAAAGAAGGTCATCGAGGGCCGCAGTTGATCGAAGTCCTCGAAATCTGCGGCAAATCGCCTGACGACTGCAAGGAGCTACCGTTTTTCGAGGAATTGACCGCGATCAACCCTTGTAAAAAGATCACGCTCGAAACCACGCCGGGACAATACACCACTCGCGTGATCGACCTCGTCACCCCGCTTGGGCGCGGCCAACGCGGCTTGATCGTCGCCCCGCCGCGAACCGGCAAAACGACAATTCTTCAGCACATGGCCGAAGCGGTTCACAAGAACCACGAAAACATGATAATCTTCGTCTTGCTCGTCGACGAACGGCCGGAGGAAGTCACGGAGCTGCGCCGCGCTCTGCCGTTCGCCGAAATCATGGCCAGCAGCAACGACCAGGACGTCAAAAGCCACACCCGGATTGCGCAAATCGCGATCGAACGCTGCAAACGACTCGTTGAAGCCGGCGAACACGTTTTCCTGCTGCTTGACTCGATCACTCGTCTCGCTCGTGCGTTCAACAACGCGATGAAAGGCAATAACCGAGGCATTCAAAAAGGCGGCATGGCCGTTGGCGCGCTCGAAATCCCACGCCGGCTCTTCGCCGCCGCTCGGAACACGCGTGAAGCCGGTTCGCTCACCATCATCGGCACCGCGTTGGTCGAAACCAACAGCTCGATGGATGAGGGGATTTTCCAGGAATTCAAAGGCACCGGCAACATGGAACTCGTCCTCGATCGGAAGATCGCCGAGCAATATGTCTGGCCAGCGGTCAACATCCACGCCTCCGGAACTCGCCGCGAAGAACTACTTCTCGCGCCGCATCAATTGGACAAAACCTACATCATTCGGCGTGGCCTCGCGGGGCACAAACCGATCGAGGCGATTCAGCGAATACTTTCGTTGATGGAGCGTTTCAAAACCAACGCTCAGTTGCTGATCGAGATCAAAGCCCAGCACTGAGCGAAATCCCAAGCCGATGAGCGATTCTCAACCCTTCCGACTCGAAAAATCGCCATCGGCCGCAAAAAAAGCAGCCGCTCCAAAACGGGAAGTCGTTCAGCAGCTGCCGGCTCAAGGCGCGACCGTCATCTTCAACGGAGGGAAGAAAAAAGTCGTCGTCGCCAAAAAAGCTGCCCAGCCGAAACCGGGCGCATCGCAAGCCGTCGCTCGAATCATGGACGAGCTCATTCCGCTGTCGAAAGACATGAAAGTCGGGCTCGATCCGGTTGTCGGCCTGCTTCCGATCGGCGGCGATTTGATGGGAGCGTCGATCAGCTGCGTTTCGCTCATTGAAGCGATCCGATGGGGCCTTCCGTTCAGCGTCATCTGGCGAATCCTCGGAAACATCGTCCTCAACACCGGGATCGGGACGATTCCGATCATAGGCGACATTTTCTCGTTCATTTTCCGGAGCAACTCCCGGAATCGCGATCTGATCCGCACCGCGATGCGTGACGCGAAGCTCGCCGGCCAGAAACCGCGCTGGTTCCGGGTTTTCCTCGCGGTGATTTTCGTGATGTCCCTCGTCGCCGGAGCGATTTGGGTAAATATCAAAATCTGGGGTGCCGTTTTTAACTTCATTTTCACGCAGTTGAAAGACACGCTGTTTTTCTGGCTTTGATCCCGGAACTCGGCCAGATCATCCCAACTGAGATCAGTTTGGAGCAGTGAAGCGAAAAACTTGAGTTTTTACCGAATCGAGACCAAGGGAAGCCCGAGAGCGCCCAGAGCACTCTGCCGAGACAACAACCATGGCTGAATTCAAGGTAAAACGTTGCCGCCCAATTGCGACCGAAATGACGGTTCCGGGCGACAAAAGCATTTCACATCGCGCCGTGATGATGGCGGCGCTCGCTAACGGTCCTTGCGAGATCGAAGGGTTTCTTCCGAGCGCAGATTGCCTCGCTACGGTCAACGCGATGCGCCAACTCGGGGTGAGAATCAACGAGATTGAAGAAGGCGATAACGGCCCGACAAGGCTGAAGGTCTTCGGCCGCGGAGGCGAGTTTAAGCAGCCGACCAAGCCGATCGATTGCGGAAATTCGGGCACGACGATGCGTTTGCTGACGGGAATGCTCGCTGGGCAGCCGACGGGGTTCAAAGCCGAGCTGACGGGCGACGATTCGCTGAAAACTCGCCCGATGCGCCGCATTATCGAGCCGCTGACGATCATGGGCGCTCGGATCACAGCTGAGGGCGAGGGCGACACGGCTCCGCTGATCATTCGTGGTGCTCCGCTACACCCGATCGATTATCAGCTGCCCGTCGCCAGCGCTCAGGTGAAGAGCGCGATCATGCTGGCAGCGCTGAGCACGAAGGGTAAAACGACGATCACCGAGCCGGTTCGTTCCCGCGATCACACCGAGCGGATGCTGAATTTTTTCCGCGTCAAAAACCTCCGGGACGAAGAGCGAATCACGATCTGGGGTGGCCAGACTCTGGAATCACAGGACCTCAAAGTGCCGGGCGATGTCTCGAGCGCGGCGTTCTGGGTCGTAGCAGCTGCTGCGATGACGGGAGCGCATCTGGCGGTGCGTGGCATCGGTTTGAACCAGACTCGGACCGGGATTTTGAAGACGCTGATTCGGATGGGTGCCCAGATCACGGAGGTGATCGAGGAGACCGCAACGGGCGAGCCGATGGGCAGCATCGAGGTCCACGGCGGTCGTTTGAAAGGAACGACGATTGAGGGAGCCGACATCCCGAACGTGATCGATGAGCTCCCGGTGATCGCGGTCGCGGCAGCGCTGGCGGACGGCCGAACGGTGATCCGCGATGCGAAAGAACTTCGCGTGAAAGAGTCGGATCGAATCAACTCGACCGCGAACAACCTGCGTCTGATGGGCGTTGAGGTTCAGGAATTTTTCGACGGCATGGAAATTCGTGGCGTCGAGGAGTTCAAGGCGGCGCGGCTTCAAAGTCACGGCGATCATCGGATTGCGATGGCGTTTGCGATCGCTGGTCTGTTCGCGGACGGCGAAACGATCGTGGAAGATGTCGAGTGCGTCGACACGTCCTATCCGGGATTCTATGACGAGTTGAAGAAGGTCATGACGGCGAAAAATCAGCGCTACACGCAGGTGATTTCGTCGCTCAATCCGGTCAAAGATCCGACCCGCAACCTCTCTCGCGAACATCACGACGAATGAGCTCAGCAAGGCACGTTGCGATCGCAATCGACGGCCCCGCTGCGTCCGGTAAAAGCAGCGTTGCACGTCGAGTCGCGAAACGATTCGGGATCCAATTTGTGAACTCCGGTGCGATGTACCGGGCGTTCACCTGGCAGGTTTTGCGCAAGGGCGTTGACCCGGCTGACAGCGATGCTGTGATCGAATTGCTGGAGGCGACGAATTTCCAGTGCGGAGTCAAAGACAAGGTTTCGACGATAGCGATCGACGGCGATGATCCGGGCGAGCAGCTCCAGAGCGACGAGGTCGCGGCCTCCGTTTCGTCAGTCGCTGCAATTCCCGAAGTTCGCGAGCAGCTCGTCGCCGAACAACGTCGTTACCGCGAAGTTTCCGACCTGGTGATGGAGGGGCGCGACATCGGAACGGTGGTTTTCGCGGACACGATTCACAAATTCTACCTCGACGCCTCGCCTGAGGTCCGCGCGAAACGCCGCGCAGCTGAAGGGATCATCGACGACATTCGCGAGCGCGACCGCAAGGACAGCAGCCGAAAAACCGCGCCGCTGACGATCGCTGACGACGCTACCGTGATCGACACTTCGGAGATGAACCTGGAGCAGGTCGTCGACGCGGTTTCGGCTCAGCTTGAAGAGCAGGGACTTGAGCGAGTGGACCTTTTCAAGCCGAACCCGATGACGCTTCTTTATCGGATCGGCTACATGATTTTTGCCGGACTGCTGCGACTTCTTTACCGCTACAAAGTGGTGAATCGTGAGCGTGTTCGGATGCCGGGCGGCTGCATCGTCGCGGCGAATCACGAAAGCTATTTTGATCCGCCGACGGTCGGCGTTTCGATGGACGAGTCGATCAGTTATGCGGCGCGCAAATCGTTGTTCACGACGAAGCTTTCCGACTGGCTTTACCGTCAATGGGGCGGGATTCCGCTCGATCAGGAAAAAGCGGATCTGAGCGCTCTGCGGACGATCATCAAGACTGTCAGAGGCGGCAAAAAGGTGCTCATTTTCCCGGAAGGCGAGCGGACGCCGACAGGCGAGATGCTGTCAGCAGCTGCTGGAGTCGGGATGCTGGTCGCGAAGACCCGCGCGCCGGTTTTGCCGATGCGAGTGTTCGGCCTTTACGATATTTATCCGATCCACGCGAAGCGCCCGAATTTGACGGGCCAGATCACGGTGGTCGTTGGCGAACCGATTCATTTCTCGGCCGAGGAGTTAGCGGCGAAAGACTACCAGGGGATCGCTGACCGAATCATGTTCGAGATCGCGGCACTGAAATTGCCCGATTAGACGCTGGCCGGTCGGCCCGGCGAGGAAAGATCGGGCTTGCAACCGTCGTGTTTCCAATGCGAACTTCCGCCTGCGAATTTCAGAAAAACCACACGAATTTATGAGCGATCTCGATAAAACTCCCTTTAACCGCCGCACTTTCATGAGAACTGCCGGAGGAGCAGCAGCTGCCGGTGCTCTCGTTTCCTCTGTCCGAGGCGAAGGCATTCCGAAAGACAAAAAGATCAAAGTCGGCTTCATCGGCTGCGGTGGACGCGGAACTGGAGCAGCGGCTCAAGCGCTCACGGCCGATGACAACATCGAACTCTGGGCGATGGGCGAGGTTTTTCAGGATCGGATCGACAAGTCGCTCGAAACGCTCAATAAAAACGAGAAGCTGGCATCTGCGGGGAAAATCAACGTCGATGCCAGTCGCCAATTCGTTGGTCTCGATGCCTACAAAAGGGTGCTGGACTCGGATATCGATGTGGTGATTCTGACCACGACTCCTGGATTTCGGCCGCTCCATTTTCGGGCCGCGATTGAGGCCGACAAACACGTTTTCGCCGAGAAGCCGATGGCGGTCGACGCAGCGGGCGTGCGCCACGTGATGGAAACCGTCGAGATGTCGAAATCAAAGCCGCTTGCGGTTGTCGCCGGGTTTTGCTGGCGCTACTCGCCGTCTCGGGTCGCCTGCTACAAGCAGATTCTGGAAGAAAAGGCGATCGGCGATATCACAAGCGTCTACGCAACTTATTATTCAAATCACTCAAAGCCTCACATTAATCCCAGCGAGCGTGCTCCGGGCATGAGCGACATCGAATGGCAGATCCGCAATTGGTATAATTACACTTGGCTCGGCGGCGGTGGCCTGGTCGAGCAGGCGGTTCACAGCGTCGACAAAATCGGCTGGGTGATGAAGGATGAAAATCCGATCAGTTGCCGGGCGACTGGCGGCCTCCAGACTCCTCAAGTGGGTGGCGGGAACATCTTTGACCACTTCCACGTTGCCTACGAATATCCGGGTAACGTCTGGTGTCACCTCGGTAGTCGGAAGACTCCAGGCTGTTACAACGAAAACGCCGATTTCATTCGAGGAACCGAAGGCACGCTGGTCATTGGCCGCGGTCCGATCCCTTACATCGAAGACAACAAAGGCAAGAAGATCTGGACGTATCGTGAGGATCGCGAGGGCGACGAGAATATGTATCAGGTCGAGCACAACGAGCTCTTCGCTTCGATTCGGGACGGAAATTTCATCAACGACGGTGATCGAATGATTCATTCCTCGATGATGGCGATCATGGGCCGGATGTCGGCTCAGACCGGTCAGCAAATCACTTGGGATGAAGCGATCAACGCCGATGAAGATTTCTTCGTCGACGAAGCCGGAATGTCCTGGGATGACTCTTATATTCAAAACCCGGTCGCGAGACCTGGCGTGACGAAGATCAAAGGAATCGCGTAAAGAATTTCTCCTAAACAAAAAAGCGTCTCACCGTTCATTCGGTGAGGCGCTTTTTTATTTTAGAGCTCACATTCTGGCGATAATTTTTACCGAAGCTTCGACTTCAACCGACGAGTCGCCAAAGCCGAACGGCAACGCCGTTCCGAATTCAAAGCCTGGGGTTGTCGAAACGAAGTGGAGGCTACCCCAGGATGGAAACTTTCAAATGGAACCAAGGCTGAAGGTCTTGCGTAACCTTCCGGATCACCTTCAACGATCAAATTAAGCGGGACGGAAGAATCCCAAGGTAGCGTCGCTGCGCTTTGGCAACCTTGGGCTGGATTGCGCAACGGCTTCGCCGTAGGTCGAAAGTTCTGGTTTTAACAAGTACAAACTCGATCGCTTCGTCAATTTTCGCGCTCAAAACACTAGTTTGGTTACCCAAAAAAAAGGGCCCGCGGTTTCCCACGGACGCTTTCGAATTTTTCGCTGATCAGCAGCTGCTGGCTCAGGCTCCAAGAACCCAGCCGTCGCGGTAGTCGCGCTGGACTTGCTTGGCGAGATCCGGCTTGCCGGTGAACTCCATTTTGTCGGCGTTCCACTTGAGGTTCTCACCCGGATTTTTCTGGGCGACGCAGCCGAGAAGAATCGTCTCGGTGAACGGTCCGGAATGCGCGAAGTCAGACTGCGCGCGCTCGATTTTGCCGGTGACTGAGTCGAAGAATTCGGCGTGCGGATCCTGATTGCGTGCGCGCGGAACGGAAGATTCCGGCCAATCGGTGAAACCGTCGACAGCGGTGCCTGGACGAACGATCCAGTTGTTTTTGCCGCGATTGAAAAAGAGTTCGCCGCGCTCACCGATGATCGCCGAGCCGTAGTCCTTGTAATCGAGACCGCCGAGCACTTTTTCCGGACGGTTGAATTCGCCCTTGTTCAACTTCCAATTCTTTTCGTCGAAGCTGGCACCGATCTGGCCATCGTACCAGTGGTACTTGAGGCCGCCTTTTGCCGTGTGCTTGTTTTCCGCGAATTCGTAGGTGACGTGGGAATTGATCGGCGCGGAGAGTTCGCTGCCGCCTTCTTCTTTGGCGCTGATTTGAGTCGGCGAGGTGAGCTCACAGGCCCAGTAAGGTCCGTCCATGATGTGGCAGGCCATGTCGCCGAGGGCACCAGTTCCGTAGTTCCACCAGCCGCGCCATGCGAACGGCGCGATCTTCGAGCTGTAGTCCACAAATGGGGCCGGCCCGATCCACTGTTCCCAATCGAAAAAGTCAGGGACGTCTTCTTTCGGCGGATGATTCGCAAATCCCTGCGCCCAGATCGGACGGTTGGTCCAGGAATGGATTTCCTTCACTTTGCCGATGATTCCGGCGCGGATCAGCTCGACGACGCGGCGCATGTGATCTTGCGCGTGTGCCTGGTTGCCCATCTGGGTTTTGACGCCGGTTTCGGCGGCGACGCGGGTCAACGCGCGAGCTTCGCCGATGCCGTGAGTGAGCGGCTTCTGGCAATAAACGTGCTTGCCAGCTTTCATCGCTGCGATCGCGGCGAAAGCGTGGTGGTGATCCGGCGTGGAGACGGTGACGGCGTCAACTTTGTCGCCGAGATCATCGAGCATCTCTTTATAGTCGGTGTAAAATTTCGCGTCCGGAAATTTCTCCCGAGTGCCGTTCAGCGCCCCGTAGCGGCCCTTTGCCTCGGGCATTTTCTTCACGTCGACGACGTCAACCAGGCCGACGACCTGGAAGCCGACATTCGCTGAGTTTCCGATGTCCGATGCGCCTTTGCCGCCGGTGCCGATTCCGGCGAGAGCCGGGGCTTCGAGCTGGCCCCAGGCGTGGCTCGGGATGAACTGGAATCCGAACGCCGATGCAGCAGCTGCTCCCGCAGTTTTGCCGAAGCCGCGACGGTTCAGAGTTTTCTTTTCGTTGGAGTTATTAGCTTCCTTCATATGGCTCACGCGTTAACTGGCGTTGTGCGGATTGGCAAGCCTGAATCCTTCGTTGCCGATCCGAAAGAGCCTGGGATCGGCGAACGTGATTCATTCATGCGCGCAAAAACTCCATTTTGCGATCGTGTCTCGCGACGTGACCTCCTGAGGGTCGGTGCTGCGGGCGCGCTCGGTCTGAATTTTACAACCCAGCAGCTGCTGGCGGCTCAAGCGGGCTCGAAAGTGATCGACGGCTCGAAGGACGACGTTTCCTTCATCTTCGTCTTCTTAAAAGGCGGGCTGAGCACGATCGACACCTTCGATATGAAGCCGAATTCTCCGATCGAAGTGCGAGGGCCCTTCAAGGAGATGGCGACGAACATCCCGGGCACCCGGATTTGTGATCAGCTGCCGAATGTGGCGAAGATCATGGACAAATTTTCGACGATCAAATCGTTCACGCATCGAAACGCAGGCCACGGTCCGGCTGATCACTACATGTTTACCGGCTACCATCCGGCCCCTGGTTTTAATATCGCGCAGAAGCCGAATAACCAGCATCCATCGATGGGATCGGTCATCGCGAGCCAGCTTGGTCCGCGTGGCGGCATCCCACCCTACATGGCTTTGCCACGGATGCACAACAGTGCGAGTAGCGCCTACCTCGGGGCCGAAGCCGCGCCGTTTGCGATCGAGTCGGACCCGAATTCACCAGACTTCGCCGTTCCCGATCTCAGTCCGCCGTTGAGCGTCGATGCGAAGCGTTTGGATGATCGCCGTGGCTTGCTGGAGCAGGTCGATCGCTTCCAGAAATCTGCTGAGCAAGCGGCGAACAAGGACGCTCGAGAGCTGGGCGTGTTTGCCGAGCGCGCGACGGATTTGATGACGTCAACGCAGGCGAAAGAGGCTTTCGACATCAGCCAGGAGTCAGAGAAGATTCGCGACGCCTACGGTCGGACCACGCTGGGCCAGAGCTGTCTCATGGCGCGTCGGTTAGTCGAAGCTGGCGTCCGCTGCGTCAGCGTCGAACACGCAAACTGGGACACGCACTACCAGAATTTCCGCGTGCTGGAGCAAGACCTTCTCCCCAGGCTGAACGTGTCGATGGCGGCGCTGTTCACGGACCTGGAAGATCGCGGGATGTTGGAGAAAACCTTGGTCGTCGTAACCGGCGAGTTCGGGCGCACTCCGGTCATCAACAAAGACGCCGGTCGCGATCACTGGAGCCGCTGTTTTAGCGTAATGTTAGGCGGTGGCGGAATTCAGGGCGGCCGCTCGCTCGGCAAGAGCGACAAGTGGGCTTCCGATCCGGCCGAAGATCCTTACGGCCCGGAAGATCTCTGCGCGACTGCCTACCATCTCCTGGGCATCTCGCCTCATTCAGAAATGCTCACTCCAGACGGTCGTCCCGTGATGCTGACGAACAACGGGCGAGTGATCAACGATTTGCTGATCTGATAGTGAGGCCGTTATGTTCAGCCGACCTTTTCCCACGGCTTTACTTTACCCTTAGCGATTCGGAATATCGGATGTGGATCAGGCTTGGTAACGGCTAAGTGATTTTTGTATAAGCCAGGATCTCGAACCTGAAGCTTGTTCAACAAGTGGCTCCATTCATATTCGAGTTGTCCCGTGGATTCAGTCATGGGCGGTAAGTCGTGGCGTTCCTGAGAGAGTTTGCTGCCATCGAATTTGTAGCCTCTCACCAGTGACTCCTCTAGCACTCCATGAAGGTATTCTGATAAATAGATAGAGGGCGTTTCCTCCTCACGGAATCTCACCAGCTGCGAATGATTGCGGTATCCGCGCGTTTTCCCCTCTAGCACGGCCTTGGCGAGAAGCCCCTCTCGCCACAATGCGACGAGGCCTTTTGAGTCGAGGTATTTGGGATGAACAGTCCAGAGACGCATGTTAAATCCTTCTATTTTTCAAACGTTACGACGAGCTTGTTAAGGCTCTTCAGGGATTTTCGTGGCAACTATCTAACGGAAAGAGATCTAACTTTGCGCAGAAAAACATGATTCGAATGCGGTAGTTGGCAAAGGACCGAAATCCGCGCGCTGCTGACTTCAGGCTTTGA
>JBLHKS010000113.1:0-23694 GCA_047620505.1 Verrucomicrobiales bacterium | reverse complement strand
AGATAGTTGCCACGAAAATCCCTGAAGAGCCTGGAAATTGTACGATCTCGGGTCGCGGCCGATGGCCAAAGTTCATTGGGCCGAATATCTGCGTCAGGCATATTTGCCCGACAATGTTGAGCAGCTGCTGGCTGCCTGGGAGGAGCGACGCGCGGCAAATCCGGGCAACGCGGATCCGATTTTGGCGATCGCGATTCTGCATTACCGGCTGGGTCAGCAGGATCGAGCCTGGGCGGTGCTGGACGAAGCTGTCAAAGTCGGTGCCGAGAATCCGGGCGTCGTATTTTGGGAGTTGGTCAGGGCTGAGCGCGAATCCTCCAGGGTCGGGAGGGAACGCGTGCTGGAGCTGAGCAAAAAGTCCGCGCTGCTGGACGAAACCGGGAAGTGCGCGGCCAACGCGGTCGGCAAACTGAGGACGTATGGCCGTTTCGACGAAGCGGCGGAAATCGCGCTGGCAGCTCCGCTCGATAATCTCGCGCTTGAATCGGCGGCGATCGATTTTGCGGAGTTTGGCGATCTAGAAACGGCGGCGAAACTGGCCGAAAAGCTGGGAAATCAGCCTGATGCGGACCCTGCGCAGGCGGCGTTTATCAGAGGGTTTCTTGCTGAGTTAGACGACGATACCGATGCGGCAATCACGGCTTATTTGGATGCTTGTCAGGATTTCAAGCCTGCGCCGCCCGAGTCCGATGAGATTCAGGACCTGCCGCAGGGAACTCGGCTTCTTCTCGGTCGCGCGAAAAGGATGAGTTCCCTGAGCGACCCGAGAATCCGGGGCCGCGTTGTTCAAGCCGGCTCTTGGTCCGCTCCTCGATATACCCTTTCGACTTCAGCTGGCGAAAAGCTGAATTTCGCGGCGCGCGCGCTCGGACGACTGGAATCGATCGCGCTAAAATCCGACGATGAAACTCGCGACCGGATCTGGGCTGGTCTTGAAGCGGCTGGCTTTCCCGTGGCGATCGGACAGGCGCTTTCTTTCGATTCGGCCACAGACGCGACGGGGGAATTTCCAAAAGACGAAGCGATTCAGGCCTGGTCGCTGCTTTCGCGCTCCGGACGGACGGATTATGGAAAGCTGCCCGATTTTTTTGAGGAAAATTTCCCGAATCTCGCCTTTCTCGCAGCAGCCCACACCGCAAACTCCGCCGATGAAACGAAATTTGCCGCGCTCCGAGATCGGGCGATCGAGATCGGAGAAATTGTCGCCGCTCCAGACAAGGATGGCCTCGAAGCGTTGCTGAATCTGAACCTCAGCCTACGGAGAACCTGGACCGAAGATCAGCGGACTCGAATTTGGAAATTGATTCGAAACTGGTCCGAAAATATCCCGCTGAAAGCTAGCCAATTTGCAAGAGTTCTAGACTCCGCACCGGATGGCGAGCTTGCGGAAATTCTCAACCGAGCTGTTCGCGGTCCCAGACGTAATTTCGTGAATTCATCCTCAGATTTGAACCGCGCGGTGTTTCCGCCGATTTACGCCGGTGGTCTGGGCGAAGGGATTTCCGGATGGATGTCAGAGTCGGTTTCGGGCAGACTGCGGAGCCCTGACCGGATCCGCGAAATTCCGTTGACCGATTTTGAATCGCCGGATCTCCGCCTGATCGCGGCCCACCTGACGACGGACGCCACCAAAATCGATCAGCAGCTGCTGGAGTTGACCGCCGACGAGGCGACGCCCGAAACCTGCCTGTTTGCCGCGGCTTACGTGATGGCCGTCAGGAAAGACTTCGAGCAATGTTTCGAGTTTTGTCAGCGCGGTCTCGAAGTTTCGGGCGACGACGAGGCCGGACAGATTCAGCAGCTTCTGAAGTGGCGCATCGTTCTCGCCGCGACCGTGCCGAATCCCCCACCGAAAGTCGACGGCCTGCGCGAAGCCGCGATCGAGATCGTGTCCGAGGGCATCAGCAGTCCGAATCCATTGGGGTTGCCGTTCGAAAACCATCGCCATCGCTTTGGATTGAGTGAACTCCGGCGTTGGACGACCAATCCCGTTCCCGGTTGGCGGACAACCCCATTGACGGGCTTCGGGCTCGAGTCCCGGATCAAGGCGGCCAAAAGTTTTAAGAGATTCGATGAACTCGCTGGCCTGTTTGCCGGGACGCTTCGCCGCTACGCCCCGCGCTGGATCGAATCAAATCTAGCTCCGACGGAATTTTTCCGGAAAATGGACTCGGACACCCATAAATATTTCTCCGAACCGCTTAACTCAAACGAGCAGTCGTTCGACGCCGCTCTCAAGCTCCTCGAACCCGATGCTGATGATTCGATTCGCGACCGAATTTACTTCGCCGCGGTCTGCGAAATGACCGGCAAGCCAGAACGCTCTCTCGAAATTTACGAAGAGGCGCTGGACGCTTCGCCGCAGGACGACCTCGTTCGCCAACGCGTGATCCGTTTGATCTTTGATGATAAGCCGGCTGAGGCCGCAGCGCATGTCGCCGCGTTGCGATCCAGTCGCGATATTCGCAATCTCATTCTCCCGGCGGTGACGGCGGCTTCGCCAGAATCGCAAATCAAGTTCGTTGGGGCTTTGTCAGCCGAACCAAACCAGCAGCTGCTGGACGAAAATCTCAGAAGATGGGTCGTCGATGTCTTCTGGAAGCGTTTTTCGACGCCTCCCCTGGCGACTGCGATTTTTTCCGACGGGAGCGGCGCCAGCCCGCAGGATCGCAGGCAGCACGAGGCGATCTGCCGCGCGATGCTCGAAGATCCCGTGCTCTCCAAATTCGGGCTCTACGCGCTGACCGCTCAGGCCGATGCCGACGGGCGAACGCTCGGAGCGGAGATCTGGCCGGCTTTGAAACGATCGCTGCTTGAATTCGATCCGAATGACTCGATTCCAACCGAATTTGCCATCCCGTTTCGCGCTCTCCGGCGGGTTCTCAGCCACGATCGCAGGGAGCCGGTTTCGTTGACCATCACGGCGGCGCGGCTCGCGATTGAGCATCCTGAGATCGATGACGAGCTGTGGAATCAGGTTCTGCCCGACCTCCGGGCTAACCCGAAAACGCTCTTTAAAGCCCGGGCGAAGACGATGAAACGTCAGCTTGAGCTTTTGCGTTGCGACCCCGCGGAGTTTGTCGACCTCGCCGCCGAGTGGCGGGTTCCGGCAGCGAACAAACTGGATTCCAACGCCATTTTCAATGCCTGGCGTCTTCGCTCGGACGAAGAAATCGACATGACCGAGCTAACCAACGAATTACTCGATGCGGGAGGGCTCGAAATCACCCGGTTTCCGCGTCATCTCTTCGATACCGACCGCGTCGAGGAGGCGCTTCAATTCATCCAGAAATCAATGGGGCGCGTAGTCGCGAAGCCGAAGCAAATTGAACTGTTGCGTCACTACGCGTCGGTCCCGGAATTCAGCTGGGAAGTCTATCGTCAGGCAAAACAGATCGGCCATCCGATTTCGGACATTCTCGCTGAACTAACCTTTCTGAATGAGATCAAGGACGAGCGCAGCGCCTGGCAGCTGCTGGAGTCCGCGCCTTTCTGGAAGGATCCGGAGGAATTCGATATGATGCTGGAGCCGGCGATCACCCCGGTCGATCTGCGTTGGCGATCGATCGATCTGGATTCCGGGCTGGAGATCGCCAATTCCACGTTGTTCGAGGCATTCGCCCAGAGAATTGCCGAGTATCTGAGCAAAAACAAGAAGAGCGAGATCCCAAAGCTGCTCGACCTCCTGACCGAAGAAAGTTTCGGCGGCGCGCTATTTTCGGGCGTCGTCCGGGTCAGGTCCTACACGATTTCGTTCGTGTTCTCCAAGAATCTGGAATCGATCAAGAAGCTCCCGCCCGAACGGCTTGACGCGCTTCTCGATGCGTTTGCCGCGAACATTCTCGCTGACGACGATCCGATAGCCCGGGCCTGGCTGATCGACCAGTTCGGCGCGGATTGGGCGAAGGAAGACGCGGATTTTCTAGCGAGCACAACGCCTCCCGAGGATCACGTCCTGCCTCGGAAATTGTACTGGCGGGCGATGAGCCTCGATGACTGGGAGAAGGCGAAAAAAGTCCTCGATCATGCCCTCGCGCTTCAACCCGAAGTCTATCGCCCTGACTTCGCAAAGGCGATTTTCGATTCGCTCGCCTGGAAGAGCGAGAGTCGGCGCTACATCCGGCATCTCCGGTATCGGCTGATGTTCGACGGCATCCCCGGAGCGCCGAGCTACACGATTTCCGATGCGCGCCAGCTTGGAGAGCGCTGGCTCTTGGGAATGCGGCTCCGGCAAGACTCAATTGACGATCGCGTCCGTCGAATTGTGAGTGCTTTGAGGGAGCTCGGCGAAGTGGATCTCGGCGGTGACGACGACCTGCGCCGTGGTCTGCTAGTGATGTTTTTCAGCAAGGCCGCCTCGACAGATCTCATCGATTCGCCAACGCGAACCGCCATGCTCGCCGCGATTGAACCGATGCTGGCAGTTGCTGGCGAAGGCAGATCGACGATCCGCGATTTCCACGCCGCGCTCAAATTCGGACCGCACCAAATCGCGCCTAACGGCAAGGTCGACGCTTATTTTGCAAGTTACCTTGGCAACCGCGCCTGGCCGATCGAGCGGAGGGCGGCGATCTTGAGCGCGATACCTTCGAAATGCGAAGCATCGGATGAAGCGCGGATCCAGATCGGCCTCTTTGCCGCCGAAAGTTTCAAATCTGGCTCCGACGACATTAAGTCTCTAGGCCTTTTCGCCGATGTCGAAAAACACGGAAAAGAATGGCTCGCAGCTGCCCGCGAAGTGCAGAAAGGCTGGGAGGGTTTTCTCGGCTTCAAACGAGCGGATCAGTACGGGCACGTAGGCTCGACTCAGAGAGTGATTCTCGGCATTCACGGCCCGCTTGGCGACGTGGCGGCGATCGAAAGGGACCTCGCTACCCTGAATGATAAGTCGTATCGATCCACTTTTGAGCAGCTTGCGATCGATGGAAATCTCAAGGCGGCCGAGGCCTTTCTCCGCCTGACATGGAGCGAGATTCCGGCCAAGCAGGACTACCACTCGTTCAACCAGGAAATGCACGAAGCGTCCCTCGCGGTCGCCGAGCACATCGAGAAATCGAATCCGGCGCTTGCCTGCCTCGCCCTCGCGATTTTTAACGCACGCTACGAAGGTTCCAACCAAGCCCCAGGCTTGGAGAATCGGGCCAGCCGAATGGAGGCGATCGCAGACCGGTTTCTGGCGGCAAAGCCCGACGAACCCGAATTGCGAAAGCGGATCATCGAAGTGCTGTCGCTCGAGCCAGCAGCTGCTGCGAAGCTGATCGAAATTCCGGAGATGCGGATTGCCGAATTCTTCGAAATCGCCGCAGCGTTGAAGCCCGAACTCTCTGAATTGCCGAAGGCTCAACAAATGCTGATTCAGGCGATTCAAAATGGCGAAGTGGAGGTGATTTTCGAGATCAGCCAGCAAGCCCGGAACGAGCGGCCACTTTTGAAGGAATTCTGGAAAGAAATCTCTGCTTTTTACCGCTCCAAATCCAGATCCTCACTCACATCGATCGATCAGGAGGCGTGGGCCGTTCTAGTCGGCGCAACAGTTGGAAGCCGGATCGCCAAAGGTGAAAAGAAGGAGGCTCTCGGCGTGACTCGGACCGTTTTTGCCGCTTGGGCCAAGGCGGATGAGACGAAGTTGATGCGCCCGTTTTTTACCGGTTATCGAAGCTTTGAAGGCGGCGTTCTCGACTTGTTAAGCCGAGAACAGGAGAATCTGGATGTTGCCGGAGTCGAGTGGGCGGCGGGCGCTTTGACTGAGGCAAAACGGGTAGGATCCGCGTGGAATTCGGTCGACGATATTCGTTCCACGTTAGACTGGATCGATCAGGCTTGTCGTGGGATTCAGCCGGATTGGGTCGTCGTTTTCTGGCTTCACACCGCGCTCGCTGAAAATTCGTGGGCCTTCGAAAAAGAAGCGATTTCGTGGGCGAGCGGTGAGCAGAAAGCCGGCCGGGATTCGTTCGCGATCCAGCAGCTGCTGGCTGCCGGGAACTGGAGGGAAGACCTCGCCGTCGGCAAGCAGATCGCCTGGCTCAAAAATCCGGATTGGCCGGTTCAACTCCGCCGAGAGCTGATTTCCCCGCTTGGAAATCATTTGGGCAACAATAATCCGGATCTCCATCGCGCTGGCGCACTCGCCTTCACCGAGATTCTTGAAGAGCGCGAACGCCTGAACAGATCTGACGACACTCGTCTCTTCTGGACCTATCATTTTTACAATTTCCTCCGGGTGCCGCGCGATGGAGAATGGCGCAATCTCGCCCGGCGGATTGAGGCCGCTTGGACGCAGCATTTCGAGCGCAATCCCGACGCTGGGCTTCGCGGCTACGACCTTCAACACGCCACCCTTTTCCTACTCAAGATTCATCTCGCGCTCGGGAACGAAGCCGGATTCGAAGCGCGTTGGCCGCAGGGAGCACAACATTTTACCCTTGATGGCCAGCTGATGTTTGCGCTCTGGTCGAAACGTCAGGATCGCGTCGCCGCCTGCCTCGAAAGCTGGGATCAGCTCAAATTCGACTACACGACCGTTTCGAGTTACCACTGGCCGCTGGAAAATGACGCGGCGGCGCGCGAAACGATCGCGGCCGAAATCGGAAAAATCGCGCGACCGGATTTGAAGCTGTTCGTCCGGGCTTGGGCCGCGCATGCGACTGGCGGCGCGGGATTGCCGGATCTCGCGAAGCAGTTCAGCGAGACCGAATTTCAGGACGAGGATCTTCGTCAGGCAACACTGAGAGCGCTCTGCCTCAAAGTCGAAGCTGCCGCGATTCTGAACGAAGCCGGCGCATTAAAAAAGCCGGCAGCGCCGCTCGAAACTTCGGTTGAATGGGAAATCTGGCTTCAGTTTCTGGCTCTGTCAGGACAATACAACGAACTCGACGCGCTGGTCCCGGAGATCGAGCCGATGCCAAGCGAAACAGGCGGCGTGCTTTTCGCTTCGGTGTTGCATGGATTGAATTCTCGCCTCGAAACCATGAACGACGCTTTGGAAATCCGGCGGTTGGCAAGGACCGCAGAACCTGTCGCCTTGCTGACAGTCAATCGGCGAGGACGCGGCAGCGGAATTTTCCCGAAAACCCGATTCTGGAGCGGTTCCTTCGGCCTTGCCTGGGCGGTGGCGGCTGCTAATGGCGAAGGTGCCGAATTCAAGGAGCGCTGGAACGATCTATCAAGTCGGCAAGGCAGAGTGACGCTGTACCGTCCGCTGGTGAAACTGTTAGAACTGGAAGCTGCCAGCGCCGAACGCCGCCATCGAATTGTTGCCGAAATTGACGAGGTAATCGGGTACAAAGAGCGAAAACTTTCCAACCTCGGTCGCTGGTTTGCGGTTCGAGAGGGGCTTCTTACTGCCAAAGAAGCGCTCGCGCTTTGTGAGGACACGCCAAAGGACAACGAACGCGCCTTGCGCAATGCCGCTGAAATCGCAGTCCTGGCCAGCGACCACGAAACCGCACTCCGATACTGGGAAGCCGCAATCCCGCTTACCGAACCCGGCAGTCGTGAATCCCGCAGCGCGATCACCGGCGCGGCGATCGCGCGAATCAGAATCCGCGAAGGAAACTAAGCCTGGTTCTAAACTCAGATTGAATTAAATCTCGTTGCATGGCCTTGACGGATCTCATAGCGCTCGAGAACAATGCCAGTCCCAAGTCGTCATTGGCGAAGCCCCGTAGATTGCATATCACCCGTGTAACCGAGGGCGGCGGCTAGACGTCTGGCAGAATGTGACCACAGTTCGACTCCTCATTGCTTCGCTGTTATCTGGCGTTTCCGGCGGGGTGCGGGAGCACTCGGCGGCTACGTTCCGGGCGTTACCCCAAGACGGCTTCCCGACACTCTCGCTCTTCGACGGTAAAATCCAGGAAGCGGAAATTCCTCACCGCTGGCGCGAACGCACTCTGCGCAAACACGACCTGAACGAGAATCACGTGATCGACGAAAGCGAGCTAACGGTTTTACTTGAGACCGTTCGTAGTTGGACTCAGATGCCAAAATCATGAGAGCCCTTGTTTTCGCTGTTTTCCTCGCGTGCGCTTCAGCAGCTGCTGGAGCCGAGCCGATCGAGCTAACGACGATCGATGGCGAAGTTTCACGGCCACTCGATTCTGGAGAGGGCAAATTCGCCGCTGTGATTTTCATCACGACCGACTGCCCGATTGCCAATGCCTACGTTCCAGAGATGAACCGATTGGCCGCACACGCGAAGGAGCAAGGCGGCAAACTAACATTGATTCATGTCGACTTCGACCTGACAGCCGAGGCTGCGAAATCTCACCGCGACGATTACGATATTGAGGCACCGGTGGTGATCGACCGGGCTCACGAAATTGTGAAGGCGACCAAGGCCGAGATCACGCCCGAGGTGGTTCTGCTGAAACCGGATGGCGCGGTGATTTACAAAGGGAAGATCAACGATCTTTACGTCGACTTCGGCGATCGCAGACGAGAGGCAACTCAGCACTATCTCCGCGACGCGATGACCGCAATCTCAGCTGGCAAAACGATCGACGTCCGATTTATCGAGGCGGTCGGCTGCTTCATCCCAACGAAGTAACTCAATTTACCTGCGCTAACATAACAGGCGCTTGTTGAATCGAGTCAGGATCCCAGGATTCGACTACCTCGACGACTGTACCGCTACCGGTGTTGTCGAACATGAAAGGAGCGATGCTGAACGGTAACCGGATGCAGCCGGCCGAAGCAGGCTTGCCTGGAAGATCACCAATATGCATTCCGATCGCGCTCGAATCGAGACGCATCCAATAGGGAAGCTCGCAGCCGTATAACGTTGATATTTTCCCGGTGCGAATACGCTCAGTGATCTTGAATTCGCCGCGAGGGGTGAACTTGTCGGAACGGGCCGTGGAAACCGGCGTATCGATCGCGATTCGACCATTTATTATTAGGTAAGCACGTTGATTTTCGATATCGACGACCACACGCCGCTTCGCGTCTTTGCCCGCAGTTGACTGAAGATAACTTCGATCGATCAACGCGTCGTTATGCGTATCAACCCAGCCTCCCTCGGAGCGAACAACTCGCGCTCTGGTCTTTCGAACTGCCTTCCGGCCATCAAGCGTTCGCAGGTCACTTTGGTCGGCCGTCGGCTCGAAAATCCGGTCGAAAATCCCGGCTTCAGCGGACGGAATCACGCCTAATGAAACGCCCAGAATCACAATCGAAGTCGCGATCTCCCGAAGCCCATGCGCTTCAACCTCTGCGTCTTCCAGAATCAGATTAAAATCGAAATCGTCCGCGTTGGAGCGGCAAAAGCCCTCAAAAGTCTCTTCATCCGCCTGAAGAACCCCGAGAAGCTGCACGTTCGCGCCCTCCCCTTTCCGTTCGGTCCATCGGATCAGCGGAACGTGCCGACCTTCGAATTCGATTTCGGATTGATCGTCCAGCGCTGGGCCCAGCGTTTCCAGGAAGCGCCTGACGTAATCTTTTGGTTCGGAAGCGTCGTTCAAATCGTCCCACGTCCCGCGATTTGCCAGCAGCTGCTCAAAGTCGATCTCCACAGCTTCATCGGTAGGCTGGAGCCCATTTCCGTCGAGATCAAAACGCTGAAACACGTCTTGAACGGTCGGTCGGTTAGGTTTCGCTCCATCTCCGGTCACTTCGAAACCGATTTCTGATTGCGCGAGCGCGGCTACGTAAAGATCGAGCGGAGCGGGACTTGGATTTGGTTCTGAAGCTTCGGATTCATAGCCTTCGGCAGGCAGCTGCTGAATCGGAGTCAGAACACGAACAGGGGAAGTTTGAGCGTTCATCGGGATGTTTTGGTTGTGAAATCATCTTCCGTGACGAATCGGAACTGGTCAACTTCGGCAAACTCACAGCGCCCGGTGAACCAAAATTGAATTTTACTCGCCCAATCTCGATTTCGATTCTTCTCGCGGGCCACGTTCTGATCCTGTTGGCCGTTTCTAGTGAGACGCTACGGCCTTTGCTTCCATTCGGCGCTGCGATCGCTGTCTCGGGCGCATTTCTCGCTTGGAAATGTGGAATCAATTCGCTGTTTGTAATTCTTGGAATCGCTCTCGTTCTTCGGTTGAGCTGCTTGGGTATCGAAGACGGAACCTTGTCGGACGATGTCTATCGTTACCTCTGGGATGGCGAAATCGTGACCGCCGGATCGAACCCCTTCGAAGAAACGCCCAGAGCTCTGAATGAGCGCGGAGTTGGTGATCCTGAACTGTTCGCAAAACTGAATTCACCCGACTATTTTTCGGTTTACCCGCCAGTCAGTCAGGGGCTCTTCGCATTGGCCGCGTTTACCGAATTCCCTCAGCTTGCGATCCGACTTCTCCTGGGTATTTCTGAATTTGCAGCCCTCCTTTTGCTCGCACGGATTGTCCAACCGCGTTTGCTGATTCTCTACGCGTGGAATCCGCTTGTCGTTCTTGAAACCTGGGGTCAGGCCCACACTGAAGCTGCTCTCCTCGCCGTTTTCGCGCTAATGCTCTTCTGCCTTCGAAAACGCAGGTTTTCAGCGGCGACAGCTGCGCTCACGCTCGCGGTCTGGATCAAACTCTGGCCGATTTTGTTCTTACCCTTTCTTCTCCGACACAACGGCTGGCGGATCCGCGATGCCGCGGTTTTCATCGGGCTCAGCGTAGCGGTCTGGCTTCCCTTCCAACCTTGGAGCTCGGCCTTAAACATGCTTCAATCGCTAAGGCTTTACGTGGACACATTCGAATTCAACGCAGGCCCTTACTACCTGTTGAAGTGGATCACCTCGGCCTTCGTCTACGGCCTCGATTTCATCCCAGATCGCGACCCCCGCCTCTTCATTGGAATCATCGTCAGGATCGCGATGCTGTTCAGCTTAGCTTGGTTTTTCTTACGCCGGCGTGGCTGGTCAATCGAGCGCCAACTCGCAATCGTCAGCGTAATCGTTCTGCTCAGCCTTCCTACGATTCATCCGTGGTATTTTCTACCTGTGTTCCTCGTCTTTCCCTTCATTGATCGAATTGAGTGGGCCTGGATCTGGCTCGGAGTCTGCTCCGCTGGAACCTACCTGCTTTACACTCACGGCTTGGCGATTTACTGGGTTTTCGTAGGCGTCGGCTGGATCGGCTGGGCTCTTTTGAAAATTCGAGAAGGAATTGCGGATAAACCAGAACCATGAACCTAAAACTTTCACTAACCTGCGCCTTCGGCCCGGTCCTGCTCGCTTCATGCGTGACCAACGAGAGTGCGCCGATTCCCGACTGCTCTCCCAAATCATCAGTCGGAAGATCCGAATGCATTGCGATCGCTGAATCCTATCGGACCCACAATTGGCGGCCCGCCGATCGTAACGCGTTTCACGGCTACGACAAAAAAGGCATCCGCGTGGACACCCCGGATCATCGCTTTCGACCGAATGATGGCAAGACCCGGCCAGGTTGGTGGCGTGCAGGCCGCGCTAACGTCGGAGTTCCCTATCAATGGGGAGGCTTCGACACGCCCGATTCATTCGACGCGGCGCTTCGTTCTGGAAAGTACGCGGGCGACGTCTACACGGACGCCAAACGCGCCGCGCTGGATGACGCGGTCAGCGAAGAAGCCTGCGGAATCGACTGCTCCGGATTTATCTCGCGGTGTTGGCGTCTCGATCGCTCCTACTCCACGCGAGAGCTCCCGGGCCTCTGCGAGCCCCTCGATTCCTTCCAGCAGCTGCTACCGGGAGATCTCGTGAACAAGCATAACGATCACGCACTTCTATTTGTCGATTGGCACGATTCGGAAAAGAAACATTTTATGGCTTACGAAACTGGATCACCACCGACCTGGAAAGTGCTTCGGCATCCGATCGAGGTCGCCTACGTTAAAGGTCTCGGCTACAAGCCTTATAGATATCGCAACATCATCAAAGACGCCGAATGAGTGTAGATCGCCACCCTAAAATCCTTTGTCTCTGGTCCGGGCCACGAAACGTCTCGACCGCTCTGATGTATTCATTTGCGGAACGTTCAGACGCTGCCGTCGTCGACGAACCGCTCTACGGCCACTATCTTCGTCTGACGCACGCGCCTCAGCCGCACTGGGAAGAATTGCTGGAAATCCTCGAGACAGACGGCGAGAAAACGGTTTGCGAAGTGATTCTCAACCCGCCGGCTCAGAAGCCAATCTTCTTCATCAAAAACATGGCGCATCATTTGATCGAGCTGGACGAAACGTTCCTCGATCGGATGACGAACATTATTTTGATCCGCGATCCTGAACAGATGTTGCCCTCGCTCGTCAACCAGATCGCTGAGCCGACTCCTCGTGACGCAGCGCTTGAGCAACAGGCCGATCTTTTTCGAAAACTAACCAAACGCGGGCAGAATCCAATCGTCCTTGACAGCAAGCAGCTGCTCATGAACCCCGAGAAAATTCTCCGCCAACTTTGCGAGCGAGCGGCAGTCGAATTTGACCCTTCGATGCTTTCCTGGGAGCCCGGCCCACGTGCCGAAGATGGCCCTTGGGCAAAGTGGTGGTACCACAACCTCCACAAGTCGACCGGATTTCAGCCGTTTCGCGAAAAGCCCGAACCGTTTCCTGACCGACTGCGCCCGTTACTCGATTCCTGCCGTCCGCACTACGAATTTCTCACAAAGCACGCCCTTCAGGCCTGAATGAATCGCGCTGGGCCAAAGATCATACTCTCAATCCTCGCCTTGATTCCGCTGACGGGTGTGTTCTGGATTCTGACGCGCGAAAACCCGGAAACAAGCCGCTTCCCCTACCCTCCCTGCATGTCGGCGGCGGTCTTCGGCATCTACTGCCCAGGCTGCGGAGTCACTCGGGCAGCGCACGCGGCATTGGATCTCGACTTTGTCGAGGCGCTGAAAAAGAACGCATTTTTCGTGCTCGCAGCCCCGTTTATCATCTACGGCGTAGCGCTCCGTTGGATGCGCTGGCTTCGCCCAAATGCAAACTGGCTACCGCGTCCGATCAACTGGCCAATGCCCGTCCTTTGGTCGATCTTCGCGGTGATGATCGCATTCGGAGTTCTCCGAAACCTGCCGTTCGAACCGTTTTCGCTACTCGCGCCGCGCTAGACTCAGCTCTTCTTGCGCTTGCTGACGAAACTCACCAAAGCAAGGAAGAGAAAAGCGCCTAACAAGGCTATCAAGACTTGGTTGAACTGAATCGTGATTTGACCCAGATCGAGCGTTACAAACCGGCTGATCAGTTTGTCCCAAAGAAATGCGCCCAAAATTGCGCCAACGATCCCGATGATCGCATTGCCGAAAAATCCGAAACCGCGTTCCTTTAACAAACTGCTCAAAAGCAAGCCGACGACGACGCCAATAACGATCAGACTTAGCCAATCTGTGGTCAGACTTGTTTCAGCGGCGAGGAGAGGATGAATCGATTGGAACATGCCCCACTGAGACCAAGGCGAGATTCGCTGTCAATCCCGATGTTCCGCAAGAAGCGCGTCACGAGCCGACGACGCATCCAACTCAATCTGCGCCTTCAAATGATCAATCGACTCGAATTTGCGCTCCTCGCGAAGGAACTTTACGAACCAGACCTCAAGATTTTCGCCGTAGAATTCAGGACCTGAGTAATCGAAGAGGTGAACTTCCAACAGGCGCTGCGCATTGGGGTCGTCGAGCGTCGGCCGCACGCCCAGATTCGCGACTCCACCAAAGGATTCGCCGTTCAAATCCGCCCGAACCACGTAAACTCCGCCCGGTGGCAGCTGCTCATTCGCGACGGCTAGGTTCGCAGTGTGAAATCCGATCTGCCGACCTCGCTGAGCTCCTCTGATCACTTCGCCGAAGACGCTGTATTCTCGGCCCAGCATCTCGGAACACGACAAAAAATCACCGATCGAAATCGCCTCTCGAATCGCCGTGCTGCTGACCCGCTGATCTCCGATCCGCACCGTTTTTGCGCCAAAAGCCTCGAATCCGAATTCCGCACCGAGCTGCTCCAAAAGCTGAAAGTCACCGCTGCGATCAGAGCCGAATTTCCAGCCCGCACCGACGCTGATCAACCGGAGATCCGGAGAAACCTGGACCAGCGACTCGATAAACTCTCGTCCTGATCGACTCGCGAAATCTTCGTTGAACTGAATCAAAAGCGTCGCGTCGATTCCCAGTTTTTGGGCCAGCCGAATCTTGTGATCGCCATTTGTCAGGACTAGAGGAGGCTCGCCGACCGCAAGCACGGCGCGCGGATGAGGATCGAAGCTTATCAACACGGCCAAGCCGTCCGATTCGGCTGCTGCATCTACCGCACGCCGGATCACCGCCTGATGGCCAAGGTGGAGACCATCGAAAACTCCGATCGCGAAATGAAGCGGCTTTGAGAGCAAAGCCAGATCATCGATTTCGCGCAGAATTTTCATCATTTCGTCAGGCACCTCGCAATCGCGAGACCTCAGGCAAGCTGAGCATCTTCTCCAGAATCATTTCTCGCTTTCCTTCCTTCAAATCGGTCACCGAAATAGCCCGGTCGAGATTGAATCGGCCTGATTTCGTCCGCCGTAAATCACTGAGGTGCCCGCCGCAGCCGAGTTTTTCTCCGATGTCGTGCGCGTAGGTCCGAACATAAAAACCTTTGCTGCAGAGCACACGGAAATCGATTTCCGGCAATTCGATTCGAGAAATTCGATACGTGTAAACGTGAACGAGTCGCGGATCTCGCTCAACGGTCTGCCCCTTGCGAGCCAGTTTGTAGAGCGGCACGCCGTCTTTCTTGATTGCCGAAACCATTGGCGGCATTTGGTAGAAATCGCTTTTGAACTCATCAAAAACGTTTGTGATTTCTTCTTCGCTAAGCTCCGGCACTTCCTTTTCTTCCAACACTTCACCTTTGGCATCCTGAGTGTTGGTCACTTGGCCAAGCGTAATCGTTCCTTCGTACTCTTTATCTTCAGCCATCAAGAGATCCTGAATTTTGGTCCCTTTTCCGATAACGAGAATAAGCAAGCCTGTCGCCATCGGATCAAGCGTGCCGCAATGGCCAATCTTTTTGATGTTGAGAGATCGACGAGCAATCGCAACAACGTCGTGAGACGTCATATCTGGATCTTTGTCGACGATGAGAACTCCGCTGGGTGTATCCATAAGTATTGAGAAATTTCTAAACTACTAAGACTCTGCTTTTTATTGTCGGCAGCGCTTCTTCGACGGCTGCCAGAAATCGCTCCGACACTTCTTCCAAAGTGCCTTCTTGCCGCGCTCCTGCCGCGAGCTGATGCCCGCCGCCTCCAAACTGACCACAAATTTTCGAGACGTCGGCTTCTGGAGATTTCGAACGGGCACTGATCCGAATGAATTCATCTCCGGCTTCTTCGAAAGAAACCGCAACAATCACACCGTCGATTGAGCGTAAATTATCGATCAAACCTTCCGTGTCGTCCGGGCGAATTTCGAGTCGATCCAGAGTCTCTTTCTTCAGCTTCCAGCTTGCGATCCGACCACATTCGCTCCGATCCAACGTGCTGAGCAACTCGCCCAATAATACTAGACGTCTATACGGATAATCCTGAAAAATCCGCGTAGAAATCCGCCCAACGTCGACGCCTTCGCGGACCAGGTCCGCGGCAATCTCCAAAGTTCGCTCAGTCGTATTCTGATATTGAAACGATCCGGTATCCGTCACAATCGCTACCCATAAATGGTCACGCGCGACACTCGAAAGCGGCCAATTTTGCTGACGGATCAATTCATAGACGATCTGCCCGGTTGCGGGCGAATTCACATCCACATAATTGATATCTGCATAACGCTCATTGCTCACATGATGATCAATCAGGATCATCAATTTCCGGGATTTGATCGCCTTCCAAACCTTTGAACCAACCCGCTTCGCATCCGCCGTATCCAGAGCCACGAAAACGTCTACCTCAAGCGGCTCGTCAAGATCGGCGGGACGTTTTACGTTCTCCACGCCTTCGAGAAATTTATAGCGATACGGGACGTGATCCTGATTGAGCATCACGACTTTCTTGCCGGCTCTGGTCAGCGCGTCGCCCAAGGCGACCAGCGATCCAATCGCATCGCCGTCCGGGCGGGTGTGACTCGACACCGCGATCGTTTCCGCCGCATCGATTCGAGAGCCAACCTCGCGCAGCAGCTGCTGGAGATCTTCGCTCATCAATCAGATTTCCACGTCGTTCTCGCCGAGCGGCGCGATTTCGTCAGGAATATCAATATCATCGATAAATTCGACCATTTCGACTCCACGCTTGATCGAGTCATCGTGTTTAAAATGAAGCTGCGGAGTGAATTTCAAAACCACTCGCTTAATCATCTTGTTCTGAATCACACCGCTATTGGCGTTCAGCTTGTCGATAATCGATTGTTCGCGGCCTTTCGCGCCGAGCGTCGACACAAAAACATGTCCCTGGCGCAGATCTGGCGTGACGTCGACGTCGGCGACCGACACAAGCGCGCCGCCAAACTCGAACTCACGGTTCAGAATGACCCCCAGTTCGCGCTTCATCAATTCGCGCACTCTCAGCATTCGTTGGCTCATTTTGTCACGTCTCGAAAAAGGCGATGAAGCTGCCTTCAGTTGGCCGACATGGCAATCGATTTAAAGCTCAATCCGAAAACGTCAAAAGAGCCCGATTCCGTTCACTGAGACGGCAGCGGCGTTGGCAATCCTTCAGTCTCCCAATTCGGGCTTTTGAAGATTCTCTGGTCGGTGAACGGGTAGTCGTCCCAAGCCGCTTCACCCCGTTGGCGCGGATCATCGTGCTCTTTGAGAAAAACCTCCAACTGCCCTTTCAGCTCCGCCAGACGCTCGGCATGTTTTGGATTCTGAGCAAGATTTTGAAGCTGATTCGGGTCAACACGCATGTCGTAAAGTTCCTCGGCTGGACGTCGGCCAAACGCGCGCAAAAAATACGGCCGCACCGTCGGTTTCATCGCGTTCGCCAACATGAAATCCTTCGACTGACCTCGGTCGCAGTCGCCAAAAAATCCCTGGTGCGACGAGTTGAAATCCGGATCACCTGCAGGCCAACGATCGGGCTCATAATTCCGGATGTAAGCCCAATCCTTCGTTCGGATGCAGCGCATCGGATACCCGTACCCGTTGCGACGGCAGATGATGTGCCGCTCAAAAGCGGTGACGGCAAATTGGCGGGTTTGGTCCACCCAACCGGACTCTTCCGAGGTCAGAATATTCCAGAAACTCCGCCCGCTGACTGAATCGAGCGCTTCAAGGCCTGCGGCTTCCAGGAACGTCGGCCCGAGATCCGGAAGGTGGATGAAATCTTCGACAACTCGGCCGCCAGGAATCTTCCCGGGCAGACGCGCCGCCAACGGGACTCGCGAGCCACTATCGTAGAGATTACACTTGGATCGCGGCATCGGATTCCCATGATCACTCGTGACCACAACAAGCGTGTTATCCAGTTGGCCGGCCGCTTCCAGAGCCTCCAAGGCCTTGCCGAGATGCCGGTCAAAGTGCTCGATCTCAATTGCGTAGTCCAACATTTCCCCTCGCGTCACCGGGTCATCGGGAAGACACCCGGGCAACAGCGCGTCCTTAAGTCGTTTGCCCGCAGCTTCCCAACCGCCAATGTTATAACTTTGATGCGGCTCACTCGTCCCAAGCCAGAAAAAGAAGGGCTTGTCAGGGTCGTGCTCGGCGAGAAATTCGTCAAAGTTGGCCGCATAATTTGTGCCGCTGAGACCCGGAGTTTTAACCTCGAGTTTGTGCTTTTGATAGGCAGTCCCCACCACGTCTTCCAAATTTCCGCCCTCGATTCTGCCCGGGCCGTAGGTTTTGCCGGTGTGCCCGAGAGCGTAGCCAGCTTCCCGAAGCTGAGCGGTGAAAACTGGGAACTTCTGCGGCTTCAGAATCCCGAATAGAATTCCGCCTTCCTCCAACTCCCAGATGTGCCGACCAGTCAGGATCGCCGCTCGCGAGGGAGCGCAGGACGGAGCCGCAGAGTAGGCATGATTGAAAAGCACGCCTTCTTCGGCGATTCGATCGAACGCCGGAGTTTGAATCGTCTTGTCGAGCCCGTAAGCACCGGCGTGCATCCACGATTGATCATCGGAAATCGCAAAAAGAATGTTAGGCCGATCATCCGCGCTTAACGCGTGACCTCCGACAAGGAGAGAAAAGATGAAAGTCAGGAAGTTCTTCATAGGAGCTTCACTTTTCATTTTTTGAGAGGAGCAACGCTAACAGATCCGCCGCTTCCTGGTCCGTTAACAAATTGAGCAAGCCCTCCGGCATGAGAGAGAGCGGCAGCGACTTCTTCGACGCGATCTGGTCTTCGGCGAGCGTCCGAGTCTGGCCCGTGGTGAGCTTCAAAGTCAGCTGTCCGCCTTCGCGATTCACGATAAAGCCGGAGAGCGTTTCATCGGAGTTCGTCACGACCGACCAGAGCTGAAATTCCGGAGCCACGGTCTTCGAGGGCTCGAGCAAACTCTCCAGCAGCTGCTGACGGTTCAAGCGCGCTCCGACTTTGGTCAGATCCGGACCAAGCTGGCCGCCTACGCCGTCTAACTGATGACAAGCGAAGCAACTTGCCAGCTTCCCAGTCAACGTCAGCAGCCGCGCTCCGTTCTCGGCGTCACCCGTGAGAGTGAGGATTCGATCTGGATCGATCCGGGCTGGCGCAGGACGCTCCGCAGGCGCGCGGAATCGCTCAAAAAGCGCCCGAACATTCTGATTCGGCGAATTTAATCCGCGTTCGATTTCGGCCGCGCGTTCTTTGCCTTTCAGACCGCCGCTCGCAGCCGAATGCGCAAGCAGCATCGCGGATGAAGCTTCGGCAAGCGACGGATCATCCTGATTGGGCTCAGTTTCAGTGGGCATGCCCGCGATCCAATCCCAGAGAAGCCGGGCTCCTTTTTCATCGACTTCGCGAGGCCCCAACGGCGGCATGTGCCCGGATCCAATCGCGTTAATCCGATAATTCAGAACCGAGCGCCAGGGCTGACCGGGGACGATGATTCGAGAGTCCGTCAGACCAAAATCCCCTCGCGTTGGAGCTTCCCAAAGCGTGATCGACTCGCTTATCGAACGCTCAAAATTCACCTCCAGCGGCGCGCTCCCGCCTCCATGCCGCCGATGACAGTGCGCGCAATTTGCGTGAAGCCAAGACCGGGCCCGGCGCTCCTTCGATCCGTTTCCTCGACTACTAAGAAGCTCGCCATTCGTGTTTTTGAAGAAGAATTCCGAATTCGCTAAACCAAGTCCAATCGCAATTTCGCGCGGCGACAAACGTGGGAATTCCGCGAATTCAGCCAGCTGCATCGGCTCAAACGCGGGCGTAAATTCATTCCACATGCTGTGACAGCGCATGCACTCAGCGCGACTCGGAATCCGATAACGCTCCCCACCCCTCCAACCCGATTTGGGAACGTCGAATTCCTCACCTTCAGCCCCCACGAGCACCGCATCCGTCGCGGCTTCGTTCCAACGGTAGCTGTAGCCGTTCCAAGCGTCGCCATCAAAATGGAGAACCTGCGTTTCAACCGGCGTTTCCCGCAGCCGAATCGTTTTCGCAAGAACCGCGTCCGTCGGCCAGGTTGTCGTGATGCTCCTTCTTCCATTCTCCTGGTAGAGAATTTCCGTATCGACACCGGACTCGCCCGGCAGCCCGATGAAGCGGGTCGACTCGGCTCCGTCCTGCCACATCGGCTCGTGAATTCCAAATTCGTAAACGCCGTCAGCCAGCAGCTGCTGGGTCGTGTCGGCGAACAAGCCCGTCTCGCTGAGCTTTCGAGGAAACTCGGACGGTTTTCCGGATCGTGGATTCGGCGCGAGGCGATAGATCGTCGCTGGACTGCCGTAGTGAATATAATAGAGCTCGCCGTCGGCACCGAGTCCGAAGGTCGAAATCTTGTGCGGAGTGTCGGCAATTTCGATGTGCTCGACAACGCTTTCACCGTCGTGCCGAAGCGCCCAGATTTTGCCAGTTTCGTAGTCGCCGTAAACGTAGGCTCCTCGCAATTCCGGCAGCCGCGAACCCTGATATTCGTAGCCTCCAGTGATCGACGCAGCTTCGGTGTGCCGATGCGCTGCGACTGGCGACGAAATCGGCGAGAGGCTGCTCGCAGTTTCGGGCTTAACCGGATTGCTCGCCTCCATCGCGCTCCAGCCGTAATTTCCGCCGCGCTCGACGAGATGAATCATTTCCCAGAGTTCCCAACCGACATCACCAAGCCAGAGCCGACCTCGCGCGTCGAAACTCATCTTCCAGGGATTTCGAAATCCGAACGCCCAGATTTCTGGACGAACGCCTTCGCGTCCCACGAATGGATTGTCTGGCGGGATCCGGTAACCAGTGCCTTCGACATCGATTCTCAGGACAGAGGAAAGAATATCCGAGTTATCCTGGCCCGTATTCAGAATATCAGGCGGGTTAGGCGGTGTCGCATCGCCGGTCGAAAGGTAGAGCATGCCGTCTGGCCCGAACTGAATATTCGCTCCGTTGTGGCCGCCGCTTGGCCAGGTTAAAATAACCTCTTCGCTGTCTCGATCAATCCGCGGCGGCTCCGTCCCCTCAAATACGAATTGAAAACGAGACAACCGAGAACCGACTTTCTGATCTCCCCCGACAATATAAGTTAGGAAAACCTCATGGTTTTCCTTCCAATCCGGATGGAAAGCCAAGCCGTATGCGTTGCTCGCTTTCGGTCGAATCGCCTTGAGATCGACGAACAAATCAGCCTGCTCAACGTCTGCCCGATCTGGAAATGACCAGATTTTCCCTCCTCGCTCGCCCACAAAAATTCGCTCGCCCAGCGTGATCATTTCAACTCCCTGTTCGATCGCCAAGCCGACAAAGACCGGCTCACCGACGTAAGGTTTTGGCGGATCTGGAGAACCTTTTACCTTCGATGACTTCCAGGGCTTTCGCTCGACTGTGCCGTCAGCAGCTGCTGCCCAGCCGATCAGCGAAAACAGGCCTGAGGCGATTAAAACGAAGAATTTCAGGGGGCAAGAAACGAGCATGGCAGTTCGGGTTAAGATCATTCACAAGGGCGGCCCGGAAAAATCTGGGAATCGCGCTCTGCTCTTGCCTTAACAGAACTACAGCATCTGCTCAACAAAATGGTCCGACTCAAACTGGTTGAAATCTTCGGCCGCTTCCCCGGTTCCGACGTAAAGCGTGGGAATTCCAAGTTGCTGCTGAATCGCAACGGCCATCCCGCCCTTGCCGCTTCCATCCAGTTTTGTGATGATCAAGCCGGTTAAATCCAGGGCGGCATGGAATTCTTTCGCCTGGGCAAGCGCGTTCGATCCGGTGGTCGCATCGACAACGACGATCCGGTCGTGAGGCGCGGCCTCGTCCTTCTTCGCCAGCGTCCGCCGAACCTTTTTGAGTTCCTCCATCAAATTCGAACGCGTGTGCAGGCGGCCGGCGGTGTCGCAAAGCAAAAACTGAATTCCTTTGCTCGCGGCAGCCTCGTAAGCGTCGAAGCAGACCGCCGATGGATCGCCCTGGTATTGCGTTTTGATGATCGGAATGTCGAGTCGCTCCGCCCAGACGGTGAGCTGCTCGATCGCGGCAGCACGAAAGGTGTCAGCGGCAGCGACCATGACCGAATGGCCCTGCTTTTTAAGAAGATGCGCGAGTTTCGCGGTGGACGTCGTTTTCCCAGTTCCGTTGACGCCAGCGACAAGCACGACTCGCGGTTTTCCGTCAAACGGCTCGAGAGTTGGAGTCGTCTCCGGAAGAATTCGGGTTATGTGATCTCGGCAAACACCCAGAACGTCATCCGTCTTTAAAGTGCGGCCGAGATCCTGAAGATCGTCGAGAATCTGCATCGCCAGCGGGGCTCCGAGGTCGGCCGTAACGAGCATTTCTTCGAGGTCGTCCCAGTCGACCTTCTTGTTCTTAAAGCGTTTGAGGATGGCGTTGAAAAGGCCCATTTTCTAGTCGTGTCAGGATGCGAATTGAATCAAATTCGCTCGAAAGCGCCCATTCATCGAGCACTCGTCCCATTTCTGCAAGTTCCGAAGCGATTCCAGACCAAGCCAAGGATTTTCGCGCCAGATCACATGAAAACGCAGGCCGCTGGCGGGACACACGATGAACAATCCTAACAGACCTGCCTCTTATCGAGACTCAGGGCCCAAGCCGCGCGGTTGATCAAGCCGGCGTCGACTTCTTCGCGACCTGCGGAACGCGGGACGAGTCCGAGCGAACCATCAAACCGTCGACGACGAGCTCGTCAACGGGAGCAGGATCGTCACCCGGACGCCGGTCGCCTCCGTCCGGTTTTCCACCCGGATCAGGCCGCCATGCAGGTCGACGACCTTCCTCGCCACGGTCAAACCCAGCCCCTGTCCGGTGCCGGTCGGTCTGGTCGTAAAAAACGCGTCGAAAATCGTGTCGAGATCCTCCTGCGCGATTCCCGGACCGGTGTCCTCGATCTCGATGAAACACGCTTCGGCAACGTTGCGGAGGCGAATTCCGGTTCGCGAACCCTCGTCGGGCGGCATGCCTTCAACTTCGCGGATCCCGGTCCGAACCAGCAGCTGCCCACCCTGCGGCATGGCCTGAATCGCGTTGCCGATCACGTTGAGCAACGCTTGCCGCAGCTCTGTCGTGGCGATGCGCAGTGGCGGGAGATCGCTCGCCAGCTTGACGTCAAGCTCGATCCCCGGTTTGGCGATGTCGTCGGCGAGCATCTCCAGCGTCGTTTCGACCAACGCATTCAGCTCGCCTTCTTCGAGCGAGAGCTTCATCGAGTTTGAGAACTCCATCAGGCGTTTGACGATCTCGTCGGCGTTGGCCAGGATCTCAGCCAGCACGCTTCCTGCTTCATCTTTTTTCACAGGATCCAAGCCAGCCAGACTTTCGGACGCCATCAGAATCTGCGCGAGCGGGTTGCGGATTTCGTGGGCGACGCCAGCGGCGAGCATGCCGACGGTTTCCATTTTGGCGGCCTCGATCAGCGAACGCTGAGCTTCGCGCAGGGCTTCGTGCGAGCGCTTGAGCGCGATCTGCGTGTCCAAACGGGCGAGCAGGACGGGCATGTCGATCGGCTTGATGACGTAGTCATTCGCGCCCCGGCGCAGGGCATCGACGATGTCCACAGTCTCGCCCTTGGCGGTGGCCATGATCACGGGCAGGTCGATCGAGCCGTAGGTCTTTCTCAGCTCGTCGAGCACCTCCATTCCGTCGACATTCGGCATCATGATGTCGAGCACCACCGCGTGGAACCCGTGCTCTGCGGCGTGGGGCTTAGAACTCATCCGGAATCGAGAGGGTTGAGGGGAAACGTAAATTGTAGCTGAATTTGCTAGAGTTTCGTTGGGTCGTCCTCAGTGGGCTGGCGCTCGATTTCAAGTAGGGTTTCGATTTGGCAACGCCAACCCTGAATTGTCATCCCGAGCCTGTCGAGGGACCTCACGTTCAGAGATTGGTGAACGTAGATCAATGGCGTCGCTCACGCCCTCAGCGGAACTCGCGGCGTGCAAAGTGTCAGGACGCCAAACGTTATCGCAGAGGTCCCTCGACAGGCTCGGGATGACAGCAGCTGCTGGCGGAATTCGAAGTGGCGGTCTGGTGATGAGCGATTCAGGAGTTTGAGTAGCTGCTGCGTGGTGCTTGAAAGGTGTTTCTGGCGCAGCGCAAGGGTCTTGCTCGCTTGATATGCGGTGTTGTTACGACCGAGACGGTCGCGGTCCGGCAGGTCAACAGTCAGCACCTGCTGGCGGGATGATCAACCGGTAGTGGTGGCTTCCAGCCGCCGTTGGTCGCACTGTGAAGGCTCTTGGCGGCTGGAA
>JBLHKS010000112.1:0-23753 GCA_047620505.1 Verrucomicrobiales bacterium | reverse complement strand
TCAAGAGCCAGATTCGGACAGAGAAAGGTGAAGTTCTTCGTTCCAGCGAACTCATGGGCGATTTGGCTTGGATGAACCGCAGTCCGTATCGCCGAGTTGACCTCGTTTACGCTCCGGGTTTTGAATTCGGAACGACGGACCTCATTCTTCGGACCAACGAAATCGACCCGTTCACGGCGTATTGGGGTTACGAGAACTCCGGAAATGATCTTCTCGGCGAGCATCGCTGGGTCGGAGGCATGACTTGGGCGGAAGCTTGGGGCCCGGACAGAACGTTGAGCTATCAGCTCACGACTGACCTTGAGTTCGACACGATTTCCAGCCACTCGATGGTCTACAGCATGCCGCTTCCGTGGCGTCAGTCCCTCACCTTGCTCGGTTCTTATGTCGACAGCGCCGCTACGGTCGATATCGACGGCACACCGCTCGATATTTCCGGCACAAGCTGGCAGCTCAGCACTCGCTGGGCGATGCCGCTCAAGTCCATCTGGGAAAATACCAGCCACGAGTTGGAAATCGGAACGGACTTCAAATCGTCGAACAACAACCTCGAATTTGGAGGAGCTGAGTTCTTCGACGCCACGACCCACATTTATCAGGCCAGCATTGGATACAACCTTCTCGCTCAAGGTAAGAAAGGGGCGACTCGGATCGACTTGACCGGCTACATCAGCCCGGGTGGCATCGATGACCGCAACGACGATGAAACTTTCCAGCAGGCGCGTGCAGACGCATCCTCTGGTTATGTCTACGGAACATTCGGGATCGAACACTCCCATCGTTTACCAAAAGAAATGACCCTTCGCTTGCGCGGTCAGGGTCAGGTGTCCGCCGATAACCTTCTCGCTTCCGAGCAGCTTGGAATCGGTGGTCCTTCGACGGTTCGCGGTTACGACACGAGTGTCGCTCGTGGAGATCAGGGCGTTCTTTTCTCGGCTGAGTTATACAGCCCGACTTACTCGATCGCTGACAAATTTGATTGGCGCGGCACGACCGATGAACTTCGTTTCCTTGCTTTCGTTGATTACGCAGCAGTTTCCAACGCAAACGCCGCTCCGGGCGAACTCGACGACCAGAACCTGCTTTCTGTCGGTGTCGGTGCCCGCTGGGTCTACGATGATTGGCTCCGATTCCGTCTCGACGTCGGTTTCCCGATTGATGAGACCGTCGCCGATCCGGATGCCGTTGAATCCGTCCGTTACCACATCGGTGTTACCACCCTTTGGTAAACGCTCTTCGGAGAATATCTTTTGATCAAAGCGCGGCCGATTTTCGGTCGCGCTTTTTTTCTGTAATGTGTCAGGATTCCTGAATGGACGATGAAATCTTTGCTGCCGAGGTTGAGGACGCCCTGAGCGAGATCTCGCGAACTCGGATGCCGTTCGGAAAGTACGGCCCGGAAAATTTCCCGCCCTCAGGCATCCCGATTTACGATTTACCTTGGGATTATCTTCACTGGTTCAGTCGGCAGCGCGGTGGTTTTCCGCCCGGGCAGATCGGGCAGCTGCTGGAAACGGTCTATCACATGAAATCCGATGGATCGGATGAAATCTTCGACGTATTCCGTCGCCGAGCTGGCGGAAGAGCCGCGCTCCGCAAAAAGCGGCCGCGGTCGTTGCCTTAAGACTTGGTTAAAGAAATCATTGCCCAAGTGAAGGGTATTGCTTGGTCAAGCCTGGTTGGTCCGGCGAACATCGACCGCTGAACCGAAGGAGCGAAGGAGCCTGTGGTTTACCACAATTAATTGTTGAATTCGAAAGAATGGATGCTGAAAGCATCAAGGTTAACAGCCCCGGATTTCAATCCGGGGTTTGAATCCAGACCTTGAAGGCGCGTCCTGAATGGACGCTGGATCGCGCAACGTGGCCAAGCACCTCCAGCGTCCATTCAGGACGCAAACGATTCGAATCGATCCATTCCCCGGATTGAAATCCGGGGCTGTTATCCCAGATGCTTTCAGCATCCAGTCCGTGACCAGAGATGTGGTTAAAACGGTAAAACTCAGGACGGAGCGGTTCCACAGGAATTTCCGGATTGGGAAAATCCGGACGATGAAGATTCCATTGAGCTTAGGATATCATTTTGCGGTAGGCAGCTGCTCAACGATCCCTTGGAGAAACCGAACGCTTCGAATCGAACCGTGAAATGTTTGCCCAAACTTCGCTTCACCGGAATCTGCTCCGATGACCAAATCTGCCTTGTCTGAGTCATCGAGCGTCGCCGCGCTCCAGGCTGCTTCAGCGCGGAGCTCGCCATCGACGTAGAGTTGAACCTTCTTACGTGCCGGATCGACTACGCCGACAAGCTGATGCCATTCGCCATCGCTCAAGTCGCCTTGCCAGGACGCGAGCGCCCACTTTTTAGCGACATCGTCCCAAACCTGGAAAACCCAGTTGCCGGGTGTCGTCCGCTGCAGAATCAGAGCGCCCGGCGTTCCGATCCGGTCTTTCGAAATCACCCGCATTTTCGGCGTATCGTGACTGGTTTTGATTTCAGCGCTGACGGTGACGGCGTCCCAGTCCTAAATGTCGATCGCGCCGATCCGAATTCGCTGAGTCCCGTCCAGTTCGCGCGCTTCCAGCTGAATTTTCCCGGTTTCCGCGTCCCACCGATCGGCAAAATCCGGCTCAGCAGCTGCTGGGAATAATTGGGCTGAATCCGACGCCGCAGGCTGGCGCTCCCTTGTGAAAACACGGGTTTCCGGCGGAAAAGCCGGCATCGATTCGATCGGAGGCGGGGCTTGAAATCGATGCCGCAGGCTCAGCTTACGAGTCGCGGGTTCATAAAAACCGATTGGGTGCTTTTGATACGATCCGTCATGCAGCCAGGTCTTCACGACCGCTTCATTTTCGTTTTCCGTGAACGTTAGAAGCCGACTGAGCGGATGCGAACCACCGTGATGGCGAGTCAGCGCGGCGACCTGGAGAAAGTTCACGCCCCAGTGGTTTTCAGTGATCGTTTTCCTGCCAAAATCGTCGTCCGGCCCTTTCACGTGGGTGTGGCCCGCGACCCAGAAATCAATCGCGCCACGCCCGTTCTCCTCGTGGAAATCCGCGAGAAAGTCCTCGAACACGTGCGCATCGGGCGTGAACTGAAAATCATCAGGATCGTCGTTTTCGATGATAAAATAAAGGTAGGACGAACCGGCCGCGCCGCCTGAACTTCCGTGGTATCTGGGATTTCCCTCGCCATTGCTGGACGCCACCGTCGTGTCGCGCAGCGCGTGATGATGCATCGTCAGGATGATCTTATCCTGATTCTCAAGCACCTGATTCTTCCACCATTCAAAGGTCTCTCGCGTGATTGCGCCCGGCGGGTAGCCACCTCGATTTTTCTCGCTGCTGTGGCCACGCCCAACCGGGGTAGGGGCGTCGTTCCGGTCGGCGAGCATCAGGAAAAGCAGGTTGCCTGCCTCAAAGCTGTAGCGTTCCCAATTTCCCTCGACCGGAAATGGGCGACGAGCTGCGTCCACGCCCGAAAACTCCGTAAATTCGCCCAGCGGATCACCCCACTTTCGAAACCACGATCCTGGTCCGTGATCGAAGTAAGGCGCATCGTGATTGCCTTGAACGCCGTAAACCTGCTCGCGCCGGTGTTTGGTCAGGGCCCGATATTGAAGCTGAAGTTCCTGGCCATCGGCATCGCCCGGCGGCGTTTGATTTGCCGAAAGATCGCCAGCGTCGATCATGATGTCCCAATCGAACCCGTTCTCACCTTCGGACTGTCGAATCGCCTCGGCAAGACTTTCGCGACCACGCCGAATGTCGGCTGGAACGTGCGAGCAGCTGCTGGCCCAGACGCTGAACGTCCGGGCCGTTGTTTTTTCCTCAGCCGCGCGGAGAAACAGAACGCCCAGCGCCAAAACAAGTGGAAGCGCGAGGGCGAGAAGCTTCATTGATCCGTCGAGAAGGACAGCGCTGGAAGACCGGCTTTGTTGAACAAATTCGCGAAAGTCCGGTTCTGCGACCAGGCATATCGAACGTCTTTCGGGGCCGGCACGGCTTCGCTCGAAAGAACAATCGCATTGCCGTCGATCGTGGCCTCAGCCCAGTGCCAAACGCCGTCCTCGCCTGCTACGGCGAATCCCTGGATCGATTCCGCGTGTTGAACCGCGAGGCCTTCGCCGACCTGGCTGAAATGAACGGTCACCTTTGCGCCGTCGCTGCTGTGCGATTCGTAAATCGGTCCGTAGGCTTGAACGTCCATTTCGTAGACCATCTGCTCAGCAACCTGTGCCGCGCGATTTCCGTAGCCCCACTTGTTTTTCGGATGAATCGATGAGCCGAGATCGATCGCTGGAACCATCCATGAATTTTCGTTGTCGAGCATCAGCCTGGTGTAGAGAAAACGTCCCTCGCCATTGCCGATTTTGGTGATGTCAGGCAAAGCCTTGAATGCGTCGCCTTCGCGGGTGATAGGATCATCGTTAGAAAACGCATTCCCCTGGCCGCTCGGTTTTTGCACGAAAAGGAAGGCAAAATCGCCCTGACCCCAGAGATCGCGCCAGCCGCGGATCAGCTCGCTCATCGAGGTGTGTTGATCGAGTCCGAGGATCCCCGTACCGCCCTCGCCTTGATCCCAGAGCACACCGCGCATCGCGAAACCGACGTTGCGCCGAATGTGATTATCGAACAGCCCACCGATCTTCCCGCCGCGGGTTGAGGCTCCTGGTTCGAACAGCGGACCCGGCTTGCGACCGCGCGGTTTCTCTCCAGCAGCTTTCGCCGCCGCTACTTGTTTCTCCCAGGCGGCGAGCTTTGCTTCGGCCTGCTTCTGCGCCCGATCGCGATCCCAGGTTTTGGCAAATTCCGCGATGACCGCTTTGCACTTTTCGCTCGATTCGTAAGTCTCGGAAGGAATCCAGGCACCACTCGGTGTCCCACCGACCGCGCCGAAAATCAAGCCGATCGGAACCTTCAAATCCCGGTGAAGGCGCTCGCCGAAGGCCAAGTGAATCGCCGAAAACGCAGTCATCGAAGTCTCGTCCGCCACGGCCCATTTCCCGGCTCCGCGCAGCCGCAGAGTCGGATACGGACCGTCCGTGACGAGTTTCGCGAGCGTCGGATCGTTCTTCGCGTAACTCGAAACCCTGCCCGCCATGTTCGACTGGCCCGAGCCTAGCCAGACATCGCCGACGAGCACATTCTCGATCGTTTTCGACTTCTCGCCGCTGCTGATCGTCATCGAGCGATTCTCCGCTGACGCCTCCAGCGATTTGAGTGCCACGCGCCATTTTCCGTCCGCGTCCGCCTTCCCGCTGACCGTCTGGCCAGCGAATTTTACGGTAACTTCTTCGTTCGCCGCCGCGACGCCCCAAATCGGCACGTCCATTCCGCGTTGCAGGACGACGTTATCGCTGAAGAGCGAATTCGGCTCGAGCGCGTAGGCCAGCTGCGCCGAAAGGAAGAAGAGAAGGAGATTGAATGACTTTCGCATTCCCCAATTCACGGGATGCCCGCTCGGGTCCATTCAACGAACTCGCCAGACTACGGCGCTGCTTCTTCTTCCTTCTTTTCTGGACCGCCAAGGATGATCTCTTTCGGCGCGCCTTTGAGATCCCAACTGCCGACTGCTCCATTTTCCGTCCCGGCGATCACCAGCTCCTGACCTTCAGCGAAAGCGATCTGCGTCAGCGCTCCAGTGAAGCCTTCCGTCAGCGCCCAGGCCCGCGGAGTCGCCCCACCGGATCGTTGAGTTCCGTCATGAACCACGAAAGCTGTGTAGGCCCGTGGCTTACCATCTTCAGTCACGGCGACAAGCCAATCGAACGGCGCTGGCTTCTCCTCGCCTTCCTTCACCTCAGGTTTAACGTCTTTCTTCGCCGGATCCGTCGACCAGACCAAATCGGTCACCGCGCCGGTTGTTAGCCGGTCCGTAAAGCCGTGGATTTGCTTGCCGGTTTCCAGATCCCAGACCTTGATCTGTTCGTCGTCGCCCGCGCTTGCGAGCCGATCGCTCTGCGGGCTGAAGCAAACCGTCAAAATGTAGCCGGTGTGCGCTTCGAGAATTCCTGCCGGCTCCCAGGTGCCGATTTTCCAGAGTTTAACCAGCTTGTCCGCGCTGCCGCTCGCCAGCAGCTGCTGATCCGGGCTGACATCGAGATCGAAGATCGTGTCTTCGTGCGCCGTATCGATTTTTTTCGCAACCGTCCAGTCCGCGGTGTTCCAGATTTGCAGCCGGCCCGAGAATCCGGTAACGCCGTCGGCTGAGACTAGAGTCATTCCGTTTTGAGCGAATGTCAGGGCCGTCACGCGTCCTTCCAGACCTTCCTTGAGAAACGCGACGCGCTCCCAGTTTTCCGCGTCCCAGATCAGGATCTGCCGATAACCGCTCGTCGCGAGCGCTTTGCCATCTGGACTCCACGCGATCGCTTGAAGCGCATCACGGTGACCAGAAAGCTTGGCCACCTCGCGGATTTCGCGAATCGTCGTCGCCTTGTCGCCCTCGCCCTCGGTCCGCTCGAACCACTTCCAGATGACGACCGAATCACCGCGCCCGACCGCGAGGTGCGTTCCATCAGGAGAAACTTCGAGGCCCGTAATCGGCGTGTAACGCTCGGGCAGAGTGGCGAGTTTGACGTTCGCGTTTGGGATCGCGATCGAATCCAGGAGCGCCTGATCCCACTTCGCGCCTTCGGTGATCCACTTTTTCACCGCGTCGATCTCCTCGCTCTTCAGCTGCTTTTTTGGAGGCATGTGAGGATCGCCCTCGGCGAGAAGAAGCTCGTAAAGGAAGCTTTCGTCTGGCTTGCCCGGGACGACAGCCGGAACCGTGTCGCCGCCCTTCAGCAGGCCTTCGAGCGAAGTCATCACGAGGCCGCCCTTGCGTTTTTCCTCCGTGTGACAGCGGAAACACTCGGTTTTGAGGATCACCAGCGGCTCTTTCGCCAGCACTCCCGTGCCAGCAGCTGCTGAGACGAGAAATGCGATGACCAATTGCCGGAGTCTGTGGTATCGGGTCTGCATGAATTTCAAAATCTTACTTACGTTGTGCGCCTTCGTGATTGGCGCTGGCGCTCAAGAAACGAGCACGCTTCCTGAAAAAGAAAAGTTTCATATCTTCCTCCTCGTCGGCCAATCGAACATGGCGGGGCGCGGCAAAGTCACTGACGAGGATAAGAAGCCGAATCCGCGCGTTTTGATGCTGACGAAGGATTTGAAGTGGGCTCCAGCGGTCGATCCGATGCATTTTGACAAGTCGATTGCGGGTGTTGGCCTTGGGAAAACTTTTGGAATGCTGATGGCCGAAGAAGATCCGGAAATCACCGTCGGCCTGATTCCGTGCGCCGTTGGCGGGTCGCCGATCGCCGCTTGGGAGCCGGGCGGCTATCACCCGTCGACGAAAACGCATCCCTGGGACGACATGCTGCCGCGGGCAAAGGCTGCCCTTGAAGTTGGGACGCTGAAGGGAATTCTCTGGCACCAGGGCGAGTCCGATTCAAAGGAGAAACTCGCGCCGGTTTACGAGGAAAAGCTGCACGCCCTGATCGCGCGTTTCCGCAAAGAGCTGGATGCGCCGAAAGTTCCGTTCATCGCTGGAGCGATGGGCAACTGGCCGGAGCGACCCTGGGACGAGTGGAAGAAAATGGTCGACGCTGCGCAACAGCAGCTGCCGGAGAAAATCGAGAAAACCGCGTTCGTCGGTGCCGAAGGTCTCAAGCACAAGGGCGATGAAGTTCACTTCGACGCCGATTCGTATCGGCAGTTTGGCCAGCGCTACGCGGATGTTTTTTGGGCGATGACGGCGAAGAACGAGTGATCAGCCGGACCTAAGCCAAAATTTCACTCACAAGCTTGCCGTGGACATCCGTCAGGCGGTAGTGCCGGCCCTGAAACTTGAACGTCAGCTTCGTGTGATCGAGACCAAGTCGATTCAACATCGTGGCGTGCAGATCGTGAACGTGAACCGGGTTTTCCGCGATGTTGTAGCAGAAATCGTCCGTCTTTCCGTAGGTCATGCCAGCTTTGATTCCGCCACCGGCTAACCAGATCGTAAAGCACCGAGGGTGGTGGTCGCGGCCGTAGTCTTCGGCGGTCAGGCGGCCCTGACAGTAGACCGTTCGGCCGAATTCGCCGCCCCAGACGACGAGGGTGTCATCGAGCATGCCGCGCTGTTTCAAGTCGGCGACGAGGGCGGCCGAGGCTTGGTCGGTGGCTTCGGTTTGATCTTTGATCTTCTCCGGCAGCTTCAGGTGCTGATCCCAGCCGCGGTGAAAAAGCTGGATGAAACGGACGCCACGCTCGGCCATTCGGCGGGCGAGCAAAGCGTTGTAGGCGTAAGTCCCTGGCTCGCGAGCGTCTTCGCCGTAGAGCTCGAAAACGTGGTCCGGCTCGTTCGAAAGATCGGTTAATTCGGGCACGGACGACTGCATCCGGTAGGCCATCTCGTACTGCGCGATTCGCGTCTGGATTTCCGGATCGCCGAACGTTTTGAAGCGCTGGCCATTGAGATTCGCGACGTCGTCGAGCATTCGGCGGCGGATCGAGTCGGTTACGCCGGGAGGGTTCGAAAGGTAAAGAACAGGATCGCCGGTAGAGCGGAATTTTACGCCCTGAAACTTCGAAGGCAAAAAACCGCTCCCCCAAAGCCGGTTGTAGAGCGGCTGCCCGCCGGAGCCTGACACGAGCGCCACAAATGCAGGCAGATTCGCGTTCTCGCTTCCTAAGCCGTAGGAGAGCCAGGAACCGATGCTCGGCCGACCTGCGAGTTGGAAGCCCGTCTGGAAAAACGTGATCGCCGGATCATGATTGATCGCCTCGGTGTGCATCGTCCGGATGAAACAGAGGTCGTCCGCGATTTTCGCCGTGTGAGGAAGAAGCTCGCTCAACTCCGCTCCGGAATGGCCGTGCTTCGCGAACTTGAACTTCGTCGGCGCGACGGGAAACGAGGCCTGCTTCGAGGTCATCCCCGTCAGCCGTTGGCCTTTGCGGATCGATTCCGGCAACTCCGTCCCGCGCAGCTTCGCCAGCCCCGGCTTGGGGTCGAACAAGTCCATCTGCGAAGGCGCGCCGGATTGAAAGAGGTAAATCACGCGCTTCGCCTTTGGCGCGAAATGAAATGGCGTCGCGTCCGAATCTTGAGCCAGCAGCTGCTGGAGCGCGATCCCACCAAGCCCGCCTGATGCGGTCAGGAAATTCCGGCGTGAACTCTGGGCGATCATCCCGCCAATCTGGAGCCGTCGAAGCGCGAATCAACCCTCAACCCTCGCGTGCTTCCCGCTCCCGAAGAGGTTCGGCGGTTTAGCTTGGAATCCGGGTTCGCTTCTGCTTTGCTTAAGCCAAGCCAATGCCAAAAAAATCCGCAGCCAAGCGCAAATCGCCCTCGAAGAAAAAGTCCGCGCCCGCGAAGGAGAAACCAGCAGCTGCTGTCGCGCTCGGAGTTCCTGTCGTTGGGCTGGGCTCTTCCGCTGGCGGGCTGGAGGCGCTCGAGTCGTTCTTCTCGGCGATGCAGACGAATTCGGGACTCGCTTTCGTGGTCGTGACGCATCAACACGCCGGGCACACGAGTCTGTTGCCGGAGTTGCTGTCTGAGAGGACCGACATGGAGGTGGCCGAAGCGACGAATGGTCAACTGGTCCTGCCGAATCACGTTTACGTGGCTCCGCCGGCTGGGCAGCTCGGGATTCTGAATGGCAAGTTGCAGATCACCGAACTGACGAAGAAGGAAACGCCGAGTTTGCGGATCGACCATTTTTTACGCTCCCTGGCGGAGGATCAAAAGGAGACGGCCGTCGGCGTGATTCTGTCAGGGTCAGGGACGGACGGGACGCTCGGCGTCAAGGCGATCAAGGGTGAATCCGGCATGGTCATGGTCCAGGAGGTTCGAACGGCTCAGTATTCCGGGATGCCTTCGAGCGCGATCTCCACTGGCCTGGCCGATTACATCCTGCCTCCGAATGAAATGCCTCGGCAGCTGCTGGCTTACGTTTCCGGGCCTTATCTCAAAGCGCCGGAAGATGAGGTGCCGCCGGACGAGCCGCTTCAGAGGGTTTTTCTGCTGCTTCGCGCGCGCACCGGGCACGATTTTTCGAACTACAAGTCGACGACGATCCGGCGCCGAATCGAGCGCCGAATGAACGTCCATCAAATCGCCACAACCGGCGATTACGTGCGCTACCTCCGGGAAAACCCGGCGGAGATTGATCTTCTTTTCAAGGAGCTTCTCATCAGCGTTACCAGCTTTTTTCGTGACCCGCAGGCGTTCCAGTTTTTGAGCGAAAAGCCGCTTCGGGAGCGAATTCAGCAACTTCCCGACGAATACACCTTTCGAGTCTGGATTCCGGGATGTGCGACGGGCGAGGAAGCTTTCACATTGGCGATTCTGCTGCGTGAATTGCTGGAATCGGAAGGAAAGCACTTCGATGTCCAGATTTTCGCGACCGATCTGGATTCGGAAGCGATCGATTCGGCTCGAGCTGGAAATTATCCGGAAGGCATCGCCGGCGACGTGACTCCGGAGCGGCTTGATCGGTTTTTCAATCGTCGCGATTCGTCCTATCAAGTGCGGAAGGAAATCCGTGAAATGGTGATTTTCGCGCCGCAGAATGTGATCAAAGATCCGCCCTTCACCAAGCTCGATCTGATCTCCTGCCGCAACTTGCTGATCTACCTCAATCAGGATTTGCAGAAGCGACTTCTGCCGATTTTTCACTACGCGTTGAAGTCAGAGGGTCTGCTTCTGCTAGGACCTTCGGAGTCGGTCGGGCAATTCACCGACTCGTTTCATCTGGTCGATAAAAAGTGGAAAATCTTTCGTCGACGCGACACGACCGCGTCGTCGTGCTTCCTGCCGGAAATGCCGGCTCAGCCTGTCCGGCCAATCGACTCTGGCCGGACCAGAACGACTGTGGTGATCCCCGATCGGGAGATTCCAGCAATCGTTGAAAAGGCGCTGCTGAGCCGCCATTGCCCTCCCAGCGTGCTGGTAAACAGCCGCGGAGAATTCGTCCACATTCACGGTCGGACTGGCGAGTTTCTGGAGCCCGCAGGCGGTCAGCCGCGGATGAACTTGTTCGACATGGCGCGCGAGGGGCTTCAGCTGGAACTCGCCGCGGCGTTGCGGCAGTCCACCGCCGAGGGCCGCGAAGTTGTCCGCGAAAAAATCAGCGTGAAAACGAACGGTGGCTTCTCGCTCGTGACCGTGACGGTTTCTCCGATGGTGGAACCGGAATCGATTCGAGGGCTCATGCTGGTCAGTTTCGTCCACGTCCCAACACCGAAGAAAAAGGCAAAGGGCTCAACGGGGACCGACCCGGATCGTGTCCAGGAGTTGGAAGACCAGTTGCAACACAGCAAAGAGTCGTTGCAGACCACGATTGAGGAGCTCCAGACTTCAAACGAAGAGCTGAAATCGGCGAATGAAGAGCTGCAGTCGACCAATGAGGAGCTGCAATCGACTAACGAGGAGATGGAGACCTCCAAGGAGGAAATGCAGTCGCTGAACGAGGAGTTAACCACGGTCAACAACGAGCTTGAGAGCAAAATGCGGGCGCTCAGTCAGGCCAACGACGACATGCTGAATCTCCTCAACAGCACGACGATCGCGACCATCTTTCTGGACAACGATCTCAATATTAAACGATTCACTGATGAGGCCCGATCCCTCGTTCACTTGATCCTGAGCGACGTCGGCCGACCGCTCGCTGATCTCGTCTCCAATCTGGTCTACAGCGAGCTTGTGGAAGACTGCAAAGGCGTGCTCAAGACGCTCGCGTGGAAGGAAACCGAGGTCGAGACCGACACGGGGAAGTGGTACCTGATGCGAATCATGCCTTACCGGACTTCGGACAACAAAATCGACGGCCTGGTGGTCACTTTTGTCGAAATCAGTCAGACCCGCTACACTCGCCAGTACTTTGAGAGCATCGTCGATACGATGCGTGAGCCGTTGCTCGTGCTTGACGACGAATTGCGCGTGGTTTCGGGGAACAGCACGTTCTGCCGGACCTTCGAAACCAGTTCGGAGTTGATCGACAAAAAGCTGATTTACGAACTCGGCGACGGCGAGTGGGACGTTCCGATTCTCCGGAAGCTGCTGGAGGAAATCCTACCGCAAGACCAGAAGTTTGAGGATTTCCGTGTTGAGACCGAATTTCCTGACATTGGCAAACGCGCCTTCATGCTCAACGGCCGTAAACTCGAGCGCGCCGCCGGTTTACCAGGGATGATTTTGCTGGCGATTGAGGAGGCGGCGGAGTGAAAGCGGAGGAGGCCTCTGACCTGCGTCGGCGCGCGGAACTGGCGGCTGCGGCGACGGCAGACATCGATCGGCTTTCGCACGATGATATTTGCGCTCTCGCCCACGAATTGCAGGTCCACCAGATCGAGCTGGAGATTCAGAACGAGGAGCTGCGTCAGGCTCAGATTGAGCTGAGCGACACTCGCGACCGCTACAGCGATCTCTACGAATTCGCTCCGGTCGGCTACCTCACGCTGAACGCCGAGGGAACGGTTCAGGCGGCAAATTTGACTGCGGCGACGATGCTTGGAATTGAGCGCAGAAATCTGATGGGCAGTCGATTTGGACTTTATATCTGGCGTGAAGACCGCGAAAAATTTTCGCAATGTCAGGGAGAAGTTTTCGTTAGCGGTGAGCGGCAAATTTTCGAGGTCAGGATGAAACTGGGGGATGAAAACGAACGGATTTATCGTCTGGAAAGCATCGTTCCTGCCGGGCACCTGCTGGGTGACGACCCAGCTTGTTTCACCGCGCTGATCGACATCACGGCTCGGCGTGAGAGCGAAGAACGGCGGCTCGAACAGCAATGTTTTCTTGCCGCCGAAACCGAAAAGACAAGGATTGCTCGCGAGTTACACGATGATCTTGGGTCGCTGTTGAAAGGCCTCGAACTGCACACGGCCACGCTCGCCAGGCAGCTGGAAGCCGACGGCTCCGATCGCGGCGATACGGCCCGTCTCATCGCCGAGAAGCTGGAAGATGCGATCGGCCAGACGCGCAACCTCGCCTTCGGCCTTCACCCGCTCTCCGATTCAAAAGCGCTCCCTTCGGCCTTAGCGCGGCTCGCTGAATTTGCGGATCAGGCTGGCTTGGAATGCCGATTGGTCCTTCCAGGGGCACCCATCGAAATCTCAGACCAACAAGTCGCCAACCACCTTTATCGGATCGCTCAGGAAGCGATTCACAATGCGATTCGCCACAGCGGAGCCTCAGAAATGACTATCAGCCTTAAAGTTCACGATGACTCCCTGACCTTGGGAATTCGAGACAACGGCAGCGGCTTCAAACTGCAATCGGCGAATCCGGGCGACGAAGGAATTGGCCTTCAAATCATGCGTTACCGCGCCCGGGCGATCGCGGGAGTGCTGGAGATTCGTTCGGAAGCGTCCGTTGGCTGCGAGATTATCTGTAAAGTCTCCGTGTGATGAATAATGATGGTCGCCGCTCCAATCGCAACTCAGCACAAGATCTTCATTTTGGAGGATCACGCTTTTCTGCGAATGGGCCTTCGGCAATTCCTCGAATTGGAGCCCGATCTCCAAATCTGCGGCGACTTTGATCGTTTCCAAGGTGCCGTCGAGGCGATTCTGGCCGCCTCTCCAGATTTGGTCCTGCTCGACATCTCGCTTCCAGACGGCAACGGAATCGATATCATCAAAGGCCTCCGCAAGAGCAAATTCAAGGGGCTGATTCTGGTCCTGACAATGCACGATGACGCGCTTTACGCCAAGCGCGCGCTTCGGGCCGGTGCCAACGGCTATGCAATGAAGGGGATGAATTCCGACAGCGTGCTAACGGCAGTTCGCGCGGTTCTGGCCGGTGAGGTTTTTGTTCCGGACACCACCGCTTCTCGAGTTTTGAAACAAGTTAGCCATGGATCGAGCGCTGGCGGCATGCGAGCTTCGGTCGACGATCTCAGCGATCGAGAACTTCAGATTCTCGAGGGTCTCGGTTCAGGCTTGAGCACGCATCAGATCGCCGAGCGCCTCTTCATCAGCAGCAAGACCGTCGACGCCCACCGCGCCAACATTAAAAAGAAGGTCGGAATCAACGATATGAACGAGTTGGTTCGATTTGCGGTGCTGCGATTCGCGGAAATTGATTGAGGCAGGTGGCCGGTTGACTCAAGCCGTCGATCGTCGATCAGTTCTCGCCCATGGGAGAAGCTGGCACAGCAACGAAAGAACGCGGCGGACGACTTCCGCTTTTCATTGGCGGGATCGCCCTGCTTTCGATCGTCATCGGCGTCATCGCGATCAAAATGATCAACGATACGCCGACTGCGGCCGAGGCAGCAGCTGCTGAGAAGAAGCCGGGTGCCGGTGGCCCTCCTTCGATGCCGCCCGCTTCGGTTTTCGTCGTTGAAGCCAAGCTCGAACCCGCGCAGAATCTCGCCAGGGTAACCGGCGGCCTGCGCCCCGTTTCGCGCTCTGAAATTGCGGCTCAGGAAGCCGGTGCGATCAAGGAAATCCTCGTGGATGAAGGCCAGATCGTCGAAATCAACGCGCCGCTGGTCCGGCTCGATGGTCGGCGAATCGAAGCTGAGCTGACCGAGGCTCGAGCGGCGCTGAAAACAGCGGGAAGCGTCGTCACCCAGCGTGATGCCGAGTTGAAACGGGCAACCGAAGACCAGAAAATGATGCAAGGCCTGTTTGAGGATCGCTCGGTTCCTGAAAAAGATCTCCTCGATGCTGTCCGCGCGCTCGCCGTTTCAAAAGCCCAACTCGACGCCGCCAACGGGGCCATCGCGGAAGCGGATAGCCGGATCAAACTCCTCGAAATCCGCGAAAAAGATCTGGAAATCCGCGCGCCGTTCCTGGGCTTGATCACCGAGCGACACGTCGAGCCCGGCGAGTGGGTCGCTGCCGGCGAAGTCGTGATGACCTTGATCAGTGGCGATCCGATCGAAGCCTGGATGCGGGTGCCCGAGCGCTTTTTGCAAGACGTTCGGAGTCAGCCTGAGCGGGTCCGAGTTTTGATCGAAAGTGTCGGCGAGCTAACGCCGAAGGAGCTTCGAATTGTGCCTGACGTCGATCCTCGCAGCCGAATGTTCGTCGCCGTCGCCGTTCTCGACAATTCAAGCGGGCGGCTCGCAGCCGGGCAGTCGTTAGCCGGCGAAGTTCCGGTCGGAGAGCTGGAGCCGCATCTGATCATTCCCGTCGACGCGCTGTTGCGAACCGAGCGCGGGGACTTCGTTTTTCGCGCTTCCGAAAAGCAGTCGCCCGAGGCTGAGCGAATCCCGGTCAAGGTCGCGTTTGAACGAGAGGGCGAGATTTTTCTGCTTCCGCGAGAGAACAAGCAGATCAAAGAAGGCGATCAGATTGTCGTCGAAGGCAACGACCGGCTACAGCCGAATCAGGCGCTCCTGGTCAAAGAGCGCGCCGCCGAACCTGCGGCTGAGGATCAAAGCCAAACACCGCCAAAAGAATGAAGCTCGTCGATCGCTGCATCGATCAGCCTGTCTCCGTCGCAGTCGGCGTTGGGCTTGCGATTCTGGCCGGAATCCTCGCCTTCACGGCGGTGCCGGTTCAGATGAAGCCGGAAATCGACTCCGTGGTGATTTCCGTGGTTACCCAATGGGAGAGCGCCTCCGCTGAGGAGATTGAAAGCGACATCGTCGAGGAGCAGGAAAAAGTTCTGGGCGACATCTCCGGTCTGGTTTCGCTTACGAGCAACAGTCAGGCCGGGCGCGGTTCAATCCGGCTCGAATTTCGGACAGGGATCGACATCAAAGAAGCCAAAGCTGAGGTCCTTCAGAAACTGGACGAAGTCCCGGGTTACCCGGAAGCTGTGCTTCAGCCGGTGGTCGACGATATTGATCCGGAATCGACCGACTGGATCGCTTGGATCGGCCTGTCTTCGACGGATCCGAATTTCGACGCGACGACGCTTTACGATTTCATGGAACGCCGACTCAAGCCGCGTTTCGAGCGGCTGCCCGGCGTTGCCCAGGTCGGAATTCGCGGTGCGCGGCCGGCCGAGGTGCAAATCCGGGTCGATCCGGTCGCCCTGGCTCAACGCGGCGTGACCTACCAGCAGCTGCTGGCCGCGATTCGAAGTTCGAACGCCAACTTTTCGGCTGGAAATCTCGTCGAGGGCAAGCGCAACATCCGCGTTCGCGCGACCGGCCGGTTTGAGTCGCCGGACGAGATTCTCGACATGATTGTCCGGCGGGAAGTCACCGGCCCGGTCTACATTCGGGACGTCGCAGAAGTCGTTAGAACCTACAAAGAAAAACGTGACTGGGCGCGGGCGCGTGGCCAGGTGATGCCGTTTTTCAACTACCAGTTGGAGCGCGGCGGAAACCTGATCGAGACGATGCGCGCGATTCAAACGGAGGTCGCCGCGATGAACGCGCCGGGCGGCCTGCTTGAGGAGCACTCCCGCGAGTTAGGCCTGAACGGCGGGCTTGAACTCGTCCAGACTTACGATTCCACGACCTACGTCGAAGACGCGATCAAACTCGTTCAGAGCAACCTGTTTTTCGGCGGGATTCTCGCGACGCTGACCCTTCTTTTCTTCCTCAGATCGCTGCGAACCGTTGGCATCATCGCGATCGCGATTCCCATCTCGGTCATCGGCGCTCTGGTCGTGCTAGTCGCGCTTGGCCGCTCCGTGAACATCATTTCGCTCGCGGGCATGGCCTTCGCAGTCGGCATGGTCGTCGACAACGCGATCGTCGTGATCGAGAACATTTATCGGCACCTCGAAATGGGCAAAAGCGCCCGTCGAGCCGCATCCGAGGGCGCGTCCGAAGTCGCCGGAGCCGTCGTCGCTTCGACCGTAACCACGCTGATCGTTTTCTTCCCGATTCTCCTCATCCAGGAAGCCGCAGGCCAACTCTTCAAAGACATCGCCTACGCGATCATGGCCGCTGTCGGGCTCAGCCTCATCGTTTCCCTGACCGTGATCCCAACGGCCGCCGCGCGGATGCTAACCCGAGGCGAGTCGCTCCACGAAGACGCAGACGACGGCGAAGGCCAGCCAAAACGCCGCAGCCTTCTCGGTCTCATTTTGCACCCGTTTCACGTCGCTCTCGACAGCCTGCCGCGGCTCGTCTCGCGGATCGTCGACCTCTCGACTCGCTCCTGGGTCGCGAGCATCGCGGTGATCCTGATTTTCATGTTCGGCACGCTCATCGGAATCGAGAAGTTGAGGCCGCCACTCGATTATTTGCCGAAAGGCAACCGCAACATCTGCTTCGGAATTCTCATCCCGCCACCCGGCTACAGCCTTGATCAACTCGAGCAAGTCGGGCTGAGGATCGAAGAAAAAATCCGCCCTGCCTGGGAAGTTGAAGACGATGCCTTCGCTGTCGAATCGATCGTTCGCGGAGGCCCAAGACCGAAGGAAGATCACCGCCAATTGGTTCCGCAATTTCCGGGTGGCCCGCCGACGGTCACACCGCCTCCGCTTTCGAATTACTTTCTCGTTAGCTTCGAGGACAAAATGTTTCACGGCGCGATTTCCGCCGACAAAAAGCGCGCGATCGACGCCACCCACCTGATGAATTGGGCGACCGGCGGGCACACGGCTCCGGACACGCTCGCGTTTTCTTTTCAGATGCCGCTCTTCAAGATTGGCGGCAACACGGGGGCTGCGATCAAGATCGATTTGACTGGCCGCGACCTGGACGAGGTCTCAGCAGCTGCTAAGACGCTGATGTTTGGCTTATTTGGCGAGTTTGGCCCGTACAGCGTCAATCCTGACCCTGGAAACTTTTCGATGCCGTCCCACGAATTGCGAATCGTCCCGCTCGACCGCCATCTGCGGAAAGTCGGGCTGACGCGAAGCGACGTCGGTCTCGCCGTCCAGGCTAACGGCGATGGAATCCTGCTTTTCCGCGAATTCGAAGAGCGCGGCGAACTCCGGGATCTCAAGGTCATCAGCAAGGCTTCCTTCGGAGGTCAGGCGATCGACGCGATCCTCGACGTGCCTGTCGCGACGCCGACTGGCGACATCGTCGATCTCCGCACGGTGGCTGCGGTCGAGCGCGTTCAGGGGCCGAGCGAAATCCGCCACGTCGATCGAAATCGCGCGGTAACGCTTCAGCTGACCCCGCCGGATGGCATGCCGCTTGAGACGGCGATCGAGAAGATCAACGAGCTGACTGAGGGCATGCGTCAGGGCGGCGCGATTCCTCCTGGCGTCGATGTTCGGCTCTCAGGCTCAGCCGGAAAGCTGAACGAAATCAAGACCGCGTTGCTCGGCGACGGATCGCTGATCGGTGTCTTCACCAGCTCGATGGTTCTGGCTTTGTTAGTCGTTTTCCTCGTCATGGTGATCCTTTTTCAGAGCTGGAGTTACCCGGTGATCATCATCATGACCGTCTTCCCTGCGATGTTTGGCGGGTTCCTCGGGCTCGCGCTCCTCCACAATTGGAGCATCAAAGATCCCTACATGCCTGACCAGAATCTCGACATGCTGACGATTCTGGGATTCGTGATTCTTGCCGGAGTCGTCGTCAACAACGCGATCCTCATCGTCCACCAGACCCTGAATTTCCTGCGTGATCCCGAGCGTCACTTGGAAACTCCGCGCGAGGCGATCATCGCCGCCGTCGAAACCCGGGTGCGCCCGATTTTGATGAGTTCGCTGACTTCCGTCGGCGGGATGCTGCCGCTGGTGCTCCTGCCAGGGTCTGGATCCGAGCTGTATCGCGGCCTCGGCGCGGTGATCGTCGGCGGCTTGCTTCTGTCCACGATCTTCACCCTGATTCTGGCGCCCTGCGTGCTAAGCATCGTCTTTTCGATCGCCAATCCGAAGAAAGGGAAAGCAGCAGCTGCTTAAAAGTCTATTTGCCGAAAATCGCAGCATCGGCATCCGGCTTAGCGTTTTTCAGCTCTTCGATCGCTTCGGCCGCCTCATCAAAATCGATCGAAAATCCGTTGTGCTGCACTTTGCCTAACGGATCGATAATAATGAACCACGGCGTTCCGCCCGTCCGGTAGCTTTCGAGAACCGATCTTCCGTCCCGCCGCCTCGTCGCGCTGTGGCCAAACGGGATTTTCAAATCGTATCGCTCAGCCGTGGGCTTGAGTTTCTCTACCGAATTCGTTTCGAGTCCCTCAAAAGCAGTCTGAATCACGACGAATTCGACTTTTTCATCGTCATCGAATTTGGAAACCAACTTTTTGAGAGTCGGAAACCCATGAGAATGACAGCCCGGGCACCAGGACTGAAAACAATAAACGACCAGCACCTTTCCGCGAAAATCCGTGACGTCGAGAGTCTCAGTATCTTTGGGAAGCTGATACCAGGAATCGATATTCCAGCTTGGAGCGTTTTTTCCGGCGATCCCTTTTGTCTGTGATTGGCCTGTGCTGAGCATCGTGAGAAAGATAAGGCAGAGTGAGAAGGAGAACTTGGGGCTCATGACAGGATTCGACGGGCGAAGAAGAAATTGCTGACGAATTTCTCTCAAGGCAATCGCGAACTTTGCGAAGTCGATTTGTGGAAAGATCAGTTCGGGCAAAGATGATAGCTCAGGAACCGAATGATCGATCCCATCCAATCCGACGACTTTGCCGTCCTTTATTCCAAGCATCATCTCGATCTTTTGCGCTACGTGATGACGCTGCTTCCGAACCGCGCTCAGGCTGAGGACGTCGTTCAGGAAACCGCCCGCCGACTCTGGCAGAAGTTCAACGAGTACGATTCGAGCCGTCCGTTCTGGCCTTGGGCAAGGCAGTTTGCGTTCTTTGAGGTTTTGAAGCACCGCAAGAAATATGCGATCCGCGCGAAGTATTTTCAGAACGACGAACTGATCGAAACTCTGGCCGAAGAGCGGGTCGAAATGGAGCCCGAATTGGAAGCCAAACGCAACGCGCTCGTTGCCTGCATGAAGAAACTCGATCCGAATGCGCGCGATTTGATGACCGAGCGTTTCGGCCGCGAGCGGGCACTCAAAGACATCGCCAAAGAGCAGGGCAAATCGGCCAATGCGATCTATTTGGTTATGCATCGGATCCGCAAGCAGTTGCTGGATTGCGTCAGTCGCTGCCTTCGTCTTGAGGAGGCCAGATCATGAAGACGGATCACGATAATTTGACGCGTTTGATCTCGCTGCTTCTCGACGAGGCGCTCTTTGAGGAGGAGCAGGCGGAGCTCGAAGCGATCTTGATCAAAGATCCGGAAGCTCGACGGATTTATCTGACTATGGTCGATCAGCAGGTCGAATTCGGGTGCCAGTCAGCGGAAAAGCCGGTTGTCGTGGCCGGGCCTTGGAAGCGCTTCGGCCAGATTTTGGCGATCGCGGCCGGTATCGCGATTTTGATCGGAGGACTCTGGTTTGTGGTTCAAAAATTCGATTCCAGCGCACAGGATCCGAGGAAACAGATCGTCCAACCGGAGCCGCGTCCAGAGGAACCGCCTGAGCAGCTGCTGGCACCGGCGCCGACGCCTCAAGAGCTTCCAATCCCAGTTCCAGCGCCCCTGCCACAGCTCGAATCGATTAACGGAATCGTCTGGTCGGTCGACTTCGAAGCCGGGCGCGAGGCTGTGCGCGGTTGGAAAGGCACGCTGGTCGAAACCGGCTTGCCTGTGGGCTCCCTCGGCGCGATTCAAACATTGGTCGAGCCGTATCAGAGCGATCCTTCGAAATCGCATTACGTAATCGCGTCTACCAGCAATTGGAATGGCTGGTTTGAAGGCCGAGAGGGGACTCATTTCAATCTCGTTTTGAAATCCGATCGTCAAACCTGGCTGAACGTGTTTGCAAGCACCCGCCACCGCCTAACGGGCCAGTTCAGCTTGTTTATGTGGCACGGCGGCGAGATCACGATCGATCCCGGCGAGTGGAAAACCGTCGAAATTCCGATCACGGTCTGGAAGCGCAAAGTCGCGGGCGAATTTGTCGACGACCAGCCGATGACCGCCGACGATGTGATCACGGGATTCGCTTTCAGCACTGTCGATTCGGAGCTTCAGCTGACGATCGATCGGATCTGGATCACCGACAGCGGATCGGGCTCAGTGACGGTCAAGCCGTTTTGAGGAAGCGGCACCCCGCTGCTCGAATCCAGAACGGAATGTTGACGAAAAAGATCAGCAGAACCATTTCGTTGTAGAAAAAGTCCAGCTTCATGATCACGCCGATGCTGAGGTGCATCGCGATCAAAGCGAGGCCCCACAGAGCCATAATCGAGCGGTTGAAAAGCGCGAAAAACGCCAGGAATTCGAGGAGCAGCGCGGAACCGAAAATGATCATCCCCAGCGATGGATAATTCGTTAGAAAATTAGTCATCCACTGCGTCATCCGCTCGTCCGGTGGCTGGAGATGATTGTAGAAATCCATCTGCAGGTTTTTGTCGAACTGGACCACAAGATTCGGCGAATCTTCGATCCAATGGCCCTTGGATTTTTCGAACTTTGTCAGGCCGGTAATCACGTAGCTCGCCGCGATCATCTGTTGGCAGAGGAACATCGATGAATCTCGGAAAACCTGAGAACTCGGCCAAAGAAGCGAGTCGCTTCGCCGAAGTTTGATCGCATTCCAGATCGAAGCCAACAGCTGCCCGAAAAGGACCAGGCTGATGATCTGCTGGGTGTGATGCATCGCCCCCTGAGACATGTAAAACGTGCCCGCCAACGTGTGAATCGTGAGAAGGCCGAAGCTCGTGAAAATCGGCGCGAAGTTGATCAGGTAAAACGCCAGGAGCACCGCAAAAACCAGAAACCAAGCCGTCGGCACGCCCGGTCCGGCGCTGAACCAGACCGTCAAATCCCCGAGCCACGAAAGCTCGCCCTCCGGCCCGTTGCCGAGCCAAGCCAAGCCGTGCGGCTCATCCAGGCTCGTCTCATCGTTAGCCTTCGCGAGGCTCCAAATCGAGTGGACTAGAACCAAAGCAAAGCCGAAGCGCGCGATGCTAAATTCAATCGGAGAATACGAAATCCTACCGAGTTGGTTACGAAAGAGCCACTTCATGGTGTCTTTGTCAGGGAGTTTCGATCGAGAGTCGCGACGGTTTCTCTGATTCGATCCAGATTTCCATCTCTCCAGTAAATCCGCATGTCGACGAGCGCAATCGAGGCCGTTTCCGAAGCTTCCTCGCCCTTGGAGCCGTACTCGCGAAAAATGAATTCCAGAGTTTCCAGCGCAGCAGGCGCTTTCTCATCGGGCGTCATTTTCCAGTGCTTTTTGCCCAATTTCCCCTCCAATCGCCGCAGTTTCTTGTCGTAATTCTTTTTAATCGCCGACGTTCGAATCCCGAACACCGCCTGCGCCCCGATTGGCTTACCTTCTGCGTCTGTCAGGTAAACCATGTAGGTTTGCGGATCGATCGTCGAGTACATCGGGAACGACGAAAGCGGAAAAAACTCGCCGCCTGCCCTCGGCGGTTCGTAATCTTTTCCGTCGACCGGAAGCAGGTAAACACTGATCAAGGTAATGACAATCAAAGGCAAGAGCGGAGCGAGTCCGAGCGCGAATTGCCGATATCGGCTTTTGATTTTTTCGGGAAATCCAATCATCTCATCATGAAAACAAAAGCAAGGCGAGTGACCTCGCGTTGGATAATGATAATTCCATCATTTTCGCTTTGGCTTGACGGTGCTGCCCTAATTTTGCGGAAAGGAAACCAGCAGCTGCTGATGTTGAATCAAGGAAATCCCCATTGAAACTGGCCTCGTGAATCCGGCCCTGAATCGAATTGACCACCGTCCCTGGCCGATGCCAAAAGGTCCTTGGATCATGCGACAGCGGTGGTGCGATCTGCTTTTTGCGCATTGGCCGGTTCCGTCAAAGAGCTTGCGAGAACTCGTGCCACCGGAGCTGGAAATCCAGGAATTCGACGGCGTCTCGTGGGTCGGCGTAGTTCCGTTTCGGATGGAGGGCGTGGCACCACGTGGAATCCCGAGTCTCCCGTGGGTTTCCGCGTTTCCAGAATTGAATCTACGACTTTACGTCGAGCATGACGGGAAGCCGGGTGTTTGGTTTCTGAGCTTGGATGCCGCAAACCGAGTCGCGGTTTGGGCGGCCCGAAAGTTTTTTCACTTGCCGTATTTCAACGCGAAAATGCAATGCCAGACGGTGGGCAACCGAGTGCATTATTTGTCGCAACGAAATCAAGGAAATTGGGCCTTTCGCGGCGATTACGAACCCACAGGATCTGCTTACGAATCAAAGCCTGGGACCTTGGAGAACTGGCTCACGGAGCGATATTGCCTCTACGCAAAATCGACCGGCGGACGGTTGTTTTCTGCTGAGATTCAGCACGCGCCCTGGCCTCTTCAGCGAGCTGAGGCGGAGATCCACGAAAACCAAATCGGTGAGGCGTTTGGGATCGAAATTCCAGATTCAGAGCCAGTGCTGCACTTTTCGAAGAGGCTGGATGTCGTGGTTTGGCCGTTGAGGCTGACTGGCCGTTAATCTAGGAAATGGCGCTGAAAATCAGCGTCTGCTCTCGCGCTTTCAGAACTCGCGCGAGCGGCGTGTCGACACGGTCGGCGATCGAATCTTCTAGGATTTCCGCTTTCCCTGCGCCTGAAGCCAGAACCCAAACTTCTTTTGCAGCAGCGAGCGCCCCGTAGCCTAACGTTATTCGATTGGGCGGCGGTTTGGATGCGACGACCGGGCGAAAAATCGCTGACGATTGGCGATCAGTTTCGCTTTCTTCCGGAAACAGGGAAGCGACGTGGCCGTCCTCGCCCATGCCGAGGAAAATCCAGTCAAGCATGGGAGTTTCCCCGCAAACTCGGCGAAATTCGGCTTCCGCGCGCTCAGCAGCTGCTGGCGGATCGAGCTCGCCTTCGATTCGGTGAATCCGGCTCGAATCCAGATTCAGCGGATCGAAAAG